>JBGAWE010000047.1:0-24475 GCA_044227705.1 Saprospiraceae bacterium
GGTGTCCGGCACCAAGTTGGAACCACCTTGAGTTTGGCTCCTTCCCTTTTCCAGAAAACCTAATCCTTTCGTCCATGAATATCAAAGTGTCACCGGCAGCGTGACCTAATTCAAAATAGTATTCGTCACGGCCAGAGTCAGTGCCGATTATCAGTTCGCAGATTATCTGTTTAGTGATTGCGGGGCCATCAAATAGAATGGCACTCCCCCCGCCTGATTTACTGATGAAAGCTTGAAGCCTCTCGGCCTGCACCATCCAAGAAAGGAATCTGAAAAAAGAGATTAGGTTTGATTTGCCGGCTCCGTTCTGCCCTATCAACAGATTAATTCTCCCCGGTCTGAATTGCTCAAGGTTTTGGATACTCTTAAAGCCTTTGATTGTAATCGATTCTAAACTACTGGGCATTGGGTCGATTTTGTGGCGAAGCTAAAAAGTCAGTAGGTATTATGAGAAGGTTCGAGAGCTGCCATTTTGACATGATTCAAAAATTATTTTGCCATTATGGCAGTCAAATATTGCCCTCTTCCTGCAAAAACGACCGAAAACCCCGCTTGGCCCGGCAATTGAAAAAAGACCAGCGTCGCCCCAACCGACCGCTGGACATTTCTCTCAACCTTAAAATTTTTAAAACATGACCCAAGTCAAATTTCATCCGATGCCTTTCGGCGGCCTCATCAACCAGCTCGCCAACACCGCGCTCAACTCGCTCAACGACCGCTTCGAGCCGATGGCCCGCCCGGCCGTCAACGTCCTCGAAAGCGAGACGAGCTTTGAGCTGCAAATCGCCGCGCCCGGCTTTTCGAAGGACGAGTTTACGGTCTCCGTCGAAGACGACCTCCTGACAGTCAGTGCCAAAAAGAACGAGTCGACCGAATCGAACGGCGAAAAATGGCAGCGCCGCGAGTTCGGCACCACGCAGATGAGCCGCAGCTTCCACCTGCCCGAGACCGTCGATGTTGACAGCATCTCGGCGGCCTATGCCGACGGCGTTTTGAAGCTCACCATCCAAAAGGTCGTGCCGGTCAAGCCGGCCGTGAAGACCATCGCGGTCGCCTAAACTTTTGGGCCATTGGAAAGCAAAAAGGCAGCCCCGACGCCGGGGCTGCCTTTTCTTTTTCGGGGAAACCGGGGTCAGTTGTCCTCTTTCGGCACGATGCTCGTCGGCGGCAGGGTGTCGCCGGGGGCGACGGCGGGGGTCGGTTCGGCATTTTCCTCGTTGCCGGGTCGCGGCTTTTGGATGCCGTATGCCTCGGCGAGGTACTTGTCGACGAGGTTCGCCTTGACCATCCGCTCCTCGATGGCGATGCGGTCGGGCGCAATCTTCCCGTTGAGGTATTTTTCAATCATCAAACTGGCGATGGGCGCGGCGTAGGTCGCCCCGAAGCCCGCGTTCTCGACGAAGACGGCGATGGCGATACGCGGGTTGTCCTTCGGCGCAAAGGCCACGAAGACCGAGTGGTCCTCGCCGTGCGGGTTCTGCGAGGTGCCGGTCTTGCCGCAGACCTGGATGCCGGGCAGGCGGGCGATGGTGGCCGTGCCCCTGTTGACGCACTCGGCCATGCCCTCGGTGATGATGTCGAAGTATTCGCGCTTGATGTCGATGGTTTTCTTCGTCCGAAACCGGATGGGGATGAGGGTTTTCTTGTCGCGGAACTCTTTGGCGAGGTGCGGCGGAAACCAATATCCCTTGTTGGCGATGGCGCAGGCGATGTTGGCCATCTGGAGCGTCGTGAGCTGCTCCTCGCCCTGCCCGATTCCGATGGACATGATGGTCGGGCTGCGCCAGCCGCCGAGCTTTTTGGGGTAGATTTTGTCGTAATAGGCGGAGGTGGCGATGTTGCCCGCGTTCTCGTTCGGGTAGTCGATGCCGAGCTGGCCGCCGAGGCCGAACTGGCGCAGGTACTTGTTCAAGGTGTCCAGCCCGACCTGCGGCTTCGTGTAGCCGAAGCCGTCGACGACCTCGCGCAGGCCGCTGAAAAAATAGGCGTTGCACGAGTGCAGCACCCCCTCCACCATGTTCGGCACATAGCCGTGGACGTGGGTGCACTTGTAGAGCCTCCCTCCGTAATAATAGCCGCCCACGCAGTTGAAGCCCCGGTTGGGGGGCAGCGTCCCCGTCTGCATCCCGACGAGGCCGACGAGGGTTTTGAAAATCGAGCCGGGCGGGTATTTCGCCATGACCGTCCGGTCGAAAAAGGGCTTGAGCGGGTTGTGCAGCAGCGTGTCGAAAATCGCGCCCCGATCGGCCGTGAGGGTCAGCAGGTTTGGGTCGTAAAAAGGCGCGCTGACCATGGCCAAAATCTCCCCCGTCCTCGGCTCGATGGCGACGATGGACCCCGTCTTCCCCTGCATCAGCTTTTCGCCGTAGGACTGCAGCTCGCCGTCAATGGAAGAAATCATGTCGGCCCCGCTGACGGCGAGGGTGTCGAACTGGCCGCCCTTGTACGGCCCGACCGAGCGGCCAAGGTTGTCGCGGAGGACGTACTTCGACCCTTTTTGCCCCCGCAGCTCGGTTTCATAGGCCTGTTCGAGGCCGCCCGCGCCGATGTAGTCGCCGGGGAGGTAGAAGGGCTTTCCGCGCTCGATGTCGCGGTCGTTGACTTCATTGATATAACCGAGGACGTGGCCCCCGCTGTGGTACGGATAGCCCCGAATCACCCGCAACTGGGCGAAAAACCCCGGAAACTCGCTCATGAACTCCTGAAACGAGGCGAACGAGGCAGGCGACATCTTCTTCAAGAAGACAAAAGGGACAGCCTTCGAATAGCGGCCCGAGGCCCAGTTCTTGTTGAGGTTCTCCAAAAACTGCTCCCTCGTGATGCCCGTCAGCTCGCAGAACCGCGCCGTGTCCATCTTCGGCGAGATTTGGTTGTAGGTCACCATGAGGTCGTAGACGGCCTCGTTGTTGACGAGCAAATTCCCTTTTCTGTCGAAAATCTGGCCTCGCGACGGGTAGACGGTCGTCTGGTCGATGGTCGTCGCGTCGGCCTGAAGGCGGTACTGGCTGGAGAAAAGCTGGAGCTGCGCCGCCCGCCCGACGAGGAGCAGCGCGGCGGAGAAAAAGACCAGTTGGATGGTCTGCTGGCGGGGCCTGAAAACGTCGGTTGCCATTTTGGGAAGGCAAAAATTTAAAGTCAAAAGGCAGGCCGAGGGCTACCACCCCGTCTTTTCGGGGTCGACCGGCTTCGGCGCGGGCTTGGCTGGTTGTCGCGGGGGCGGCTCGGGCTTTTTGCCCTTGTCGTCCTTTTTGTTGAACAGGTCGCGGACTTTATCGCCAATCCTCTCGCCGAGCTTGGGCTTTTTGGCGTCGTCGCGGGCCTTTTCCTTTTCGTCCTTGAACGCATTGGGGTCTTTTAGGATGTCGCCCGCGCCCTCGCCGCCTCCCTCGGTGGCTTCCTCCGAGTCGTCGGGGAAGAGGGTTAGGATCTGCTCGCGCAGGCTCTGTGCATACATCGGGCTGACCGTGTCGATGCCCATCTCGCGGACGCGGAAGGTGTCGGCCCGCCCGCCAACGAACGGCGGGCTCCAAAAATACTGGTCGATGTTTGCCTTCGGCCGCACAAACTTGGCCGAGAGCATAGCTGCGTACTTCGGCTCCCGCGCCACCCGGTTCCAGAAGCCGCCGACGATGGGGAGCGCCATCGACGACCCCTGCCCCAGCGCCATCGAGCGGAAGCGCACCGCCGGGCTTTCGGCGCCGACCCACGCGCCCGTCACCAGTGCCGGGTTGAAGCAGATGAACCAGCCGTCCGACTGGTTCTGCGTCGTCCCCGTCTTGCCCGCGAACTCGGCCCCGTAGCCGACATAGCTGCGGAAGCGGCGGCCCGTGCCGCTGTTTATGACGCCCTCCATCATCTTGGTCATGAGGCCCGCCTGCCAGTCGGTCAGGGCGGTGTCGCGGGGCGTTTTGGCCTTGATGGCGTCCTTTCTTTCCTTTTCGAAGTCGACGATGACGCGGCCGTCCTTTGTCTCAATCCTTCTAATGTAAAAGGGATCGGGCCGGATGCCGTGGTTGGCGATGGTCCCGTAGACCTTCATCATGTCGTAGAGCGACACGTCGACCGCGCCGAGCGAGATGCCGAACTCGAACGGGATTTTCGAGGTCACGCCCATTTTCGCCGCCAGGTCGATGGTCTCCTGGAGGCCCACCTTTTCGATGAGCTGCGCCGCGATGACGTTGACCGACGAGCGCAGCCCGCCCGCGACGGTGTAGAAGCCGCCGTAGTGCTCGTCGGCGTTGTGCGGCTCCCAGTCCTGGTTCTTCCCGATTTTCTTCAACTGGTTGGCGATGTACTCGTTCGGCAGGATGCTGTCGCGCAGCGCGGCCGAGTAGACGATGGGCTTGAACGTTGACCCCACCTGCCGCCGCGACTCGACGTGGTCGTACTTGAAGTATTTGAAATTCGTGCCGCCGACCCAGGCCCGGATGGCGCCGCTCTTGTGGTCCATGCAGACAAAGCCGGTGTTGAGCAGGCAGAAGTAGTAGCGCACCGAGTCGAGCGGCGACATCGTCGTGTCGACCTCGCTCGTCGTGCGAGACCACGAGAAGACGGTCATCGGCACCTTTTCCTCGAAGTTTTGGAGGATTTCGGCCTCCTTCATGCCCGATTTTTCGAGGGCCTCCCAGCGGTCGCTCTTTTTGACCTCCTCCAAAATCCATTTGTCGTCGCCCCAGGGCTTGTCCTTGAAGCCCTTCCAGTGCTGGTCGAACTGCTTTTGGAGCTTCGCCATGTGCTCCTTCACCGCGTCCTCGGCGTAGCCCTGCAGGGTCGAGTTGATGGTCGTGTAGACGCGCAGGCCGTCGGTGTAGATGTTGTACGGCTTGCCGTCCTCCTTTTTGTGGTTCTCCAAAATCTTCGGCAGGTCGAGCCGCATCGTCTCGCGGAAATAGGTGGCGAGGCCCTCGTTGCCGCTCTCGGATTTCGCTTTGATGACGCCGAGCGGCTTGTTTTTGAGCTTTTCGAACTCCTCGTGGCTGATCTTCCCGTTGTCGGCCATCAGGCGCAGGACGGTCATCTGCCGCTCCTTCGCCAGCTTTGGGTTGCGGACGGGGTTGTACCGCGTGGTCGCCTTGAGCATCCCGACGAGCAGCGCGGCCTGGTCGACGGTCAGGTCTTTCGCCTTCTTGCCGTAATACCTTTTAGCCGCGACCGACACGCCGAAGATGTCGCCGCCATAGGGCACGGTGTTGAGGTAGAGGGCGAGGATTTCGTCCTTTGAGTAGATGTCCTCCAGCCGGATTCCGATGATGTTCTCCCTGATTTTGTTGATGACGAGGCCCACGCCCGGCACCCAATAGTTCTTTCTCGGGTAGAGGTTTTTGGCGAGCTGTTGGCTCAAAGTGGAGCCGCCGCCGCTTGCCTCGTTGCCGCGCAGGACGGTCTTGACAGCGACGCGCACCCAGCCCAGCCAGTCGATGCCCCGGTGCTCGAGGAAGCGCTTGTCCTCCGTCGAGATGAGCGCGTTGACCACGTTCGGGCTGATGTCGGAGAGGGCGATGGAGTTTCTGTTCTCGATGAAATACTTGCCGAGCAGCACCGAGTCCTGCGAGAAGATCTCGGTCGAGTTGGCCGTCTGGATGTTTCTCAATTCATCTTTCGACGGCATGTGCCCGAAAACGCCGAGCCAGGTGAGGAAGACCATCGCGGCGAGGATGCCGAAGCCCCATTGGGCGAGCCAGCCCATCCATCCGAGGGCCCATGCCGAGCGCGGGTTCACCTTTGAAAAGGCTGCCCACCTTTCGCGCAGCGGCGCGGTCAGAACCAGCCAGCGGTCGGTCAGCGGCTGGAAGGCGCGCCGGACGGGCGCCGTGACCGCCCGCCATGCCGAGGCGGCCGGGTCGGCCACTTTTTTCCAATAGAAAACAACCTTCTGGACAGCTTCCGAGGCGAGGAGGGATTCGAGCCAGTTCATTCAGTGCGACGTTTTTCTCATCATGGCGCTGCCGTCAGCGCGTGTTTAGCGAGGGGTGAAGATAGAAAGGTGCCCACCTTCGGGCAGGCGGCGGGGTTTTTGTTTTTCACAACGCCGGCCGCCCCCGGCATTTTCAAAACTATAACCGGCACCGGGGCCTCTGCTCGAAGCGGCATTCTACTTTCGCCCCAGTTTTTCACCAAAATCAGCCAATTTTCAGCACATGAACGCACGGATGAAATTCGTCATGCTCGCCTTCTCCCTCTTTTTCGCGGCGGCACAGACAGGCTCGGCGCAGCAGAAGTTCGGCCACCTCAACTCGGGCAACCTCCTCCAGCTGATGCCAGAGGTGAAGGTCGCCAACGACTCCCTCAAGCTCTTCGGCGACGCGATGGGCGCCAAGCAGGAGGCGATGGCCAAGAACTTCCAGGCCGCCGTCGAGTCTTACCAAAAGGACCACGACGCAGGCACGCTCACCCAGCTGCAGATGCAGGCCCGCGAGGCCGATTTGCAGAAGATGCAGAGCGAGGGGCAGGAGTTTGAGAAGAGTGTGCAGAACATCGTCAACGTGCGCCGCCAACAGCTCCTCGACCCGATTCTGAACAAGGTCGACGAGGCCATCAAGGCCGTCGGGAAAGAGGGCGGCTTTGCCATGATCTTCGACACGAGCACCGGTGCCGCCCTTTTCGCCAGCGACTCGGAGGACGTGATGGAGCTGGTCAAGAAGAAGCTCGGGCTTTGAACGGGTAGTTGGCGAGGACGCCAACCGGGGCCAAAAAAGAAGCGGCTCAACTGGGTTCCCCCGGTTGAGCCGCTTTTGTTTTTGCCGCTGAAAAAATCAGAGCGTCATGTTGTACTTCAACAGGAACGAGCCGATCCACTGGGTGCTGCGGCCGAGGCGGTCGAGCGTGGTGGTGGGCAGGTCGCCGTCCTTCGCCGGGGCGGTGATGACGCCGGGGTCGAGGATGCCGTCGTTGTTCGAGTCCTTGATGACCGGCTTGAGGTGGTCGTAGGCGGCCTCGCCGAAGAGGTCGAGCGAGAGTCCCTTCCAGAGGGCGATGGAGACGTTGTTCTGCCAGAAGTTGAGCGCCGTCCAGGTGAAGGGGTGGTCGAGGTAGTTGGTCGTCAGGTTGATGGTCGAGACGAGCGAGACGCGGTCGCCGAGGAACTTGTCCTTGTAGCCGGCGTTGAGCGACGGCACGAGCTGGTGGCGGTAGGTCTTGCCGAGCTCGTTGCCGTGGATGTTCTGAGCTGCAATCTTCTCGTCCGGCACGAAGATGCCGACGTAGCCGACCGGCGAGAGCAGCGCGCTGAAGTGCTCGTTGGGCCGCCACTCGACGCCGGGGTGGAACTGCAGCTGCACCGGGTTGAGGAACTTGCTGATGACGAGGTCTCCCTCGTTGTGCTCCTGGAGGTAGTTGCCGGCGTAGGTCTTGAGGATGGAGGTCGTGGCGATGGCGAGCGCGGAGGCGTAGAACTTGTTGTTCTTCGTGATGCTGCGCCCGGCCTTCGAGGAGCCGCGGAAGACGTCGATGCCCTTTTGGAAGTCCTGCTCGCTGCCGCCGATGCGCACGACGCCGAGCTGGAGTGAGAGGTTGTTCTCCCAAAAGTTCTTGTCCTGTTTCTTGTCGGCGAAGAAGGTGCCGAGGCCGCCGATTCCGAAACGGTTCTGCCCGGCACCGATGCGCGGGTTGGCGATGCCGAGGCCCGAAAGGTCGAAGCCGAAGCCGCCGCCGCGCTTCCACAGTCCGACGTCGGAGCCTTTCATGGCAGCCTTGACTTCTTTCATGCGGTCGTCGCCAGCCTGCCCGAGGGCGGTGCCGAGGGCGAAGAAAAGGAGGAGGGAGAGGGAGGTAATTGCCCTTTTCATAGAATACAATCGAGTTTTGAAAATTGACGAAGTTGGTTGAAGTGCCGTTCCAGTTGGGGTTTTGGGGAGGTATTTGTGCTGCGAAACGGCCAGTTTCACATCCAAAAATCGTGCTTGGCTTCGAGGCCGGGTCGGCCGATGGCCCGAGCTTCAGCCATTCTTGTTTTCCTCGATTTTCGAAAGCCCCTCGGCGGGCGGGCGGTGGAAGATTTCGAGCTTCTCCGTGGTCAGCTTGCCCATCGGGACGACGACGTGCCGCCCGTCGGCCCAGACGGTGAGGCTCGACGAGTCCATCGCCACGACCTCGCCGCGCACGCCGTCGATGCCGATGAGGTCGCCGCGCTTCACTTTTTGGCGGCTGTAATAACCGGCGAGGAAGTTGGAGATGAGGTCGCGCGAGGCCAGCCCGTAGCCGAAGGCGAACGCCGCCGCGCCCGCACCGAGCAGTACCGTCAGGTTCGACGACATGAAGGCCGTGTCGATCTTCGCCTGCGCCAGCGCGCTGACGGCGACGGTGATGAACAGGAAAAAGAAGACCACTTGCCCGATCATCCCCGCCGCCGCGATGCCGAGCGAGCGGCAGGTCGTCACGACGATTTTCTTCATGAAGTCGGCCAGCACCAGCCCGAGTGCCAGCACGATGATGGCAGAGAAGATGTTCGGGATGTAGTTGATGAGGTCGCTCATCAACTGCGAGACGGCGGGCATCCCCAGCAGATCGGTCGCCGCGATGGTGAAGACGAGCATCAAGACGTAGCCGACGAGCTTTGAGAGGAGGAAGGACGGCTTGAGGTCCATCTTCGACTTCTGGACGAACTCCACGTCGTTGAGCCGCGCCGCCAGCCGGTCGATGCCGACGCGCTCGATGGCCATGCGGATGAATTTGCCCACCGCCTTGCTCAAGTAGTAGCCGATGGTGAAGACCAGCAGCGCCGCCAGCAGGTTCGGGATGACCCCGAGGAACTTCTGCAGCAGCGAGTTGATGAGGGCGGGCAGGTCTACGAGCGAGAGGAAGCAGTTCCTAAAGTTTCCGGTCATTTTGATTGTCTCTTCTTGGTTCTCAAACAGCGGGTCGGTCGGTGCGGGAGGGGCGCGTCATCCGCGCCCGCCGGGGATGTTCCCCGAGTCGAGCAGGTCGCCGGGCGGTCCGGACTGGCGGGGCTTGACCACGTCGTCGGTCACGCCCATCATCTTGAAAAAGGTGTTGACCGTCTGCGGCACGAACAGCTCGGCCACGTCGGCGAAGAGCCGGAACATGCCGCGCTGGCCCTCGAGCCGCTCGTGGATTTCGTGGAGCGCCGAAGGGTCGCTGCCCCGCAGGAAGCTGTCTTCGAGTTCATTAAAGTTGGACATAGCCATCGGTTTTGCGAGGGACATGGCCCTCAGTCCCCCTAATTCTTGTCCCGCGCCAGCCAAGCGTCGGCCGCGTCGGGGTTGTTTCTGAACATCGCTTCGTACACCGAGTTGGCCTTCGCTTTTGCCCGCATGATCTGCATCTTGATGGCGCTCTCCGTCTTGTCGAGGGCGGCGGCCATGTCGCGGATGGAGAGGTCGTCCTGATATTTCATCAACAGGATGGCGCGGTCGCCGGGCGGGAGTTTTTCGAGAACGGCCTGCAGGTGCGTCGTCTTCATCTCAAGGAGCTTGGCGTCGGGGATTTCCGCGTCCTTTCCGTCACCGACGCGGCCCATGTCCTCGGTGAAGATAAGGGCGTCCTTTTTCCGCTTGCGGATGAGGTCGATGCAGAAGTTGTAGGTGATGCTGTACAGCCACGTCGAGAAGCTGCTCTGTTCGCTGAACTTGGACAAGTTGAGGAGCACCTTGATAAAGATTTCCTGCACCGCGTCGCGGGCCATCGGCTCGTCGCGCAAGATGGAGATGCACTTGCCGAACACTTTCGAGGCATACCTCCAATAAAGCTGGCTGAACCAGGCCTGGTCCTGCGATTCGAGGTAGCGGCGGATGATGTCCGAGTCCGTCAGTTGCTTGTTGTCCGATGTCGTGCTTGCCAATTCGTGTCGGGCTGGTGAGGGTCTTCCAAACCCATTGGCCGCAAAACTAACATGGCCCGCTGAAAGCCAAAGCCCACCCGGCATAGCGGCAAGCAGGCCGCCGTTCAAGTGTCGTGTCCATCCCCAGTCTTGTCCCTGTTCGCCCCTGTTGACTGGCTTGGCTGTGGGGGGTCACAAAATTTTTGAAAAAAAAACCGTGATTCCACTAACCTGAATTTCCGGTTGACCACCCGTCTATTTTCGCGCCGTTGTGTCCCAAAGCTCCAGCTTTGGGCTTTGTTTTTCTCAATAAAAACCCTCCCAAAGCTGGAGCTTCGGGACAAAAAGCATGGACTACCGCCCCGCGCTCGCCCATCTTTCGACCATCGAAGAGATGCGCCCCCTTGCCCAGAAAATCGAACTGCCGCCCTTTCAGGCTGGGCGCAGTGTCTACGTCCAACTGCTCGAGCATCGTCAGCCAGCAGCTCTCGACGAAGGTGGCCGACGTGATTTTCGACCGCTTCATCAACCTCTTCCCCGACGGGCATCCCGACCCGAAGGCCCTGCTCGGCCTCGACGACCAGGTGCTGCGATCGGTCGGGCTTTCCTTCCAAAAGGCGGGTTATTTGAAAAACGTCGCCCAGTTCTCGCTCGAAAACGACCTCGTCGGCCACGACTGGTCGGCCATGACCGACGAGGAGATCATCCAGTTTCTGACCAGGATAAAAGGAGTCGGCCGCTGGACGGTGGAGATGATACTCATGTTCACCATCGGCCGCCCGGACGTGCTGCCCGTCGACGACCTCGGCATCCAGCAGGGCTTTCAAAAACTCTACGGCCTTTCGGAAACCGGCAGGGACTTGAAGAAAAGGATGGTCGAACTGGCCGAACCCTGGCGGCCGCACCGGACGGTCGGCTGCCGGCTTTTGTGGCGGTGGAAGGACGCGGTCTGAATGAAAAAGACAGAGGCGCAGAGCCTTTCGACTCCGCGCCTCCGTGGTAGAAGAATGAAGGTCTTTACTGCGCCGGCGGCGCCGGGCACATCGGCACGCCCCCTTTCTTGAACACCATCTTCTGGAGCGGCAACTTCTCGAAGCCGTCCTTCCCCTCCGTGATCTTGATGAGCTGGTCGGCGGCGACGTTTTTGAGGATCTGCACCGTCCGGCTGGCGGGCCATTTCACTGTGATTTCGTCAATGACGGCAGCCTTTCCGATGCCGATTTCGCGCCGCAGCGGCGAGGAGCCGAAGCTGCCGCCAGAGTTCACCTCGCGGTAGACCATGCGCTGCTTGCCGTTTTCAGTGAATTTCACCGTGATGTTCGCCCCGATGGCGGCGCGGTTGGAGGTCGCCCCTTCCAGCTTCATGTAAATAAAATGGTTGCCGTCGGCCTGCCCGGGGTTGACGAAGAGCGAGTTCGGGTAGTGGTCGCCGAGGAAGGCCCCGCCGAGGTCGTTGTGGATGTCCTGGTCGCCGTCGTTGTCGAGGTCGGCAAAGCTCACGCCGTGGCCTTTTTGGAGGTTGCCGGTGCGCGAGGAGTTGGTCACCTCTTCGAACTTCTGGCCGCCCATGTTGTGGAAAAGGCGGTTCGGCACGAGCGACATGTAGCTCGGGTTGCCGGTCGCGAGGTAGAAGTCGAGCCAGCCGTCGTTGTCGATGTCGCCGAAGTTCGCGCCCATGGCGAAGGTGGGCTTGTTGAGCCCGAGCCGCAGGCTGACGTTGGAGAAGGTGCCGTTGTGGTTGTTGTGGAAGATGTATGGCTTCCCCGCCCAGTCATTCGAGGGGTGCAGCGCCTCGCGGGCCTCGTAAAAGGAGAGTGGACGGTTGAAGTCGTAGTTGCAGCTGAAGATGTCGAGGAAGCCGTCGTTGTCGTAGTCGAAGAACCAGCAGGGGAAGGCATGCCCCTTCTCGCGGTCCAGCCCGGCGAGCTGGCTGACGTACTCGAACTGGGGCTTCGGCCCCGGGATGGCACGGTTGCGGAGGAGGATTTTCTGGCCGGAGAGGGCGGAGATGAAGATGTCGGGCCAGCCGTCGTTGTCGACGTCGCCCGAGGCGACGCCCTTTGCGAAGACCGTGATTTCGAGCGTCTGCGGGCTGGCGATGTTGGTGAAGGTGCCGTTTTGGTTGTTGATGTACAGCTCACAGGGGTAAATGCCCCGGGCGCTGGAGGTCTCGTTTCCGATGAAGACGTCGAGCCAGCCGTCGTTGTTGAAGTCGTTCCACGTCGCGGCCTGCGTCGGGCGGAGGGAGAGCAGCCCGGCATCCATGGTCACGTCGGTGAAAGTGCCATCGGGGTTTTGGCGGAGGAGCGAGTTGGGCTGCTCGCCGTAGCCCTCCTGCCCCTGCCACGCGCCGCGCAGCACCCAGATGTCCATGCGGCCGTCGTTGTTGTAGTCGGTCTGCTGGATGTTGAGGCCGCCCATGACCTTGTCGAGGCCGGTCTGTTTGGAGATGTCGGAAAATGTCCCGTCGCCGTTGTTTCGGAAAAAGTGCATCGGGTCGTCGAGGCCCCACGCGGAGGTGACGATGTCGATGTCGCCGTCGTTGTCGAAGTCCTCCGTGATGCTGCCCCCGGCGCGGTCGTCTTCGGACACGCCCACGTCCATCGACATCTCGGCGAACGGCTTGACGGGGTGCGCGTCCGGCGCGTCGAGGCCCGGGATGAGCCACTTTTTCGGCACGCCGCCGGGGTACTCGCCGAGCGCCATGTGGGCGATGTTGAGCAGCCAGCGGGCGTCGAGGTTGTCCGGCTCGACGGAGAGGAGCTCCTCGAAGGTCTGGGCAGCCTTCCGCGCCGCGTCCTTGTTCTTGTGGATGCCGCCGCCTTGCAAGGGCATGACGCAGGCCTCCGCGTTGTGGCCCATGATGCAGTTGTTGCGCTCGGCCAGCCGGAGGTACGCCACGCCGACGAAGGGGAGGAGGCCGTCGCGCTTCTTTTTGTCGTCGCCCGCCGCCTTCATGAGGTCTTCGTAAATGGCGACGGAGCCCTGTTCGTCGCCCTGTTCGAGCAGGGCCTGGGCCAGTTTGATGTTGATTTCGGCGCGGGCCGCCGGGTCGGTCGTGCGGGCGAGGTCGGCGCGGAACTTCTCGATTTTGGCCTCGGCGCAGAAGATGTTCGCCGGGTTCAGGTTTTTCTTACGAATGCTCTCAAGCAGCTCGCTCATCCGCTGGTTGCCCGAAGGCTGGCCATCCGACTTCTTGGGGCCGTCCGACCGGCAGTTTGACACCAACACAAGGCAAAAAATGGCCGCTCCGAGCAGCGACAGGTAGTTTTTGAACGACATTGAACGGTTTGTTTGAATGAAAACCCCCGCCGAGGGGCAGGGGCCAAATCGTGCCGCGAAGTTCTGTCGAAACCCTAAACCGAGGTCTAAAAAGCACTTAAGCGGGCGGGAAAAAAACCGACCTGCCCGCAGGCGGCGCGGCGGGGCCGAGTGTCGCCGCCCCGGCAAACCCGGCCTAAAATTTCACATTAAAAAAAGTGCTGTTTGAAAACTCGCCCACGCCGCTACCTTCGCCACACGAAAGTTTTAATCCCGGGCCTCACCCCCGATTCTTTTATTCCAAAACTGATTTACCATGAACAAGGGTTCTTCCCAATTCGGCGGCCTCTCCCGCCTCTTCTATCTCGGCCTCGTCCTCGTCTTTTCCATCTTCTATTTGATTCGGTTTTTACGCCACGGGGCGACGGTTCCGCAGGTCTTGCGTCTGCGCGAACGGCACGGCGAGTGAGCCTTGTTCGACATGGCCGGTTCACGGTTCGCGAGCTTGGGCGCTAATCCACTTTAGCCTTGGCTTCGACGGGTCGGCCATCCTAACCAATTGATTTCCAATCCATTCAGCGGTACTGAAAGAACTCTCGGGCAGCCCCGGGCCTAATCTTCCTTTTAATCCCTATCGACGAATGCCGCCGAGCAATCGGGGCAATTCCTTATCCAAAACTTGCACATCCCATGCATCGATTCCTTTCCCCCCGGCTGGCCGCCGTGTGGCTTTTTGCCGCTCTCGCCGTCCCGCCAAACCTCTCGGCGCAGTGCGCCCTCGCCTGCCAGAACCTCTTGCAGGTCTCCCTCAACCAGAATGGACAGGCCACCATCACCCCGCAAATGGTGCTCACCAACGCCTACCCGCTCTCCTGCTCGCCGACGGGCCCGAACGCCTTCACCGTCACCGTCATGGGCCTCAACGGGCAGCCCATCCCGACCAGCCCGACAGTCACCTGCGCGCAGGTCGGGCTGACCCTCACGGTCAAGGTGACGCACAACGCCTCTCAAAACTCCTGCTGGGGACAAATCAAAATCGAGGACAAACTGCCGCCGAGCATCGCTTGCTCGAACAAGACGGTCTCCTGCGCCACCGCCAACCTCGAGCCGACCAACCCTGCCATCGGATACCCGACCGTCAGCGACAACTGCGACCAGTCCGTCTCCCTCTCGAAAACCGACGTGCTCACCGACCTCAACTGCACACAGACCTATCAGGGCAACTATTACAGCGGCTACCTCACCCGCTCGTGGGTCGCGGTCGACGATTATGGGAACTCCGCGACCTGCTCGCAAATCATCTTTTTGGAAAGAAAGACCGTCTGGCAGGTCGATTTCCCCAAAAACCTCGACGGCAACGCCCTTCCCGCCCTCCAATGCTCCCCCGCGCCGAACACGAACCCCAGCGTCACCGGCTTCCCGACCGTCGGCGGCGTCGCCATCGAGCAGGGCAGTTTTTGCGAACTGGCGGCCGCGTACACCGACCAGACCGCGCCCATCTGCGACGGCACCTACAAGATTTTGCGGACATGGACGGTCGTCGACTGGTGCAACAACATGACCAAGTCGAGCCTCCAGATCATCAAGATCGTCGATGACAAACCGCCCATATTTGCCTGCCCGGCGGACATGACGGCGAACACCGACCCGAGCTTCTGCTCGGCCGCCGTCAACTTCCCGCCGGTCTCGGCGACCGACAACTGCTCGTCAAGCATCGCCGTCAAAATCATCACCCCCTTCGGGACGATCAACTCGAACGGCGGCTCGCTCACCGGCATCCCGGCCGGGGTTCACGTGATAAAATACGTCGCCACCGACGGCTGCGGCAATTCGTCGAGTTGCTCGTTGAAACTGACGGTGGAGGACGAGACCGCCCCCGTCGCCATCTGCGACGGCTACACCGTCGTCTCGATGGGGTCGAACGGGACGGTCACCGTTCCCGCCGCGACTTTCGACAACGGGAGCTACGACAACTGCTGCGCGAAAACGACGCTGGTTTTTTCCGTGAAAAAAATGGGGTCGACGGCGGATTTCGGCCCGTCCGTCACCTTCACCTGCGCCGATGCGGGCGTTTCGACGGTCATCCTCCGCGTGACGGATTGCAACGGGAACCACAACGACTGCATGGTTCAGGTTGAGATTCAGGACAAGCTCGACCCCGTCATCACCTGCCCTGCGAACAAGACGGTTCAGTGCAAGGACTACTCCTCGGGCAGCAACCTCGCGCAGCTCTACGGCTCCGCGACGGCGACCGACAATTGCGGAGTGCCGACCGTCGTCGAGCTCGCGCCGAACTTCAACTTCGGGATGTGCGGCACCGGCACCATCACCCGCACCTGGAAGGCGACCGACAGCGGCGGACGGACGGCCATCTGCACGCAGGTCATCACCATCGTCAACTCGACTCCTTATAACGGCAGCCAGATTTCATGGCCGCCCGACTACACCATCACCGCCTGCTCCTCGCCCGACAGCCTCGCGCCGCCGAAACTGCCGCCGCCGTACAACCAGCCAAACCTCGGGGCCGTCAATTACTCCTGCTCGCAGGTCGGGGTGAACCACACGGACGAGGTCTTCCAAATCGCGCCGCCCGCCTGCTGGAAGATTTTGCGGAAATGGGTCGTCATCGACTGGTGCCAGTACAACCCCAACGTCCCGAACTCGGGCGGCCGCTGGGAGTACACGCAGACCCTGAAAATCATGGACAACACGCCGCCCGTCTTCGTCAACCCGCCGGGCGACATCACGGCCGAGGTCGGCGCGAACTGCGTAGCGACGGTCACGCTGCCACAAGTCTCGGCGACGGACTGCTCGGCGAGCATCCAGTACACCGTCAGCAGCCCGTTCGGGCAGGGCTACGGGCCTTTCCAAAACATCGTCGCGGGGGTTTACGACGTGACATACCGCGCTTTCGACGGTTGCGGAAACCAGGCCGTGCACTCCATCAAAGTCTTCGTCAAAGACCTCAAGGCGCCGACGCCGGTCTGCCTCAACGGCTTATCAGTTAATCTCATGCAGAACGGCATGGTCACCCTCTGGGCGACCGATTTCAACGCGGGCAGCTCGTCGGACAACTGCACGCCGCAGTCGCAGCTAAAATTCTCGCTCGCCCCCTCGACGGCGGTCACATCGCAGGTTTTCACCTGTGCGGACGTGGGGACTAACGTCATCAACATGTTCGTCACCGACGCGGCGGGCAATCAATCGTTCTGCACAACTTACGTCATCGTTCAAGACAATGCTGGCGTTTGCCCGAACGGCCAAAAGACCGCGCAGGTCGCCGGTTTCGTTAAAAACGAAAAGAACCAAGAGGTTGAGGACGTGAAAATCTCCCTCCTCGGCGGCTCGAACGCCGTCCCGGTCATCACCGGCAGCGACGGGAGCTTCGCCTTCCCGGGCGTGCCGGTCAACGGCAACTACTCGATTCAACCCCAAAAAGATGTCAACCCGACCAACGGCGTCTCGACGTTCGACATCGTGAAATTGGCGAAGCACGTCCTCAACGTCGAGCCGCTCGGCAGCCCATACAAAATCATCGCGGCCGACATCAACCACAACAACTCGCTGACCACGTTCGACATCGTCGAGCTGCGCAAACTGGTGCTCGGCATCTACACCGACTTCCCGGCCAATGACTCCTGGCGCTTCGTCGACGCGGGCTACGTCTTCCCCGACCCGGCCGACCCGTTCAAAGAAATCTTCCCCGAGGCGAAGTCCATCAACGGTCTCGCGCCGAGCGGCATGACGGGCAATTTCGTCGGCATCAAAATCGGCGACCTCACGGGCGACGCGATTCCGAACAACCTCGTCGAGTCGGGCGACCGGTCGGCTGGCAGCCTCGACTTGTTAGTCGAGAACAAAGAATTCCAGCCCGGCGACCGGGTTCGGCTGACGCTTCGGGCGAGGGAGTTTTCCGAAATCGAGGCTTTTCAAACCACGCTCGGCTGGGACGCGGAGGCTCTTTCACTCGAAAAAATCGAACCGGCCAACGGGCTTTCGGAGGACAACTTCAACCTCCTTCGGACGGGCGAGGGGTTGCTCCCGATGATTTGGGAGAATGCGGCCGGCAGGGCGCAAAGCGTTGAAAATGAATTTGTTAGCCTCGATTTCATTTCCAAAAAAGCAGGCAGCGCGGCCGATTTCATCCACCTGCCGAAAGGCTATACCGAATCCGCCGCATGGCGCGGCGAGGAAAAACTCGACGTCAACCTGAACTTCTCGAGAACAGCGGCGGGCAGGCCATCGCCGCGCCAGTCAACTTGCTCGAACTCCGGCAGAACTCGCCCAACCCGTGGCAGTCCGAAACGACCGTCGGCTACGTCTTCCCGACAGGAACCGAGCGGGCGGCGGTGCGCGTCTTCGACGTGGCCGGGCGCGAGGTGGCGGCCTACGCCCTCCCGACCGGCGGCGGATATGGCGAATTGAGAATCGAGCGGGCCGACCTGCCCTCGGCCGGTGTTTTTCAAATCAGATTGGAGACCTCGGCGGGCGTTTTGACCCGGAAAATGGTGGTGACGGACTGACCCAGTCCCCAATCTCCAATCCCGACTCCCCAATCGACTAACTTGGCTTTGAGCAGTACCGTTATTTATTTCAAAGTGGGCCGGCTCCCGGATGCGGGGGCCGGTTTTTTTGTGCCACGCGGAGGGCACGGATTTCCGTGTCCAATCCATGTCCTCCGTGGGCCATCCCTACCAAAATCCGGTCAGTGCCAACCCCGAAAACTCGCCTACCGATTCCCCGTAGATTCTTTTCAGCGGAGGAAATCCAGAGGCCGCTCTCTGCCGCAAGCCGCCGTTTGCCCGCCATTTATATACTTTCGCCCTCGAAAACCGGCCGCCAAGCCCGCCCTGATTCCCCTTCCATAATCCTCCGCTCCGGCTCCCCGCCCGACCGCAATCAACGCACACGCAAACACGAACAGACTTTTCCATGGACTTCCAGTACCTGATGCGCATCCTCAAAGGGCGCAAGTGGCTCATCGCCTCCGTCTCGCTGGCGGCCGCATTTCTCGCCTATTACATGGTGGGCAAAAAACCGCCGGTCTACAAGGCCGACGTGGTCGTCTCAACCGGCATCGTCAACTACAAGGGCATCAACTCCGACGGGAAGGACGGCTTCGTGCAGGAGTACCAAGTCGAGAACTCCTTCTCGAACCTGACGGAGTTCTGCCAGTCGCGATCGAGCATTAAACTCCTGACAATCAAGCTGTTGCAGCACGATTTGATGCTGGCTGGCGGGTCCCTGAAAGAACCTTTCCGACAGCCGAACAAGGCTTTGTCCAATTTCACCGACGCGGAAATGGCCGAGCTGCGCGACGATTTGCGGCAGCTCAAACTGGACTCCATCATCGACCCGGCACTCGAACCGAGGACGGATTTTCTTTTGGACAAAATCTCCCGCGCCTACGGCTACGACCACGACCAGCTCCGCAACTCGCTGGAAATCAAGCGGATAGGCGAGACGGACTACCTGCGCGTTTCTTTCAAATCGGACAATGCCAAGCTGACGCACTACGCGGCGAACAACTATGTGCAGGAGTTCATGAACTACTACCAGAACCTGCGGCTGCAGAAAAACCGGGCGGACGTGGATTTTTACACCAAGCTCACGGCCGAGAAGCGCGTCGTCATCGATTCCTTGAAGAACCGGCTCGACGCGTACAAATTCGAGCGGGCGCTTCCCCGGCTCGACGAGGGTGGAAAGGCGCTCTATTCCCAGATGACGGAGCTGGAGCTGCAGTATTCCGACGCGACGAAGCGGGCGCAGTCCTCGATTGAGTCGAAAAGGAAGATTGAGGGCTACCTCAACGAGGGCGACCGGCGGCTCGTCAACGAGCGCATGGACCGCGTCATCAGCAAGTCGGAGTCGATGAAACTTGCCCAAAAAATGACCGAATTGCAGGACGCCAGCATCCGCGCCGGGAAGAAGGACCCGAAAATCGAGAAGGAGCTGAAGGAGGCGAAAGAGGCCTACACGGCCATGCTCGCCAGCGAGGCGCGCGGCCTCGACCGGTCTATCGACGACGAGAAGACGAACCGCGCGGACGACCTTTTCAAAAAGAAAGTGGAGGCCGACCTCGAGGCGACGGAGGCCGACAACGCCGTGAAGACCATCAGCGCGAAGCTCGGTGTGTTGCGCCAAAAACTGACGACCCTCGTCCACGACGACGCCTTTACCAACGGCATCAACACCGACCTCACCCGCGCCGAGGACGAGTACACGAAGCTCAACAACAATCTCAACGACGCCCGCCTGGCCTACGAAAGCTCGCGCAACCCGCTGCACGTCATCGAGAACGCGCAGTTCCCCGAGTGGCCGCAGAGCAACCAGCGGAAGCTCATCACCGTCTTCTCGGGCATCGCGGCGGGGACGCTGGCGACGATGGCCATCTTCCTGTTCGCCTTTTTTGATTCTTCGTTCCAGTCGCCGTTCCTGTTCAAAAAGATGGTGGAGAAACTGCCGATGCTCGGCGCGGTCAACACGGTCGAGTTGCGGAAGCTGGATTTGCGGGCGCTGTTCGCCGTAGCAGCCACAACGGGCGCGGGGCACGAGGTCTTTCGAGAGAGTTTGAGAAGGATCAGGATGCTGCTGGAAGGCTCGGGCAGCCGCGTCTTTTTGGTCACATCGACGAAACCGGGCGAGGGCAAGTCGTTCATAATCAACTCGTTGGCCCACGCGCTGGCGGCGAACAACCGGAGCGTGCTCATCATCGACACGCAGTTCCGCAACCCGACCTTGAGCAAGTTCGCGGGGGAGGCGACGCGGTTCGCGCCCATCGTCAACCGGCTTTTGCTCGAGCACGATTTGGGTGAAACCTTCCACTCGAAACAGAACGCGACGCAATTTCAACTGCAGAACGTCGACGTCCTGGGCAACAAGCAGCCGAGCCGATCGCCCGCCGAGGTCTTCTCGGGAAAGAATTTCAGACGGATGCTGGAGGAGCTTTCTGGCGCCTACGACTTCGTTTTGATGGAGGCCCCGGCCCTGAACAAGTATGCCGACGCGCGGGAGCTTTCCGTCTTCGCCGACAAGGTCATCGGCGTTTTCTCGGCGGACAGCGGTGTTCAACAGGCGGACCGCGACAGCATCGAGTTTTTGGAGAAACTGGGGGACATGTACCTCGGGTCGGTTTTGAACCAGGTGGATTTGAAGAACATGAATTGAGGTGGGCTGGCCAGCCGGACTCGGAAAGTGCCGCACGGGCCGACAGGCGTCAAATTTCAGGAGAATGCTTGGCTGGCTGGCGCGAGCGGCTGTATTTATCAGGAGAAGCAGCCTTCCCGCTATGGTAAAAGCAAGCGAATAAAGCGCCGCGCCACAAATCTGAAAACCTGCCCCTCTCCGGCAACGAACCCATCTGGCGAGCCAACAGACTGCGAAAGGCTCTCGGGTTCCTTTCCCATATCGAGTTTTGCGATCGACGGCAGACCGACTCGGCGGCTGTTGCATTTGAAACTTGAATCCGCCAACCCACTTCAAAATTGTGGATCCTCGAAAAATTCGAGGGATTCGGGAGGTCGTCCGCCCGAAGAAAAATGTTCATGCAACTTCTCTTTCCTCGCGAGACCACAGTGGCCCGCCGCCCATCAAAAACCGTTGTAATTTCACCCCTGTCCAAGCTGCTGCAAATCGCAAACCGACCCATTCCGCAATTGAAGAACCTCCTGCCGCCTTTCATCCAAGAAAAACTCCTCGCCCGCGAGCCGTCGGGCAGGCTGGCGGCGCACACCATGTTCGTCGATTTGAGCGGTTTCACCGCCCTGACCAACAAGCTGATGGAGCGCGGACAGGCCGGGGCGGAGGAGATGTCGCTCGTCTTGAACCACGTCTTCTCGCCGACCGTGCGGCTCGTGTACGCGGCGGGCGGCTTCATCCCCTATTTCGCGGGGGACAGTTTCACGGCCATCTTTTTGGAGAACTCGACCGAGAAAGTCCTCGGCACGGCCCTCGCCATCCGCTCTGAAATCGAGCGGCTCAATGAGCAGGAAGTCTTCCAGGAGCACAATATCGGCGTGAAAATCGGCCTCGGCCGGGGCGCCGTCGAATGGGGCATCGTCGGCGAGCAGGTCAAGGGATTCTACTTCCGGGGCGAGGCAATCGACGGCTCGGCGGCGGCGCAGGGCGAGGCGGGAAAGTTTGAAATCGTCGCCCAAAAAGACTTTTGGAGGGATGGCGAGGCCCCGCCGCCCGCCTTTTTGCCCGATGGCGAAAGGTTTTTGAGGCTCTCGCCGAACGCCAGTTTTTTTCAAAAAAAGGATGGAAAACGACCGGTTTCGCCCAAAATCAAGCCCATCGAGCCGGAAACCGCCCGCCAGTTCCTGCCCGACACCATCCTCGATTTCAACCAGCCGGGCGAGTTCCGGCAGGTCGTTGCGGTCTTCCTCAATTTTGAAGGAGTTGATTCTCATGCCGCGCTCGACAAGTTTGCCAGCGTGGTTTTGGAGCAGGTCGCCAATTTTCAGGGATACTTTAAGGAGATAGAATTTGGCGACAAAGGGGCGGTCATCGCCTGCCTGTTCGGCGCACCGGTCGCTTTTGAAAACAACGTCGAGCGCGCCCTCGAGTTCGCCACCGCCATCCGCGAGGAGCTCAAGGACCTCCATCTGGCGACCGGTGCTCGGCACCGGCTCGGGGTGGCGGCGGGGCCTGCGTTTTGCGGCATCATCGGCGGCGAGGAGCGGTGCCAGTACGGCGCGGTCGGGGCGCGGGTCAACCTTGCGGCGCGGCTCATGCAGCAGGCCGGCTGGGGCGAAATCGTCACCGACGAGAACGTGCAGCGCAACCGGAACTTCCGGTTTCAGGCCGCTGGCAATGCCTTTTTCAAAGGGTTTTCGGAACGGATCAACTTTTTCCGGCTCGCCGGGAAGAACCTCGCCGGGCGCACCTCCTTCGCCGGGCCGCTCGTCGGGCGGCGCACGGAACTTGACGAACTGATTGAATTTGCCTCGCCGCTGCGCGAGGGGCGGTTCGCGGGTATCGCTTATTTGTTCGGCGAGGCGGGCATCGGGAAGTCGCGGCTGGCCTTCGAGCTCAAACGCAGCCTGCGCGAGCGGTCGTCGATTTGCTGGTTCTCCTGCCAGAGCGACCAGATTTTGCGCAAGCCGTTCAACCCGTTTATCTATTTTTTGAAAAACTACTTCGAGCAAAGCCCGGAGGCCTCGGCCGAGCAGAACCGCGCCCGGTTCGACGCCGGGCTGCGCGAACTTTCCGACGACCTCGAGAACTCGAAGCACCCCGAGGCGAGCATCTGGCAGCGCGAAATGTGGCGGACGGAATCGGTGCTCGCCGCGCTCATCGGCCTCTCGTCGCCGGGCGGCCTGTGGGAGCAGCTCGACGCACGGGGGCGCTATCAGAACGCCATCGCGGCGGTGCAGAACCTGTTCATCGCCGAGGCGATTTTGCAGCCGCTCGTCGTCGAAATCGAGGACGCGCACTGGTTCGACGAGATGTCGCGGGAGTTTTTGAACGAGTTCCTGCGGCGGGTCAAAAACTACCCGATTTTCCTGCTCGCCACGAGCCGATACGACGACGACGGCTCGAAAAACTCGGTGTTCAAGGTTTCGACTATCAACGAGCTGTCCATCCCGGTTTTTGAAATCGACCTGAACATCCTCTCGCGGGAGAATCTGGAGGCCTTCGTCGAGGCCCGGCTGGGCGGCAGCATCCATCCCGACCTCGGCCAGTTGCTGCAAAAAATGACGAACGGCAACCCGTTCTACGTCGAGCAGATGGTCGACTATTTTCAAGAAACACAGCTTTTAAGGCAGAAAAACGGGGTTTTTTCACTCAAAAACGACGAAACCGTACAGGTCGCCGACTCCGTCAAGAGCATCATGATGGCCCGCATCGACCGCCTTTCGGGCCTCGTGAAAGAGACGGTGAAGGCGGCGGCGGTCATCGGCCGCGAGTTCGAGGTGCCGGTCTTGCGGGAGGTTTTGCAGAAGCAAGAGGAGTTCCTTCGGAAGAACGGCAACATGGCCAACGTCCTCCGCGAGCAGATTCAGGACGCGGAGAAGTGGCAGATCTGGCACGCGATGAACGAGCTGCGGTACATCTTCAAGCACGCCCTTTTGCGCGACGCGGCCTATGACATGCAGCTCCGGGCGCGGCTGCGCGAGCTTCACCAGCAGATTGCGGAGGCCATCGAAAAGCTCTACCCGAAGGACGAGGAGCGGCTGGCCGACCTTGTTTTCCATTACGAACAATCGGAAATCGAGGGAAAGACGGTGAAGTACCTCGAAAAGGCGGCAGGCTTCGCGCGGCGGAATTTTCAGAACCGGCAGGCCATCCGTTTTTATGAAAAACTGGCCGACAACCTGCGGCGGCGCAAGTCGAAGAACCGGAAACTGGCCCGCGTCCTGCTGCGAAAGGGGGCCGTCCACGAGCTGGTCGGCGACTGGCAACTGGCGGAGGATGATTTTCAGGAAGCCCTCAACCTCGCCAAAGGATTCCACGATTTCGAGCTGACGGGCCGCGCCAACCGCCGCCTCGGGCAGGTGAAAATGCTGCGCGGCAACTACGACGACGCGAAAGGCCACCTCGAAAAGGCCGTCACCTGCTTCGACCTCGCGGGCGACCGGGGGCGCGTGGCGAAGTCGCAGGGGAACCTCGGGACGCTCTTCTTCCGGCAGGGCCGCTACGAGGAGGCGAAGGAGCGGTTCACGGCGGCCATCACGCTGTTCAGCGAGACGCACGACCTCGGCCAGGCGACCCCGTTCGTGGCCTCGCTCGGCCTCATCTACATGAACCAGGGCCGCTACGACGAGGGCATCGAGACGCTGCAAAGCCACCTGGCCCACCTCGAAACCGGCGATGACAAGCAGGGGCTGACCACGATTTTCACCAACCTCGGCATCATCTTCCTCGAAAAGGGCAGCCTCGACCCCGCGCTCAACTGTCTCGAGCGCGGCCTCGCCCTCTCCGAGGAACTCGGCGACAAGCTCCAGATGACCATCTGCACGGGCTGCATCGGCTCCGTTTTCGAGAAGAAGGGAGACTACGCCCGGGCGATGGAGAACTTTGAAAAAGACCTCGCCCTGACGGCAGAGCTTGGCGACAAACAGGGCGCGGCCATCGCACACGGTCTCCTCGGCGACCTGCACTCGGTTCTGGGCAACTTCGACACGGCCATCGAACATTTGGAAAAAGCCCTTGAACTCGGCCGGAGATTGAACTACAAGAAGGGAATAGCCAAAGCACTCAACACATTGGGCGACATCCACTTCTCGCTCGGCAACCCCGAGCGGAGCCTCGAGGACTACGGCGGCGCCATCGAGGTCTGCCGCGAGATTTCCAACAAACTGGTGCTCGGGTACAGCCTCGTCGAGCAGGGCTTCGTCCATCTTTCGCTTGGCCAGGCGGGCGATGTCGAGCGGATTTTGGCGGAGGCCGGGCCGATGGCCGACTCGCTCGGCAACCGCGACTTGCAGTTCGGCC
>JBGAWE010000048.1:0-24569 GCA_044227705.1 Saprospiraceae bacterium
CCCTCCTCGACGCGCTGCGCACCTACCTCTATCGAAAGAGCGGCCTCGGCTACCATCGCGGCAGCTACCTGAACTTCATCAAAATCTTGAAAAAACTGGCCGCCTCGCCAGACCGCGCCGCGCTGAAAAAAGAGGTGGCCGACCTGCCGAACCTCGTCGAGCGGGAGTGGATTTTGGAGGTGCTGGCGAGGTGAGGGGTCAATATTCCGTCCGCCAAAGTCCGATGTTCATCCGAAAGCCCGCGCCGAGCCAGTAGTCGCTGCGCGAGAGTGCCCCCGAATCGCTGTTTTTCCGCCGAAATCCGCCGCGCAAATCGAGGAACCCGTTGTGGAAAAGGCGGAAGGCCATGTCCGCTTCCAGCAGGACCGTCCGCGCGCCGATGCCCTGGCCGAGGATGTTGCCGAAGTCGCCGAGACGCGTGTCGTAGCTCAACTGGAGGTTGTTGCCGAAGTTCCGGCCGGGCGGGTCGTCGGCGTTTTTGATGAAAAAGGCCTTTGCGTCGAGCGAGAAAATCCCGGCCGGCGACCACTTCGCCCGCAGCATCGCCTCTGCGAAGTTGGAGCCGAGCGGGTGCGCGAGCGGCAGGCCGTTGTGCGCGTAGCTGCCGAGCGTGCTGTCCTCGTGCGAGTAGGTGTACGGGCGGACGGCGTTCAGCTCGGCCTGCAGGTCGAGGTGGTCGAGGCCGAAGGCGTTGAGGACCTTCGCCCCGATTTGGCCGCCGAACTTGTTGCCCCACCAGCCTTTCTCCGAGCTTTTCGGCTTGACCGCATATCGAAAAACAAACTCGTCGAGCAAGACTTGCCCATAAAGCTGCGCCCGTCGGCCGAGGTTGAGGCGCGTGTTCAGCCCGGCCAGCACGTTGTCGGGGCTGCCGACGGCCCCCTCGACCGTCCGGTAGAAAATCACGGGGTTGAGGTACTCGAACTCGAACCGGTCGCTGCGGTGCAGCACGACCGACTCGAACAGGCCGACGCTCCATTTCCGGGTCAGGTTGAGGCTCAAATAGTGGGCGGCGAGGTACTTGCGCGGAAGCAGTTCGTCGCCCGCCTTCGGCGCGGGGATCAGCTCCGCGAACAGGTTCTGGTAGTGCAGCCGCCATGCCTTCGTGTTGATTTTCAAAAAAGGATAGGGCGCGGCGAAGTCGGAAAGGAGGAGCGAGCGGTAGCCGTTGCCGATGAAATTGGTGCCCCGACCGAACTCGACGCCGATGTGGTGCGTCGCGTGGAAGCCGATGCGGGCCTCCGATTGGAGGAAGTCGTAGCCGTTCTGGCCTTTGAACAGGCGGCTGTCGAACGGTTTGACGGTGCTCGCGCCGGGCAGGTTTCCCGTGGTTTTGAACGCTTCGTCCACAAAGCCGGGAAGCCCGGCCTGCGTCTCGACGATGTTCGTGGTAAAGAAGACGCGGTCGTCCACATCGCCGCGAAGCTCGATGCCCCGGCGGTTGAGGAAGAGGTTGTCGTCGCCCGTTCCGAATGATTTGCCTCCCTCGAAGTCGATCATCGGGTTGACGCGCAGGCGGAAGTATTTCGAGTTGACCTCGTAGAAATTGGCCGGCGTCTCATAGAAAAGGCGGGCCAGCGGCTTCCCTCGGACCTTTCTCAAAACGGAAAACTTGCTGGCCAACGGCGGCGTGACGGGCGGCTGGCCGAGCTTCTGGTTCTTTCCGAAAAGGGTGTTCGGCAGGTCGAGCGAGGCGAGGTGCTCGGTGTTCTCGTCGTACAGATAGCGGATGTCGCGCAGCTCTGCGGGGAGGAGGAACCGGTGTTCGGTCGTGTCGAAGACCTGCGCGAGCTGGACGGCGTTCTTCC
Organism: Saprospiraceae bacterium; assembly: GCA_044227705.1. GTDB lineage: Bacteria > Bacteroidota > Bacteroidia > Chitinophagales > Saprospiraceae > JANOQP01. The sequence continues at coordinate 1,809 of JBGAWE010000048.1, forward strand.
GCAAAAAGGGGCGGACGTCGGTCTGCAAAACTTGGTCGTTCCCTGTCAAAACCTGGATCCTGTCGAGCAACTCCGTCGCGGGAGACCCGGTCGGGAAGGGGCTGGACTGGGCCTGTGTTTTTTCAAAAAGGAAAAGGAACGCGAGCGGAAAAGCGGCTAAAACTCGAACCATGGTGGGAAACTGGGTTGAACGTGCGGCACGATGGCAGCAGGTTTATTGGATACGCGAAATTAGGCTCACCGCCTTTTCTTTGTGGGAAATTACTCGAACATGAACAGGAGCCTCGCCCTAGCCGTATTCCTCTCGCTCGCCGCCGCGACGTCGCTTTTCGCCCAGTTCGGGCCGGTCGAAAAGCCGTTTTTCATGGAAAAAGAGGACTTCACCCTCCTTGCCGGGCCGGACGGGCCGCCCGCTTCGTTCAACATCACCACGCCGCCGCCCTTCCCTGTCCGGGCGATGGCCGAGTGGGAGGAGTCGCAGGCGCTGCTCATCGCCTGGACGAGCTACCCGAACATCCTCGCCGAGATTGTGCGGGCGGCGAAGGACGAGGTGAACGTCATCATTCTTTGCGCCAACGCCTCCTCCGTCGCCTCCTGCAAGAACACGCTGACCTCGAAGGGGGTGGATTTTTCCACCAACGTCACCTTCCTGACCGGCAAGTTCAACAGCATCTGGTCGAGGGACTACGGGCCTAACAACGTCTATCAAAACGGCGTCGACTCGCTGCTCTTTGTCGACTGGCGCTACAACCGCCCGTCGCGGCCCGACGACGACAAGGTGCCCGAGCTTCTCGCCCCGTCGCTCGGGGTGCCGGTCTACTCCACCATCGACGACCCGACGGCACTCGTCAACACGGGCGGCAACTTCATGAGCGACGGGATGGGGACGGCATTCGCCTCGAAGCTCATCCTCGACGAGAACGACGCGAACAACTCCTATGGCTATCAGCAGAAAAGCGAGGCAGACATCAACGCCATCTTCCACGACTTCATGGGCATCGACCGATACATCAAGATGGACGAGCTGCCCTACGACGGCATCCACCACATCGACATGCACATGAAACTGCTTGATGAGGAGACCCTTTTGGTCAGCGAGTACCCGGCGGGCAAGGCCGACGGGCCGCAAATCGAGGCCAACCTCCAGTACGTCCTCGACAACTGGAAGACGCCTTTCGGCGAGAAGTACCGCGTCGTCCGGATCCCGGCGCCGCCGGATGCGCAGGGGCAGTTCCCCGACAACCCGAACGGCGACTACCGCACCTACTCCAACGCCACGTTCGTCAACCGCACCGTCCTCCTGCCGACCTATCAGGAGAAGTACGACACGACCGCCATCCGAATCTGGAAGGAAAATGCGCCGGGCTACAAAATCGTCGGCATCCAGTGCAACGACATCATCACCAACCTCGGCGCCATCCACTGCATCACCCACGAAATCGGGGCGGCAGAGCCGATCGTCATCAACCACCACCGGCCGACGGACTGCTCCATCGCCATCACCGACAATGTCCCCTACCCCGTCGGGGCGAAAATCAGGACACGGTCGGGGGTTCAAAGCGCGACGCTCTATTTCACCAACAAACCCTCGTCGGACATCACCACCTGGCAGACATTGCCGATGACCTCGGTCGGAATCGATAGTTTTTCAGCCGAAATCCCGCCTTTCACGGCCTTGCCGGGCGACACTTTGGTCTATTACATCGAGGCCCGGGCCAACAGCGGGAAGAAGATGCGCCGCCCCATCACCGCGCCGACGGGTTTCTACAAAGCCAATTTCTGCACTGCATCGGCGACGGGCGAGGTGGTCGCGGCGACGATGGAGGCCGTCTTCCCGAACCCGGCCTCGGCCATCACCTGCATTCCGGTGGTTTCAGGAAGGAAAAGCCGCGCCCAAATCGACCTGCTCGACATGAACGGGCGGCTGGTCGAAAGCATCTTTTCAGGCGAGATGGCCGCTGGAGACTCGAAATACTTTTTCAACGCGGCGGGCCTGTCGAGCGGGGTCTACGTCGTCCGGCTGCGGACGGAGGAGGCGGTGGCGGCGCAGCGGGTTGTCGTCAAATAGAAACTGAAAACCGGCCGAAAAAAGGCGCGAGGCGATTGGCCCCGCGCCTTTTTTCATTCTGCTAATCGCAGCCGCGCCTCGAAGTTTTTCAAAAAGACAGGCCGCTTGCCCGGGTTCCAGAGATAGGCAGAGACCCGGTCGCCGGGCGTTTTCGCCTCGGGCAGCTCTTCCAAAAACCGGAAGCTGGCCCACTCGCCCCGCGCCCCGCGCAGCCCCTCCTTCAGGTCGTGGACGTGGTAGACATAAATCTCCCCGGCCGACTCGACCTGGAAAACGAGCGACGCGGGCGAGGGCTCCACCGTGTCGGGCTGGCAGATTTCAAAAGAGAAAAGAAGGTCGTCGCCCGGCCCAAAATCGCCAACCTTCGCGGTAAAATTTGGGGAGAACTGGTATTTCTCGTCCAGTTTGAGGCATCGGCGGCCTCCGAGTTCCGCCCCGAAAGTGTCGAGCGGGTTCTTGAAAATCAGCCCGGCCACGCCGAGCTGGGTCGAGTCGGCATAAAAGACGCGGATTTTCGGGTCGCCCCCGGGCAGGCCCAGCCCGCTTTCGAAGACACCGCGCTCGACGAATCGCGGGTCGGTCTGCAGCTTGCCTAGCGGCAAGCGCGAGCAGCGGCCCATGTACCATTCGTCGAAGACGATGACGGTGTTGGGCGGCAGGGGCTTCCCGTTGAAAAGCTCGGCGGCGCGGAGGGCTTTCTTTTCATCAAAATAGTCGAGGCCAAGCTGTCGGTAAACATCGGAGAACTCGGAAATGAGTACGATTTCAGAAAAGTTCGGGAAGTCTGCGCGGATGGCCTTCGCAGCGTTCGAGACGGCGAGCTGGGCGGGGGTCAGGCCAAAATCCTTCTGCCATTCGAGGCGGTTGGCCGTCCTCCAGACGAGAAAAACGGGCAGCACGGCCGTCAGCGCGAGACGGGCACCCGGGTTTTTCACCCATAAAAAGGCGGTTGAAAAGAGCCGGTTCGCACCGCAAAGGCAGATGAGCGCAATACAGGGCATCACGCCGACCATGACACGGAGCATCCCGAAGGAGTTGAAGATGCCGAGCGCCCAGAAGGCGGTGTGCGCCAAAAAGTAGGCGACGAACAGGCCGAAGACGAGCCATGCCTCGTCGAGCGCACGGCCAGGCTTGAGCCAGTTTTTGTTCAAAATCAAACGGAAAAGGCCGTCAACCAGGCCAATCATGAGCAGCACGGTCAGCGTCGAGCCGATGACGACGGGCATGTTTTGGGCGAAATAGGGCCAAGTCCCTTTGCCGTATGCCTCGTTGACGAAGTTGGCATATGGGATTTGCGAGACCACCCAATGCCACTGGGTGTGCCAATGGATGCCGGCCAGCCCGATTGCGACGTGGCCGATGACCAGCGCGGGCAGCCATCGCCAGTCGCCGCGCCACACCATATATATTATGAGCGGGCAGAAAATGACCAGCCCCTCCGACCTGACCAGCGGCAGGAACGACCACAAAACATACGCCCAGCCCTTTTTTCCGCGCAGCAACAGCAGCATCGGCCCGGCCAGCCAGACTGCGAACAGCGGCTCCGTCAGCCCGGAGAGCGTGTGCGTCAGGTTCATCGGCGCAGCGAGGCTGAAGACGGGCAGCAGCCAGCAGTTCTTCATGCCAAACTCCGAGGCGATTTTCAGCAGAAGCCAGATTTGGAAGGCCAGCAGGGCGGCGTTGAAGACCTTGATGCCCGTGAAACCGAACTGCGCGGCCGGGGCCGATAGCATCACGAAAACGGGCTTCGCCCAATGGTGGAAGAAGTTCTCCGGGTGCGTAAAGGCCCACTTTGAGAAGAGGAAATGCTGGACGCTGTCTCCGTCGTCGCCGGTGCCTGGGGCGAGGATGGCCAGCGCGACGAGGGTGGCCCCAGCGGCGAGCGACATGGCGAGGTCGGCCCTTTTTTCACCTAAAACCATCGCGGCCGGTCAGTTGGAAAAGGTCTGGACGGTCGCCGTAGCACCTGCGTCCTCCGCCTTTTTTAAAAAGTGGAGCTTGAAATACTCGCCCTTCTGCCATTCCTCCAGCCCGGTGAAATAGAACGGGCTGCCCGGGTTGCCGCTCACGCCGCCGGGGATGATGGCCTGCGCCGTCGGCCCGTCGGGCGAAAGCTCCACGATCATACGCCAAGAGGGGGCGAGGTACTTTCGGACGGCGCACAGAATGCCCTTGTCGCCGCCAATTTTGAGGTCTTTCACCCCGAGGCCGGGGATGCGGCCGATGTGGCGGATTTCGGTCGCGCGGTGCTTGTACCAAGCCAGCTCGTTTGTCAGCAGCAGAGCCGGGACGGCCGCGATGGTCTTTTTAAAAGAAGAATTCGCCAGCGTCCGCGCCGTCTCCTTTTCGGTCGTCGAGGCCACGTCGAACCAGCGCGAGGCCGTGTCCTTTTCGAGCATCTGGATGAACCGCCACTCGTGCGGCATAGAGAGGGGCTGGCCTGTCTCTTTCTGCTTCGCGGCGAACTCGTCCCACGTCGCGGCGTAGAGCGAGTCGAACCACATCGAGAAGACGGTCGGCTCGGTTTTTTCGGCCTCGAACATGAAATCCCACGCGGCCAGTTGGTCGGCGGCTTTCTTCTCGGCCTCGTTTAATTCATTGACATTCAACAACTTGAGCATCGCCGGGAGGGCATCGGCGGCTTTGACGGAGAAGTTGTCGAGCTGGATTCGCTTCATGTCGTCGGCCGTCGCGGAGTCCAGTTTTTCGGCGAGGTCGTTCAACCGGCGGCTGCGGAAATGCTCGAAATCGTCGCCCCAGAGGTAGTACGGGTAGCTCATCGGCGCGGGGTTCTGGTTGGCCGAGCCGACCCAGCCGCGCGACGGGTTTTTCAAAAAGGGCATATCGTCGAACGGGATGAAGCCGCGCCAGTTGTTGTCGGAAAGGCTGCCGTCCTGCACGGTTCGGCCCTGCCGGGGGGCTTTGATGGGGGTCTTGCCCGAGGGGCGGATGGCGATGTCGCCGTCGGCGGAGGCGAAAACGAAGTTTTGAGAGGGCGCGTCGAAGCTCTTGAGCGCCTCGACATAGTCACCGATGCCCTGCCCGGACATCAGTTTTTGGAACGTGTTCAACACACAGACCTCCGGCCGCTCGACCGGCAGCCAGCGCATCGCCATGTCGTGGTGGAGGTCGGCCGGGTCCTCGCTGGCGACCGGCCCCCATGCCGTCCATTTCACGGCCTCGATGTGCGGCTCCTTCCGCCCTTTCACCCAAATCGTGTCGAGGTGGAGGTCGACGGAGCGCGGTTGGCCGTCGAGGAGGTACTGGCCGTGCTTTTCGTCGGCCCATTTGATGGTGAACCAGTCGAGGACGTCGTAGCCTGTGTTCGTCTGGCCCCACGCAATTTTCTCGTTGAAACCGATGACGATTCCTGGCACGCCGGGCAGCGAGACCCCGTAGCTGTTCGCCCCCGGCACGGCCACCTGCGCCTCCATCCAGACGCTCGGGAGGGTGAGGAAAAGGTGCGGGTCGTTGCAGAGGATGGGGTGGCCGGAGCGGGTCTTTTTCGGGGAAAAAGCCCAGTTGTTCGAGCCGATGCCCTCCGATTGCGGGCTACGGATTTCAGTTTGAGGATTGAGCAGGTCGTCGAACTCGTCCTCCTTTTTTTCAAAGAAGCTCATGGTTTTCACCCCCTTGTCCGCCGGGTTCGAGGAAAGGACGCGCTTCGACAAATCGGGCTTTTTGATCCCTTTCCATTGCCCCATGTCCGGCACGATGGGCTTCTGCTTCGGGTCCCAATCGGGGAAAAGCTCCCGTGCCGCCTGCTCGCCAAAAGCTGCGACAGTGTTCGACATCTCCGCGTCGTCCTCGCGCATGGAGAGGCTTTCGGCCATGTTTTTGACGCAAATCGCGGTCTTCAGCGGCGTCCAGGCCTCGGGTGAGAAGCCGAGGAGCTTGTACTCGACCGGCAAATCCTTTTGTTGGAGCTGCGCCAAAAAGGCGTTCACCCCAGCGGTGTACGCCTCGACGAGCGGCCACATTTGTTGGTCTTGTTTCCAGCGGTCGAGCATGTTCTGGCTGGCGGTCAGCAGGCCGATGTGCTTTGAATTTATATCAGCTTTCAAAGTCCGTTCGCCGAGTGCCTCGGAAAGCCGCCCGGCACCGCGCCTCGCGGAGAGGTCCATCTGAAAAAGCCGGTTTTGGGCGTGAATCCAGCCCTGCACCGCCGCCGCGTCGGCCGCGCTCTCGGCGAAGATGTGCGGGACGTGACGCTCGTCGAACGCCACCTTGACCGCGCCTTTCAGCCCCGGGATTTTCACGTCGGCGGCGAGCGGCAGGCCGATTTTCGGCTCCGCGTTCTGCCAAAGCCCGCTGAAAGGGTTGAGAAAACCGCCCAGCGGCGGGAGATTGGCATCGCCGACTTTGAAAGACGTGTGCAAGGCCCAGACGAGGCCGAGGGTGGCGAGAACCGTAACGGTCAGGCGCGCAAGTGCCATTTCTTGGATTTTTTGACGGCGAAAATAGTCGGCGCCTCGCCCAAAAATTTCACTCAAAATTTCCCCTATAGCCTAGCCGAGAAACACGGAAATGTGCTACCCTTGCCACCGTAGTTTTTGTGTTTATTTGTTTGGGTTAGAGTCCCTCGCGGCCTTTCCGGCAACGAGGGATTTCTATTTCCGGCAGCGACCTTTGCCGCGCCAGGCGTTCCTGCTTCCATGAAGAAAATAGACAAGCTGCTGCTCAAAGGCTTTTTCGGCCCGTTCGCCGTTGCGTTCGGCGTGGCGCTTTTCGTGCTCATCATGCAGTTTTTGTGGCTCTACATTGACGAGATTGCGGGGAAGGGCGTGTCAATTTTCGTCATGTTCGAGCTGCTGGGCTACCTGTCCATCTCGGTCTTCCCGATGGGTCTGGCCATCGCGGTGCTCATCTCGTCGGTCATGGTGATGGGCGGTTTCGCGGAGCGGTACGAGCTGTCGAGCATGAAGTCCGCCGGGATTTCCCTGATGCGGGTCATGCGGCCACTGGCGCTGACGGCCGTGGCGGTCGCCGTTTTCTCGTGGGTCTGCAGCAACTGGCTCATCCCGGTGGCCAACCTCCAGTTCAAGACGCGGCTCTACGACATCCGAAAACAGAAGCCCGCGCTGACCCTCGAAGCGGGCGTCTTCAACGAGGACTTCCGCAATTTTTCCATCCGAATCGGAAAGAAAGGCCGCGACGGCGAGACCATCGGAAACGTCCTAATCGACGACAACAGCCAGCAGTCGCGCAACGATTTCAGCCAGATCACGGCCGACAGCGGGCGGATGTACACGACCTCCGACAAGCGCTTTTTCGTGATGGACCTCCATCGCGGAACCCAATATCAGGCCCCGACGCCGACCTCCGGCAAGCGGAAATACCCGTTCACGCGCACCAATTTCGGCTCCTATAGGAAGGTCTGGAACATGAACGAGTTCGACATGAACGCGACCGACCCCAACGCCTTTCGAGACAACCGGACGATGCTCTCGATGAAGGCCCTCCGGGAAAGGATCGACTCGCTCGACGGCCAGATCGAGCTCGGTCGGCTTGACATGGGGAAGGACCTGCTGCGCCTTTTTGAGAAGAAAACGCCACCGCCTTCGGACATCCAAAAAGCAGCGGAGCGCGATTCTTCCATCTCAAAAAGCTTGGTGAAAAAACCTGACGGCCAGCTTGCAGGCCCGCCCCAAAAAGAGGGGCCAAAGCCGGCCCCGAAAATAACGGAGCCGACAAAACCGACCGCCGCTCCCCCGCCCCAGCCCGCTGCCCAATTCAGCCGGGCGGAGGAAATGAAGCGACGGTTTGCCGACAACCTCGGCGGCAAGCCGCCCATCGGCCAAAGCCCCGCCCCGAACCCTGCGGCGTCGGCCACAAAACAGATCGAACAACCGAAGCAGCCGCCGCCGAAGCCAATCGAGCAGCCAAAACCACTGCAAAAGGCCGCCAAACAATTGAAACCGGGCCAAATCGACGAAGGGAAGCCCGACCCGCTGCCCGTCCAGACTTTCGACAAGCAGCTTGGCGAGGCCGGCCTTTGGCTCGAAACCTTCTCGGCGGGCCAGCAGACGCAGCTCCGCCAGTCGGCCGCGACGCTGGTCAATGGGGCGCGAACCCAGCTTCAAAGCCGCGTCCGGTCGAACGACCGCTATCTTGTGGAGGACATCAAAACGGGCTACGAGCTGTACCTGAAGTATTGCTTTGCACTGGTTTGCGTCGTTTTCATGTTCATCGGCGCACCGCTCGGGGCCATCATCCGAAAGGGCGGCTTCGGCTATTCGGTCGTTGTGGCCATCATCTTTTTCATGGTCTTCGTCACGCTCTACATCACCTGCCGGAAGCTGGCCGAGCAGCACGTCATGTCGCCGTTCTGGGCGGCAATGACGCCCATCATGGTGCTCGCGCCCATCGCCCTGTGGCTTACGGTGAAGGCGATGAACGATTCGCAGATTTTCAACATCGAGCGGTATCAGCGGTTCTTCGAGGCGGTCGGGCGGCTGTTATCGGCCGGTTTGGGGAAGTTGAAAAAAAGGAAAACCGAGGCGGCATGAAAAGCCAAGAGCAACAAGTCTGGACAATCCTCGAAACCGTCTGCGACCCGGAAATCCCGGTCCTGTCGGTGGTCGATCTCGGCATCGTCAGGTCGGTTTCATTCTCTGAAAAAGAAGGCTTGGAAGTCGTCATCACCCCCACCTACAGCGGCTGCCCGGCCATGAACGCCATCGAGGTGAACATCCGCGCCGCGCTGCAAGAGGCTGGCTATCAACTGATTAGCCTGAAAATCTCGCTCTCGCCAGCTTGGACGACCGACTGGCTCTCCGGCACCGGGCGCGAAAAACTCCTCGCCTACGGCATCGCCCCGCCGGTCGGAAGCTCGGCGGACAAGAGGCTTCTTTTTGAAACGGAAAGGGAGGTCGGCTGCCCCCAATGCGGCTCCACACGGACGGAGATGGTGGCCCAGTTCGGCTCGACCTCGTGCAAGGCCTTGTGGCGGTGCCTCGACTGCCGGGAGCCGTTCGACTATTTCAAGTGCCATTGAGTCCTCACTCGACAAACTCCTTGATGACATCGCGGATGTGCAGGCCGAGGGACTTCGCCTTGAACCACGCGACAAGGATTCGATAAGGCTCCGCGTCCTTTTTCAAGTCCAACAAGGCGCTCAATTTTTTGACAACTTCGGCGGCGAACGCTGCGCGCTTTTTGGCATCGGCCTCTTGCGCCATTTTTTCAAAATCGAGCAAAAAGCGGCGGTTGAACGCGTCCTGCTCCTCTATCTCGGCGAGGAAGCGGCGGGCCTTTCGCATCTCCGATTCGAGGAAGTCGGGGCTGTCCTCGAACCGTTGCTCCTCGAAAAGGACGACGAGGTGGAGCATCACGGCCAGCACCAGCGTATCCCTCGGCGAGGCTGCTGTGCGTTGGCGGCGAATAAGGTCGAGGAAGTCGGCTGCGGCGGCGGTCTCGCCCGCCACGAACAGGACGACGGACGACAGGTAGGCCAGGACGCAAAACCGCGAGTGCGGCAGGCGGCTGCGCTGATAATGCAGCCTTTTGAGCAGCGAATTCTTCTGGACAAATGCGGCAGCCTCGGAGAAGCGGTTCTGCTTGATGAGCTTCAACAGGTTGAAATAGGCCCAATAGCGCAAAAAGGCGATGGTTTCCGGGTCTTTGGGCAGTTGATGCTCTATTTCTTCGATGAGGTCGAGCCGGCCCAGACGGAAGCAGATGGAGAAATAGTTGGCCAGCGTCGACCAGTTTCGGGTGGGGTCTTCGGCGAGGTAGCGGGGGGTGTTGAGGATGAGGCCGATTAGCGTCTCTTGATTTCTTAAAATCTCGGCTTGAGTGAAGCCGAAGCCAGCAAAAGTTTGGGCATCGGAACCCAACAGCCTTGGAAAGGAGATTGCCATATAAATCACCTTTAAGGCACTAATCAAAAGGTAGCCGTCGGCAAACTGGCCGCTCAAAAAGGCAGACTCGAACTCGGCCATTTTTTCTATGGTCGTAACCGAGGGTTTGGGCAGGTGCTTTTCGGCATGTCCGAGTGTCAATAGGTCAAGCAAGAAATTGTTCTTTGAAATTTCCTCAACAAGTCGGTTCTCACTTTCCCGCAATGCCTCAACGGATGTGGCAGAGAGAGCCTCACTGGAGCTGAAGAGGAGTTTACGTTCCCAAAAATTGACCTCGATCTTGAAAATGGACGAATCGAGCTGCTGTGCAAGGCATTTAGCTTTTTCTAATTCAGCACGGCACTGGCCAAAAAGCTCGGCGCCGTACAAAAAATAGATGTTCTCAAACGTGTCATGCAATTCTCGGCGCAGCCGCCCGGTTGGCGAGGACTTCCGTGCACTTTCGATCAGCTTCTCACAGAGGTAGGCCGCAACACCAGGGAAATCCTTTTGCGCTACCCCATGCCTTTTGGTGGGCAGCTTCAAAAATTGGTCGAAAGTGAACTCTGGGCTCTTCCCCAATTCCGCATTGATGGTCTCATAGAGCGCATCGTATTGGGTCTTCTCACCCCAAAACTTGATGCCCTTTCGGAAGTCGCGCTTCTGGGAGGTGCTGAGGGAAAGAACCACGTTTTTCAGGTTTTCGAATGCCGACGATCGAGCCATGTCTTTCAGTTTTGGTCGATGCAACTTATTGACTGTCAATAATTTGCGCGAAAATTGACAGGTTCTGATTACCCGAAAAGGGGAATTTTTTGGCAAGATAACACGGCACGCACGCTTCTATGTTTGTCTTGCCAATTTGGCAGGTCACTTTCAAAATTCTGCTCCTATGAATGTTCGACTCGTTTCCCCCAAGCCCTCTAAGAACCAAACAATCCCGCAGCCCTACATCGCGCTGCTCAAGGGTCAGAACAATCTCCAGATCATCATCACTGACAGTGAAACCGATGTGGACGGTGAGAAAATCCTTGCCAGCGTCACCCCGGATGGCAACAACGGGGAATGCTCGTGGCAAACGACCATCCAGGCAAACGGCCAACACCCGGACCACTCAACCATCACCCTCACGGCGATCAACAACAAAACGGCTGTCTACTTCAAGGTCTACGCCTACAAGAACGGCAGCAGCGACCTCATCTGGCAGGTGAAGCCATTGACCGAGGCGCAATGGAACCAAGAAATCGGCGCAGTCGTCGTCGATTCGGTGCCATCCCCATCGACCTCGGCCGCGGCGCGGTGAAGAACAGCTCCGTGTACTGCGCCGAGTACTACACCCTGTCTAACATCCCAAACCGAAAAGACCTCAACAAGCTCACGAAAGATGACGATGCCGACGAGTGGGTCTACTTCAAGCTCACTGGCGGAGTTCTTTTCACCTATTACGCACTTTGAGCCATGAACCCTCAAGAGTCAACTTTTTCCATCAACAAGTCCAGCGTCCCAAGCGACATCGGCCATCGAACGTTTCAGGGGCTGGTCGCCCGCGCGCTCGAGGCGTGGAGCAGTGCTTGCGGCGCGACCTTCCGGCAGGTGAAGGGCGAGACCTCCGTCGACCGGGCGAAAGGGCGGCACATCGTATTCGGGTTTGTTGCCCGCTCGGGCTCCGACTCGCCGGGGCTTGATGCCTACGCAAGCACCGTCAACGACGAGGAGGCGGGCGTCCACACCATCAACTTCGACGCGAGCCAAGCCTGGAGCAGCCCCGTCAGCAGCGACCGGGGCATCCAGGGAATCGACCTCTACTCGGTCACGCTGCACGAGGTGGGCCACGCCCTCGGCATCAAGCACGAGGACATGAGGACGAACTCCGATGTTATGCACGCCTACTACGTCGGGCGCAAGGCCGAGCTTTCCTACTACGACATCGAGATGGCCCTCAAGTACAACCCGCCCAGGCTCGGGCAGTTCGGCTTTTCGCTGCCCAACTGCCACCTCGTCCCGCTGGGCGACTACGTCTATCTTTTTTATGAAAAAAGCAAAAAGCCAAGGGCGGGCGGCACCGATTGGCTGATACTCCGCAGCGCCGGCCTCCGGGTCTGGGAGCGGTTCGGCCGGTTCAGAACGCCGCACAAGGGCCGGATCTTTGCCAACCGCCGGGGCCACGACCGCATCGCCATCGGCATCCTGGCCGAGACCGACCCGCCGCAGCTTTTTGTCGAGGAAAGGCCCGTGCAGTGGCAGGTGCCTATGGTCGCCGAGGCGCCAAAACAGGTTTCGGGCACCGTCATGGTCGATGAAGATGCGGTCTCAAAAGCGGCCAAGCCCCACCTGAACGAGCCGTTCGCTTCAGGCCTCAACTTGGTCGACGGCCCGCACAATTATGGCGGCAAATCCGTCTGGGTATCGGCAAATCCAGAGGGGTTCGCCATACACACAGGAAGGGCAATACCGCAACCGAAAGCCCCGGAGAACGCCGCCCGGGCCGCCACCAACTTCCGGCCGATGCACATGAAGATTGGGCATATCGGAGACGAGGCTCTTTTCGTGTTCTGGACGGAGCAGGTGGACGGCCAGACCGTCTTGCGCTTCACCCGAGACGCCACGCCGGGGAGGTTCCTGTTGGAACCCGAATTCGACCTCATCGGCACCGTGCCCGGCGTCAGCCCCGACGGCGACTTCGGGTTGGTGGCCATCAACCAGAACTTTTACCTCACCTATTTGGTGAAAACCACGCTCCACACCGTCGCGCTGGAATACGACCGCTCTTCAAAGAAGCGGCTCAAGCTCGTGCGGTCGATGGCCATGTCGACCAAGCTCATGTCTCCCGAATTGCCCGACGAGCCGAAATCGCTGCGAACCTTTTTCCACCACGGCCGCATGTACACGGCCATCTCAACCAACGGCTCGTTGCGCTTTGTACAGCACTGATCGTTCGGCCACCACCGAACTTTGACATCTCCCTGGCTGGCACCCAAAACTATCCGCACAGCCCGCGCCCATGGGCCGGGCTGTGCCCCTTTTGAACGCAACGTTCACCATTTCAAACTTCTTTAATATGGAAACTCAAGCTGACCAGTCTTCCAGCCGCAAGTGCCCGCCCAACGACCGCGAACTGGACGTCCTGCGCCTCATTGCCCAGGGCTTCGACCACAAGGAGATAGCCCGCGCGCTCTTCATCAGCCCGGAGACCTGCAAGTCGCGGCTCAAGACGCTCCGCGCCAAGCTCGACGCGCCGAACAGTTCGGCCGCCATCTACAAGGCCGTCAAAGAACACCTGCTCGATTGACGGCCGACTTCGCAGCATTGAAAACCAGTGGAAACCTCGCCAGCCCGTCCCCCCCCGGGCTGGCTTCTAATACCAAAACAAAGCAGGGAAAAGGTCACTCTGCCATCAGCTCGGTCATTGCGTCGAAGACATCCTCCGCGTTCGGCTTCGCCCAATAGTCGCCGTCCGAGCCGTAGGGCGAGCGGTGCTCAACAGCCGTGATGCTTCGCGGCGCGGCGTCGAGCCAGCGGTAGCCGCCCTGTTTTTCCAAAATGTTTTGGAGAATGAAAGCCGAGGCCCCGCCCGGGAAATCCTCGTCGAGGACGGCCAACCGGCTCGTTTTTTTCAAGCTTTCGACAATCATGGAGTCCAAATCGAACGGCAATAGCGTCTGGCAATCAATGAGTTCGACCGAAATCCCGGCCGCCTCCAGTCGCTCGCAGGCCTCCGCCGCGACGCGGACGCAGGAGCCGTAGGTGACGAGCGTCGCGTCCGTCCCCGCTCGCAAAACCTCCGGCCGCCCGAGCGGGACGGTGAACGTCGAGAGGTTGTCGGGCTGCCTTTCTTTCAGCCGGTAGCCGTTGAGGCACTCGACGACGAGCGCCGGGTCGTCGCTTCGCAAGAGGGTGTTGTACATCCCCGCCGCTTGCACCAAGTTGCGCGGCACGCAGACCCACATCCCGCGCAGCGACCCCAGCACCATGCCCATCGGCGACCCGGCGTGCCAGATGCCCTCGAGCCGGTGGCCACGCGTGCGGATGATGGCGGGCGCGATTTGCTGCCCGGCCGTCCGCCAGCGCAGGCAGGCGAGGTCGTCGGAGAGCGGCGAGAGGCCGTACAAAAGGTAGTCGAGGTACTGGATCTCGGCGATGGGCCGCAGCCCGCGCATCGCCATGCCGAGGGCCTGCCCCATGATGGTCCACTCGCGGATGCCGGTGTCGAAGACGCGCGATTTGCCGTGCTTAGCCTGCATCCCCATAAAGCCCTGGTTGACGTCTCCGATTTTGCCCACGTCCTCGCCGAAGGCGAAAACGGCCGGGTTTTCGGCCAGTTTCAGGTCGAAAAAGGCGTTTATCACCTCATAGGCTGGCCGTTCCGTGCTGCTTTCTGAAAACACGGGCGGCTCGACCGGCACCTTCAAAGCCGATTTCTCACTCTCCGAATAAAGCTCTGTCGAGAAGATTCGATGGGCATCCGCCGTCTTTTCGCCCAGCCAGTTCTCGATGGCGGCGCGGCTCGCGGCCCCATTTTTTGGCAAAACCTGAAAAGCCTGCCGGACGATTTTCACCGACTCGTAGGCCATCGGCCCGCGAAGGCCTTCCAGTTCTGAAAGCCTTTCAGCAAGGCCGGGAAAGTCGGCCGCCGCGTCTTTCAAAAGGGAGATTGCTTCTGAATGCGCCTTCTGCCCGGGCAGCATCGATCGGCGATAAGCCTCCGATTGCCCGCGTCGCGCCTCGGCGACACCTTCTTTTTCAATCGCGGCCAGCTCCTCGCGGCTGGCCAGCCCGTTCTCGAAAATCCAGTCGGCGAAGCGGGCGTTGCAGTCGAAGTCCTTTTCAAATTGCAGCCGCTCGTCCGATTTGTAACGCCGGTGGTCGCCGGAGGTCGAGTGGCCGAGCTGCTGCGTCACCTCCTCGACATGGACGAGCGCTGGGATATGGTGTTTTCGCGCCCGGTCGGCGGCTTTTTGATAGGTTTCGAGGAGGGCCGGGTAGTCCCACGCTTTCACTTTGTAAATCTCGACGCCGCCCAGTTCTTCGTCAAATTGGAGCCCGGAAAGGGCCTCACTGATGCTCTGCTTCGCCGTCTGGTACTTTTTCGGGACTGAAATCCCGTAGCCGTCGTCCCAGACCGAGACGACCATCGGCACCCGCAAAACGCCGGCGGCGTTCATAGTCTCCCAGAAAACGCCCTCGCTCGTGGAGGCGTCGCCGATGGTGACGAAGCAGACCTCGTTGCCATTTTTCGAGAAGCCCGTCGAATCGGCGAGCGCGGTCGATTCGCGGTATTTTTTCGAGGCGAAGGCGAGGCCTAGGCCCCGCGCCATCTGTCCCGCCGTCGGCGAAACATCAGCCGAAATGTTGTGCAATTCGTTATGGTTCAGCCAGTTGCCCGTCTTTTTGTCAATGGTGGGGGTGACGTAGTGGCCGTTCATCGAGCGGCCGCCGGTGAACTCGTCGTGCGCCGGGTCGGCGTAGAGCTGCGCGAAAAACAGCTCGACCGGCATCAGTCCGAGGGCGAAAAGGATGGTCTGGTCGCGGTAGTAGCCGCTGCGCCAGTCGCCTTTCTGGAAGACCGAGGCGAGCGCGATTTGGGGCAGTTCCTTGCCGTCGCCGATGATGCCGAACTTGGCCTTGCCCGTCAAAACCTCGCGCCTGGCCAGCACGCTGCACTCGCGGCTCATGCAGCACAAACGGTAGCGGTCGAGGACGGTCTGGCGGTCGTGTTCGCCCGCAATCGGGGCAGTTTTTTTGGCTTTTGTCGGTGCGGTGGTCATTGCGTCGTCGCTTTTTTCGAGAAAAATTGGCCGGGCGGTCGGTGGCGGCGAAGGTAGAAAATCGGCCGGCTCGCTCGGCAACTGCGGGCGTTGTCGAGCTTTGAGGCAAAAACCATGCAGCAGCACGCCCTCGCCCTCGACCTGAAAGACGACCCCGCGCTCATCGCCGAGTACGAAGCCTGGCACCGCGCCGTCTGGCCAGAAATCACAAAGAGCATCCGCTACGCGGGCATCGAGTCGCTGAAAATCTGGCGGGCGGGCAATCGGCTTTTCATGCTCATCGAGACCGACGACGATTTCTCTTTTGAAAAAAGCCGCCGCCGACGCGGCCAATCCGCACGTCGAAAAATGGGAAGAGCTGATGTATGCTTCCAGCCACTGCTCGCCGCGCCGGGCGAGAAGTGGGTCAGGATGACCGAGGTTTTCGACTTAAATCGCTGAAGACCAGTCGGTTTACGGCAACCGAAAAAGAATCACTTGACAGGCACGATGGCCGAAAGATTATCGATGAAAACGTGCCTTGTCCGGCCACCGACCTTGCTCCCGTCGTTCCATGCCTGCAAGATGATGGCGCGGACGTCGCCCATCTTCGGTGCCATGTCCAGCTCGAATTCCCGCCAATCGCCGTTCGTCACCGGCCCGATGGTGGCCAGTAGTTCCAGCCCGTTCCCCGCCTCGCTCACTCCGAGGACTTGCACGAAGCAGCCCTGCGTGTCCTCAAATTCTATACTCAAGCCTAACAGGCGTTTCTTTTTGGCCTTAGGCTCGCAGTGCCTTGCCAAAAGAGTGAGCCGGTAAGCCCTCCCGTTTCGCATCGGCCTTGAAAGCCGAGCCATTGTTTTGGCACAACGCTCCTTACCGGAAGTTGTCAGCACTAGAAAAAGCTTGCCGTCGGCGGCACCGGCCCATTTCGCGCACCGTTCGGGGATGGGGTCTGGGCGGGCGACAAACTCCCAGCCTGTGAATTCAAGCAAGTCCGCGTCGAATTTTTCAAAGGACGGGTTCGCCAGCTCAATCGGCCGCGTATCGTCCGACGCATCGAGCGGCTCGGGCGGGGCTTCGGTTGCCGATGTGGAAGCTGTCGAGCCGTCGCCGCCTAGCTCAACGATGGGCGAAATGGCATCGAGCAGGAGGTTCCCGTTGTAATAGCCATTGCCCGCCTCGATCCAAAAAGCCTGAAAAACAAGCCAGTTGCAGTCGAAACCGGCCGGTTTCAGGTCAAAATAAACCTCTTTCCACTCAGTCCAATTGACCACCGGGGACTCTGAGAGCAACCGAAGGTTTTTCAAGTCGCCATCCGCGCAGCCGAGCACGCGCAGCTTGACCGGGGCGAAAAAATCGACCACTTCGCCGGTCAGCCGCGATACGCTCTTGTAACGTGCCGACCTGGCCATAAAAGCCGAGCATCGGTAGGCTTGGCCTTCGCGCAATGGCCGGTCGAGCCGCTGGCCGATGGCCTCGGACGTGCCATTGTCGCGCACGACCATGCCGACGCAGGTATGGCCGTCGTGTGGCCGCGCCTCGCAATTGAAAAAGCCGGGCTGGAGGTCACTCGGCGACTCGCCATCAGCGCCGAAGTTGTACCAATACATCGGCTGCTGGCTGGCGGCATTTTGCTTGTCGAATTCAAACGAAGAGTTCAAAAAACGGATAGCTGGCTGCCCTGCTGCGAACTGCACGACCAATGAAAGGGAAAAGACGAGCAGCCGCCAGTTGACCGGGCGAAGCAGAAATGTGGGGGTTGAAGAGATGGGCTTGGCGGCCATGGCTCGAAGTGTTTGGTTTTGAAAATCGCCGTCAAAAAGCAGCCGGCCAGGTGTGCATTTTGTTTTAAAAAAGGGAGGGCGCAAACCCGATGGGATTCAGGCCCAGGCATTTTTCAGGCCAAAGAAAAACGATTTTCATAAAGAATTCTATCGCTATGTTGAATTTTTTATTTCCAAAAACGCCAATCAATGAGAACGGAGTTCATCGCCAGTGGACCGCGTCAAGCTCTGTTTTTGTTTTTATGGAAAAAATTATGGCAAATATTTTGTGTCATAAAATTATCCGTGGCTACCTTTGGCCGCAATCAGTACTGGGAAAATGAAACCGGCCACCTCCATCGACAACCTGTTCAACAGCACCGGCGGCTCTTCCGCAAATTCTTGCCCGAAGTGCCGCACAGTCCTGCTCTCCGGGGCAAAGTTTTGCCATGCCTGCGGCGAGCAGGCCGTCGGCGAGCAGAAAGACTGTCCAGCCTGTCGCGAGCGCAACCCGGTGACGGCGGTCTTCTGCCACCACTGCCGCCACAGCTTCGGGGGCAAAAAACAGAAACCGCCCGACACGCCTAAGTCCGGCCACAACCTCGACTTTGCCCGAGAGGACACCCTCAAGGAATCGCTGCGCGACTGGTTCTACGGCGACCTTTTCAAAAAAGTCAACGAGGAGGGCGCGCCCATCCGCCACTCCGAGTACGTCGAGCGGACGCACTCGACGCGATTCCGCGAGGTGCTCGAATATCGGCTCGAACAGATGGCGCGGGGCGTTTTGATGCAGTGGGAGGAGGGCGGCGAGGAGGTTTTGCCCAAAATCGATGGGCGGCTCACACGGGCGCTCGACGGGCTGCTGGACTACTTTTTCATCCATTTCTGCAACGACCTGGCTGTCATCCCTTTGCCGGAGGCGATGCTCAAGTACGAAAACGCTCGGATGGGAAAGGTCGACCTCTGCTCGATGGCTATGGACTTTCTCGACTTCGAGCGCGAGGCCGAGACGGTCTACACCGACTTCATCTCGATGAACGTGCAGAAGCTGCAGACGGCCTGCCAGTCGTTCCTACACGCCGATCGGCGCGAGAAAATCTTCTTCATCTGCGACCTCTCGCTCGCCGACAACTGCAAGGAGGGCTTCGCCATGAGCGACCGGGGGCTTTACTGGAAGGCGCAGTTCTCGCCCGCCCATCAGGTGCAGTTCGGCGGGATAAAAGAATTGAAGTACACGCGGGAGTTCCTGACCATCAACGGCCACTTCTTCAACGCGAGCGCGGGGCTGAACCTCAAACTTTACAAGCTGCTCAAAAAGCTGCGGGAGATGAACGCCTAACCAGCAAACCGACGGCGCACAATCTTGATGAAATGCCGCGCGTGCTCGACACGGTGCTTTTCCGCCCAGTGAAACTGCTCGGCGCAAAACTGGATAAGGAACGACTTTGCCTCCTCGAAACTGCCGAGGCTCTGCAACGTGGCGACTGCGTTTTCGAGCGCTTTCGCGTCTCCGCCGAACAGTTCGCGGGTGAACAGCAGGCGGTCGTTGAGCGCGAAGGCCTTTTTCAAATCGGCAATCGGCGTCTCGGAGAGCTTTTCGGAAATCTCCTTTGGCGCCTTGAACTCGAATAAGGCGATGGTCTCGGGCGAGGCGTGGAACGGCGGTGGCGGGGCGAATTCCTGTGGCTTCTCTTCTTTTTTAGGCGCGGGCGGTGCGACAGGCGGTTCCGGCTCGAAAACCGGGGCCGGCGCGGGGCGAGAGATTTCCTCAATCTTCGGCGCGGCTGCTTGCCGGGGCCGCTCGCTTACGATGATTTCCTGCGGCGGCTCGGGCTTGGGTTGGTTGCGCTCGGGGTTGAATCCGATGGGCCGGGCGGGCGGCTTCGGCGCGGGCGGCTGCTCTTTGACGGCAGGCGGCGCGGGCGTGTTGAAAACGACACTTGACTTCTCGCTTAAAATCGCGTCGTAGAAATCGCGGACGTATTGCCGCAGTATGTCCACGTCGATGGCCGAGACGGCGTCGGGCTCGCGCTGCATCGAGGCGAACTCGCGGTTTATCTTCTCCAGAAAAATCTTCGCTTTCTGCAAATCCATAGTTTTCGAATGTTTGCACCGGTTTTCGGCCCGGCTTTTTGATTGAATCGTGGTCGGGCAAAGAACGCAAATCAGAAAAAACCCTTCCACAAAATGTTCCTGGAGCCACATTCATACGGAAAGCGCGGCGGCTGGATCGAGGTCGTCTGCGGCTCGATGTTCTCGGGAAAGACCGAGGAGCTTATCCGCCGCCTCAAACGGGCGAAGATCGCCGAGCAGAAGGTCGAGATCTTCAAGCCCCGCATCGACACGCGCTACGACGACATCAGCGTCGTCAGCCACGACTCGAACGCCATCCTCGCCACGCCGGTCGACAGCTCTCAGCGCATCCTCAAAATCTCGGACGACACGACCGTCGTCGGCATCGACGAGGCGCAGTTCTTCGACGCCGACCTGCCCGACGTCTGCCAAAAACTGGCCGACAACGGCATCCGCGTCATCGCCGCCGGGCTGGACATGGACTATCGCGGCCTCCCTTTCGGGCCGATGCCCGCGCTGATGGCGGTGGCCGAGTACGTCACGAAAGTCCACGCCATCTGTGTCCATTGCGGCAACCTCGCCAGTCGATCGTACCGCCACGCGGAGGGCGACGAGGTCATTTTGCTCGGCGAAAAGGAGCGGTACGAGCCGCGCTGCCGAACCTGCTACGCAATGGGGAACATCCTCAAGCTGGGGCGCGGCCAATGAGGCGTTCCGCACTGTCATCTCACCAGCCTTTTTCCCCTTTTTCAACGCCACCGGACGGGATGAGGCTCCGGTTGGCCCGGAGGCTTTTTTGTTCGTCCGGCACGACGATGTTCTCCAATAGTTTGCGCGCCTGCTCGGGTGTGAGGCCCCCGGCAGCCGGTTCGGGAGCCGATGCCTGACCGCGGTCGAGGTAGCGTCGCTGTGGGACAGCGAGCGGTGGAGGTGTTTTTTGGGGCGGCAGCGGGGGCGGGGGCGGCTGTTTTTGGCTCAATTTGTTTTTGGTTGTCTGCAGGTTTTTTTTGGCGTCCGGCCGGTTGGGCGCGAGGCGGAGACTGGTTTCAAAGGCCTTTTCGGCAGCTTTTAGCTGCCCGCTCCGCAGCAGGGCATTGCCGAGGTTATAAAAAGCATCGGCCTTTTCGGAAGGGCCTCCGGCTTTTTTTGCGGCCTTTTTGAAAAACTCCGCCGCGGGCTCGAGCTTGTTTTGCCGGAAGGCAACATTGCCCAAATTGAACACCGTGTTCGGCTGGCCCTTGACCCGCTGGAAGGCCATCTCTGCCTTTTCCCAGTTTTTTTGGTCATAGAAATGCTCGGCCCGGCGCAGTTGGAGGTGCTCCATTTGGGCAGAAACCGTGGTCGCCAAAGCCACCAAAATCAAGATTGAAAAGCGTCGCATTTGCTTGTTTCTTTCAGAAGCTCATCAGGCTTCCCGCCGCCACCAAAACAGCTGGTCGACAATCAAAAAGAGGAGGGCCAGCCCAACCAGCCATTGATATTGCGATTGATAGGCCCGCCCCGTTTCTGCACGAATCGCCTTTTTCTGCAACCGGTCGACCTCGCGGGCGATCGCCTCGGCGGCGCCCGGGTCGTCGATTTTGAAAAAACTGCCACCGCCGGCCTGCGCAAGGCTTCGCATCAGGTTCTCGTCGGAATGCGTGGTGACCACTTGCTCTTCGGAGTCGCGTTTTTTCCCGCCCCCGGCCAGCGGGATTGGGCCGCCCGCAACCGTTCCGACGACAACCGTGTGGACAATCAAGCCTTGCCCGTGCGCCTTTTTTGCGGCCGTGCTCGGGTCGCCGGCGTGCTGTTCACCGTCGGAAATGACGACCAGCGCACAGCCCGCCTCCGGGTCTGCTCCAAAAAGGTGCGAAGCTACCTCCACCGGCGCGGCCAAGTCGGTGCTCGGGTCGGCAATCAAATCGGGACCGGCGTTGCTGACAAACGTGAGCAGCGTCGCGTAATCGGTTGAAAGGGGCATTTGCGTGACCGCCTCTCCGGCAAAAAAAATAAGGCCGAGCTGCTCGCCCTCGAGTTTTTGCACGAGGTTTTGGACAAAGCCTTTGGCTGCTTTCAACCGGCTCGGCGCCGCGTCGGTGGCCAGCATACTTTCAGAAATGTCGAGCGCAATCAGAACGTTCGCGCTCAAGTGCTCGGGCAAGGTCAACGAAACAGGTCGCATCGGGTTGGCCAAGGCCAAGACCGTCAAGGCCAAAATGGAGGCGAACAGCAGGTTTTTCACCAAAAAACGAGGGAAGGAAAAACCCAGAAGCAGGCGCTCGGCAAGTTCCTTCGAACCCAAGCGCGCCAGCATCCGCCGCCGCCAGCGCCAGTAGACCACCAGCAGCACGGCGTGCAACAGCAAGGCCCAAAGCAGGTGCAGCAAATCCGGGTTCTCGAATTTCATTCCGAATCAAAAGGTAATGACCCGCAGCGGCCCCCAGCGCAGGAACAGTTCCAGCAACAAAAGGCAATAGACGAGGTCGAGTATCACAAAAAACAGGTCCTGGTTGCGGCGCACAGCGGTCGTGGTGGTCTTGGTCTTCTCCAGCCGGTCGATTTCCGCATAGATGCCGCGCAAATCCTCCGGTGAGCGGGCGCGATAGAACTCGCCCCCAGTCCGGTGCGCGACTTCTTCGAGCAGTTTTGAGTTGAAAACACTGGTTCGCGCCGCGAAAGTGTAGACCCCATATGCGCTCTCCTCGCTCGGCGACACGACCGTTCCATCCGTCCCGATGCCGATGGTGTGCACCTTTACGTCCAACGACTTGGCGATTTCGGATGCACGGAGCGGGCCGATTTCCCCGGCGTTGTTTTCGCCATCGGTGAGCAGCACGACGACTTTGCTCTTCGATTTTGAGTCCTTCAGCCGGTTGACGGCGGTCGCCAGTCCCATGCCGATGGCAGTGCCGTCCTTCAGCCGCCCGACTTGCAGGTTGTTGATGAAAATCTGCAAAACCCGGTGGTCGCTGGTCAGCGGGCACTTGGTGACCGCGCCGCCCGAGAAGGCTACGAGGCCAATCTGGTCGTGAAGCCGGTTTCGGACGAAATCGTTGGCCACCTGTTTGGCGACGCTTAGGCGGTCGGGGTAAAAATCCTTGGTCAGCATGCTCGGCGAAACGTCCATCGCCATCATGATGTCGATGGACTCGGACTCGATTTTTTCCTCGAACCATATCAATTGGGGCCGCGCGAGCGCCAAAATCAGGATGGTCATCGTCGTCCAGCGCAAGATTTGAAGCCAGTTGCGGGCGTAGACGACCCATGTTTTCACGCCCTGCATCGCC
>JBGAWE010000049.1:0-24107 GCA_044227705.1 Saprospiraceae bacterium
GACGAACGGGCTGCCCTACATCGGGCTGACGGACGGGTTCAAGGCTTTGCCGGACAAGACGGGCTACTTCTTCAAGTTCGACGGCCACCCCAACGCGAAAGGGGATGCCGAAATCGGGCGGCAGGTCGGCGAGCAGCTTTTGAAGCTGCCCGTCTGGTAATCACAAATCGTAAATCCCCGCCAACGGCGGACAAGCATCCAATCATAAATGAAAAAAATCCTCGGCATTTCGGCCTTTTACCACGACTCGGGCGCGGCGCTCGTGGTCGGCGGCGAGATCATCGCGGCGGCGCAGGAGGAGCGCTTCACCCGCGACAAGCACACGCCCGACTTCCCGAAAGAGGCCATCAGGTACTGCCTCGAAGAAGGCGGCCTGACCATCGACGAACTCGACGCCATCGTCTTTTATGACAAGCCGCTGCTCAAGTTCGAGCGGCTGCTGGAGACCTATTACGCCTTCGCGCCGAAGGGCCTCGTGTCCTTCCTGAAGGCCATCCCGGTCTGGCTCAACGAGAAGATGTTTCTCAAAAAACTCATCCACAACGGGCTGAAGGAAATCGGGCCTTACGACAAGAAGAAGGTGAAGCTCCTTTTCCCCGAGCACCACCTCTCGCACGCGGCGAGCGCCTTTTACCCGTCGCCCTTCGAGAAATCGGCGGTTCTCACCATCGACGGGGTGGGCGAGTGGTGCACGGCCTCCATCGGGCTGGGCGAGGGCGGAAAGCTGTCCATCTTGAAAGAGATGAACTTCCCGCACTCGGTCGGCCTGCTGTACAGTGCGTTCACCTACTTCATCGGCTTCACCGTCAACTCGGGCGAGTACAAACTCATGGGCCTGGCCCCCTACGGCAACCCGCACGACCCGCAGGTGGCCGAGTTTGTCAAGAAGATCAAGGAGACGCTCGTCTCGATAAAAGAGGACGGCTCCATTTGGCTCGACCAGTCCTATTTCAACTACGCGACCGGCCTGCGCATGGTGCGCGACGACAAATGGGCGGCCCTGTTCGGCTTCCCGCGCCGCGAGGCGGAGGCGGATTTGGAGCAGCACCACTGCAACCTCGCCCTCGCCATCCAGCAGGTGACGGAGGAGATCGTCCTGAAAATGGCGGCCGAGGCCCGGCGGCTCACGGGTTCGGAAAACCTCTGCATGGCGGGCGGCGTGGCGCTCAACTGCGTGGCCAACGGAAAGCTCCTCGACAAGGGGATTTTCAAAAACCTCTACTTCCAACCGGCGGCCGGCGACGCGGGCGGTGCGCTCGGCGCGGCATTGGCGGCGAGCTGCATGTATTTCAACGAGAAACGCCTCGTCGACCCGAAGCACGACCAGATGAAAGGCTCCTATCTCGGCCCCGACTATTCGGAAAAGGAGATTGATTTGATGAGCCGCAAGGCGAAGGCCGTCTTCCGAAAGTTCGACGACTTCTCGAAGCTCGCCGACCACGTCGCGGAGAAGATTTCGGAGGGCAACGTCGTCGGCTGGTTTCAGGGCCGCATGGAGTTCGGCCCCCGCGCCCTCGGCAACCGCTCGATTTTGGGCGACGCGCGGAACAACGACATGCAGAAGAAGCTCAACCTGAAAATCAAGTACCGCGAGGGCTTCCGGCCGTTCGCGCCGTCGGTCCTGGCGGAGGACGTTTCGGACTTCTTCGTGCTCGACGAGCCGTCGCCGTACATGCTCCTCGTCTGCCCGGTGAAGGAGTCGCGGCGCACGAAATTGCCCGCCAACTTCTTCGACCTGCCGCTCTGGGACAGGCTCTATTTCCAGCGGAGCGATGTCCAGTCCATCACCCACCTCGACTTCTCGGCCCGCATCCAGACCGTCCACAAGGAGACGAACCCGCGCTACTACGGCCTCATCGAGGCCTTCAAAAAGCGGACGGGCTTCGGCCTCGTCGTCAACACGAGCTTCAACGTGCGCGGCGAGCCGATTGTCTGCACGCCGCACGATGCCTACCGGTGCTTCATGTCGACGGAGATGGACTACCTCGTCATCAACGATTTCGTCTACTGCAAGACCGAGCAGCCCGACCACGAGAACCGCGACAAGTGGCGCGTGAAGTTCAAGATGGACTGACGCGAATCCCTGAAAAGCCTCCGGGGCGACATCCCCGACAAAGCAAAACAGAGACCTTTACCGCCGGAAACGGCACAGCAAACACACACATCCTCCACCGATTTCTCAAATCCTCCCAACCGCGCAAGAGCGGCACTATCGAAAGCGACACTGACCTAATCCAACCGTTCATCCCATCGCATTTCGACCATGAGGGTTTTTGGAATCAATCTCCTGATTCTTCTCGTCTTGTTGGCCATCGTCGAGGGGGCCTTTCGGGTCCTCGGCTACGGCTACGGCAACGCGGCCATCGACAGCGACCCGTCGCTGCACCACGCGCACCCGGCCAACTACCACTTCGTCAGCTACGCGCCGTCGAAGGAGTACGGTGGCCACAGCGTCGCCTTTGACGGCGAGGGAAACCGCGTCAACCCGTGGGCGGCGGCGGACACTTGCGCCGCGCCCGTGTGGTTCTTCGGCGACTCGTTCACGGAGGCCGCACAGGTCGACTGGACAACCAGCTTCCCCGCCCTCGCGGCGCAGGCCATCGACAGCGGCCTCGTCGCGGTGAACATGGGCGTGGCCAGCTACTCGCCGCTTTTGGAGTTGATTCAACTCAAAAAGAAGCTCGGCGACGGTTCCAGACGCCCGGTGATGGCCATCATCCAGCTCTACAGCAATGACCCGAAGGACGACGACGAGTACGCCGCCTCGGCCGTTTTCAACGATAACGACGAGCCGATGCTCTGCTACGGCGGCCAGCCGAGCCGGGCGGTGAAATGGCTGCGGCGCTCCTACGCCTTCCGCGTCGCCCGCCGGGCGCAGCTCACGATGGCCTACCTGCGAAACCGGCAGGAACAGCCGCAAGCCGCCGCGACCGACCTCCGGGTGGGCAACTACGTCGAGCTGGCACCGGGCATCGCCGACACGTCGCGCTTTGCGAAGAGCGTCCGCCAAATCGACGCTCTGTTGAAAAAAGAGGGCATTGCCCACTGGTTCGTGGCGATGCCGTCGAAGTACGCCTGCCTGACGGGCGACTGGGTCGCGCCCACCTTCTCGACCAAATTCAACTGCTGGGCCGAGGACAACGGGCTGCCCTTCATCAACCTCGACCCCGCTTTCTGCTCGGCTGCGAGGGCCGGTCAAAAGCTCTTTTTCGACCTCGACATCCACCTCAACGAGCGTGGCCATGCCCTCGTCGCCCGCGAAATCGCCCGTGCGGTCGGCGGCGGCCGCCAAACGGCAGCGGCCCCGAACACCGTCCCGCCGCCCCTGACCTCCAACCGTCAACCATCGACTTTTCACCAATTTTAAACTACCACGAATGGATTTCCTTACCGACCTGTGGAGCTTCCTCAAAGAGCGCAAGAAGTTCTGGCTCGTCCCCGTCGTCGTCGTGCTGCTTTTGCTCGGCATCCTCATTGTCTTCGGCGGCTCGAGCGCGCTGGCGCCGTTCATCTACACCTTGTTCTAAAAGCGATAGGGGTGGGAACACGGATCATCCGTGTTCCCACCCGAAACCCAATCATGAAAAAAATACAGTCCCACCCCACAAAGACCGTGCTGACCATCTGTCTCGGCTTTCTGGTCGTCTACCTCATCACGAAGCACCGCTGGGCCTTGACGGTCGCCGTGCTCGTCTGCCTCGCCGGGCTGTTCTCCGACTTCCTCGCCGAGAAAATCGACTGGGCGTGGGGCAAGCTGACGGAGGTGCTCGCGCTCATCGTGCCGAACATCCTGTTGAGCGCGGTCTTCTACCTGTTCCTTTTCCCGGTCGCCATCTTGGCCCGGCTGTTTGGGAAGAAGGACCCGCTCATGCTCAAAAAAGGCCCGGCCACGACCTGGGTCGAAAAGAAAACCGGCTTCGACGCGCCCAGCTTCGAAAAGCCCTGGTGACCCCGTAAACAGACACCGACCATTCCAGAATGACAACCATTGGGATAAACTTTTCCGGCGGGCACGACTCGTCGGCGGCCGTCGCCGTTGACGGGCGCGTCGTCTTCGCCATCGCCGAGGAGCGCATCACGCGGCAGAAACAGGACGCGGCCTTTCCGATAAACGCCATCCGCGCCTGCCTCGACCATGTTGGGAAAACCCCGGCCGAGATTGACGAGTGGGCCGTCGGCTGGCCCCCTGCGAGCGCATCGTGGTGGACGGACATCAAGCAGGAGCTTCGCGGCGACCTCAACGACGGCCTCCTCTCCACCATCTTCTACTGGATCCGGGCGAGGACGACGCGGAAGACCTCCAACTTCTTCGCGCAGCACGGCCTCTGCGCCGCCCCGCGCGTGCGGCACATGGAGCACCACATGGCCCATGCGCTTTCCGTGATGCCTTATTTGAAGGAGGAGAAGTCGCTGATTTTCGTCCTCGACGGGCGCGGCTCGAAGGAGGCGACGTCTGTTTATTTGAAAACAGGCGGCAAGCTGGAGCTTGTCCATCGCGTCGACTTGCCGCACTCGCTCGGCTATTTTTATGGCGAGATCACGGCTTTCTGCGGTTTCAAGAAGAACTCCGACGAGTGGAAGATCATGGGCCTGGCGCCCTTCGGTGAGAACCGGTACAAGCTCGACGACCTCTTTTCCTTTGAAGGAAAGGACTACAAAGTCGCTCGCGGCATCCTCGGCCTGCCTACCATCAAGCTCGAAAACGGCCATGTGATGACCCGCCGAAAAGGCGAGGGCGACGCCATCAGCGACACGGAGGTGAAAGACCTCGCCCGCTCGGCGCAGGACCGGTACGAGAAGTTTTTGGAGGGCTTCGTCTCATATTTCATCAAAAAATACGGGACGAACTCCATCGGCATGGCGGGCGGCGTGGGCCTCAACTGCAAGGCAAACGGCTTCATCGCCCGGCGGCTGGAGCTTTCCGAGTTCTTCATCCAACCGGCCTCGGCCGACGACGGGGTGGCCATCGGGGCGGCACTCCTTCCTTTCTATGAAAAGGGCGGGCTGAAAAAGGGCGTTTTCTACCCCTACCTCGGCCTCGAGTACGGCGACGCGGAAATCCTCTCGGCCATAAAAAAGTACAAGCTGCCCCACCGCGTCCTCGAAAACGTCGCGGCCGACGCGGCGCAAGAGCTGGCCAACGGCCGCCTCGTCGGCTGGTACCAGGGCCGCGACGAGTTCGGCCCGCGCGCCCTCGGCAACCGCTCCATCCTCTCCGACCCGCGCGACCCGCAGATGAAGGACAAGGTCAACGACGTGGTGAAGTACCGCGAGAACTGGCGGCCCTTCGCCCCGTCGATGCTCGAGGAGCACGCGGGGGAGGTCTTGCAGAACATCAAAAGCTCGCCCTACATGATCCTGACCGACATCGTGAGCGAGGCTTGGGCGGAGAAAATCCCGGCCGTCGTCCACGTCGACAGGACGCTGCGGCCGCAGACCGTCAACCGCGAGATGAACCCGGCTTACTGGGCACTCATCAACGAGTTCTACAAAATCACGGGCGTGCCGGTGGTGATGAACACCTCGTTCAACCTGAAGGGAGAGCCGAACGTGTCGTCGCCGACGGACGCGATTCGGACTTTTTTCACGAGCGGGCTGGAGGTGCTTTACATGGGCCGCTACAAAGTCTCGAAAGGCGACTTGAGCGGCGCGGCGGCTTGATTTCGATGAAAGTCCTCGTCTGCCACCCGGGCAAACAGCACGTCAATGCCCTGCTCACCGGCCTCGACAGGCGCGGCGCGCTCGTCCGTTTTTTCACGATGCTGGCGGCGAACCGGCTGCCCGCCTTCCTGCCGAAAAGCTGGCGCGGGCGGCTCAAGAACTTCACCTACCGGAACATCGACGAGGGGCGGCTGGCGCACTTTCCGCTGCTGTTCCTCTTGTTCAAAATGACCCGCTCGGAATACTGGGACGTGCGAATCCCCTATGAAATCTTCGACCGCTGGACGGCCCGGCGGCTTCGCCGGGAGGAGTTCGACATCGTCATCGGGTACGAGAACACGACGCTCCACACTTTCCGCACGGCCAAGAAGCTGGGGAAAACGACCGTTCTCGACCTCGCCGGCGTCCACCATGCTTTTCAAAACCCGGTCTTGACGGCAGTTGGCTTCTATCAAAACCCCGACGAGGTCGAGTTCATTTCCAAAAAGAAAGACGCCGCGCTCGCCGTGACCGACCACGTCATCACCCTCTCAAAATTCGGGGAAAGGACGCTCGTCGACGCGGGCTTCCCAGCCGGGCGGATTCACCGGGCCTATCTCGGCATCGACCATTCGGTGTTCGTTCCAAAAAAGGAATACCGGGCGGAGGGGCCGCTGCAGCTCTATTTCGTCGGCACGTTGAGCCGACGGAAGGGGATGCCCTTCGCCGTCGAACTGGTCGAAAACCTGCGCCGCCGGGGCCTCGATTTGCACCTCACCTTCATCGGCCCGCTCGACGGCTTCGACCCGAGCGGTTTGAACCCCGAGGTTTTCACCCATATCCCTTTCGTCGGCCACGCCGAACTGGTCGCGTTGCACCACTCGCTCGACCTGTTCCTCTTTCCGTCGAACATCGACAGTTGGGCGCAGACGGTCGTCGAGGCGATGGCCTGCGGCTCGCCCGCCCTCGTCTCGACGAACACCGGGGCGCAGGACGCCGTCGAACAGGGCGGCGGGATGGTTCTCCCCGTCGGCGAGATGGCGGCTTGGGAGGCGGCGGTCGAACGGTTTTACCACGACCGCGCCTTGCTGAAAAGGGTGGGGGAGCGAGCCGCCGACGTCGCCCGGCAGTACACATGGGACGGCTACCACGAGCGCATCTTTGACATCCTATCCAATCTGAAGCCCCCGAATTGATGGTCTCGCAGAAACTCCACGTCCCCCAAGCTGGCGAGCAAAAGGCGCGGGCGGGGCGGTTCGCCGTCCTGAAAAGCGACCTTTTCCGCCGCGTCTTGAGCGTCGGCTTTTTTCAGGCCCTGGCTCAGGCGGCGAACGCTGCTGCTGGCATCCTCATCGTCCGCGCGCTCGACAAGCCGGACTATGGGACCTACGCGCTCTTTTTCTCGGTGCTGTCGATGATTGCAATGTTGAGCGGCATCGGCATCCACATGGGCGTGTCGGTCATCGGCGGGCGCGTCTGGGAGGACCGGCGGGCGCTCGGCACCCTCGTGCGGACGCTCGAGGGGCTGCGGATGACCCTTTTCAAGTGGATGCTCGTGCCGATGGCGGCCTACACCTTCTGGCTTTTTTGGAAGAACGGCATCCCGATGGCCTATGCCGCGCTCTCGCTCGGCCTGATTTTGACGGTCATCTGGCTGCAAATCCACGCCAACCTCAAGTTCGACGTGGCCAAGCTTCTCGGGCGGACGGACATCATCAACCGCTTCGAGCTGGTGCCCGCGCTCGTCCGGCTGGCGGCGGTGGCGGGCTGTTTGTTCTTTCTCCGGGGGATGCTGTGGCCGGTGCTGCTGGTGACGCTCGTCTCCTATTTTGTCCAATACTGGATGATAAACCGGCAGGTCGCCGGGCTTTACGAGCCGTCGGACGAGGCGGACGCGGGCTTCCGCCGCGAGACCGTCGCGCTGATGAAGTCGGACGCGCCGAACATCCTCTACTTCGTCTTTCAGGGGCAGATTGTCATCGTGCTGCTGTCGGTCTTCCTCGGCGTGACGTCCATCTCGAACGTCACGGCCCTCGGCCGAATCATGGTCATCTTCACCGTGCTGAACGCGACGGTGCAGGCGGTTTTGACTCCAGTTTTTGCGAAAGAGCACGACCTCGGGCGGCTTCGGAGCAAGTTCCTCCGCTCGTCGGTGGCCTATCTCGGGCTGATGGTCGGGCTGTGCGCGTTCACCTATTTCTTCCCCGACGCGCTCCTGTGGGTGCTCGGCGGGCGGTACGCAGGCCTGCGCTGGGAGCTTTTTGCGATGATGCTCGGGGCCTGTTTCTTCCAGTACGTCTCGTTCATGTACCATTTCATCTCGTCGAAGGGCTGGATAAAATGGCAGTGGCTCTACACCCCGCTCACCATCCTCAACCAGATAGTCCTCATCCTCGCCCTCGACCTGAAGACCGAGATGGGCATCATCTGGTTCGGGGCGCTGGGGAATTTTGGCTTCTTCGCCATCAACTGCGTGTCGCTCTGGCTGGGCTTCACCGGCCGAGCGGCAAAGCCAGGCAAGCATTGACTTTCAACACTTTATGAAGACCATTCCGCTCAA
Source organism: Saprospiraceae bacterium (assembly GCA_044227705.1). GTDB lineage: Bacteria > Bacteroidota > Bacteroidia > Chitinophagales > Saprospiraceae > JANOQP01. The sequence goes on from JBGAWE010000049.1 coordinate 8,201, forward strand.
CCCCGCCTGGCCGCAATCGTGGCGCGAGTCGCACGTCTACGACTGCCTCGAGGTTTTTGAGAACCAGAAAATCGACAACCTCGGCTACCACTACGCCTATAAATCGAGGCAGCGGCGGACGCTGGATTTGATTAAAAAACACGTCGCCCCCGGCTCGAAAATCCTCGACGTGGCCGCCGCGCAGGGCAATTTCAGCCTTCTCCTCGCCGAGGCCGGGTACGACGTGACGTGGAACGACCTCCGCTCGGAGCTTATCGACTACGTCAAGTTGAAACACGAGCGGGGCAAGATTGAATACCTCGCGGGCAACTGCTTCGAGGTCTGCAAAGGCCGGACTTACGACGCGGTTTTGATTACCGAAATCATCGAGCACGTCGCGCACCCCGACGAGTTCCTCGCCCTCGTCGGCGGCCTCGTCCGGCCGGGCGGCCACATCATCCTGACCACGCCGAGCGGCGAGTATTTCATCAACCGGCTGCCGAAGTTCTCGGAGTACGCCACGCCGGAGGATTTCGAGTCCGTACAGTTCAAGCCGAACTCCGACGGCCACATCTTCCTCCTCTACGAGGAAGAACTCATCGACCTCGGCCGCCGCGCCGGGCTGGAGACCATCGACATCAGCCAGCACACCAACCCGCTGACCAACGGCCACGTCAAGCTGCACCTGCTGCTCCCTTTCATCCCTGAAAAGGTGGTCGAGGCCGTCGAGCGGGGGACGCAGAAGCTGCCGACCGCGCTCCGCAAAAAACTGCACACCAACTGGGCCGTCGCCTACCGGAAGAAGTGAGGCTGCTGCACGTTGTCTCGCACCCGATTCAGTATTTCACTCCTCTGTATAAGGAGATGGCCGCCGACCCGGAGATGGATTTCACCGTCCTTTTCTGCTCGCGGCACGGTGCGGAGGAAAGCCTCGACCCGCAGTTCGGGGTCTCGATAAAATGGGACATCCCGCTCCTCGACGGCTACCGCCACCGGTTTTTGAAGAACCACGCGCGGCGCGAATCCATCGAGGGCTTTTTCGGGCTGGTCAATTTCGGAATCGTCCGCGAGCTGTGGGCCGCACCGCGCGGGACGGCGGTTTGGGTTCACGGCTGGGGGTACGCGACGGCGGTGATGGCCGTCATTTTCGGGAAGCTGTTCGGCCACCGCATCCTGCTTCGCGGCGAGAACACGCTCGTCATCGAAGCCGCCAAGCCCGACGGGCTGAAAAAGCGGGTCAATCAGTTCTGGCTGCGGCGCGTCCTTTTCAAATGCGTCGATGCCTTCCTCGCCGTCGGTCGTCAGAACACAGCCTATTTTGAGATGATGAGCGTCGAGCCGAGCCGGATTTTTCAGGCTCCGTACTGCATCGACAACCGCCGCTTCACCTCCTTTTTTGAGGAAAATCGCTCGCGCCGCGCCGAAATCCGCGCCGAGCTGGGCATCCCCGAAGGCAAGCGGGTGATTGTCTGCTCGGGCAAGTTCATCGAAAAGAAAAGGCCGCTCGACCTGCTCCGCGCCGTCGAGCGGCTGCCGAACCGGGCGGAGGTCTTCACCGTCTTCGTCGGCGAGGGAGAGCTTCGGGGGGAGATGGAAGCTTTCATCAAAGAGAACCGGATGGGGGCGGAGGTCATGTTGACCGGCTTCGTCAACCAGTCGGAGATGCCCAAATACTACCTCGCCGCCGACCTCTACGCCATGTGCTCGGGCATCTGGGAGACGTGGGGCCTGTCGACGAACGAGGCCATGTGCTTCGGCTTGCCGGTCGTCCTGTCGGACATGGTCGGCTCGGCGCATGACCTCATTGACGGCAACGGGTTCATGTTCAAGACTGGCGACGTGGGGGAGCTTTCAGAGAGAATCCAGCAAATCCTTTCCCTGCCGACGGCCGATTTTGAAAAGATGCAAAGCCGGTCGCGGGAGATAATCCAGCACTATTCATACGAGAGGGTGGCAGCCGCCATCAAAACAGCTTCGGTTTCACAATTGACCAGAACACAATGAAAGAAAGAACGCTCGGCCGCAAAATCAGCTTCTGGCTGGTCGCCACGCTCGTCCCGACGCTTTTCCTCCTCCTTCTTCTGGAGGGAGCGACGCGGGCCTATCTCCACTTCAAGTACGCCCGGCCCGGCAAGAGCTACGGCCTCTGGCAAGCCGACCCCGAACTGGGTGGCATCCACGCCTGCAATGCCTACAACTCCAACGCCGAGACGAACGACTACGGCTTCCGCAATGTCGAGCCGGTGATGAACCCCAAGCCGCCGGGCGCGACGCGGGGCATCGTCTACGGCGGCTCCATCGTCTTTTGCTACAACCTTTCGAACGAGGAGGCCTGGCCGCTGCAGCTCCAAAAACAGCTTCGCGAGCACCACAACCCGCAGGACCAGGTGCTCAACGGCGGCGCCATCTGCTGGTCGATTGGTCACGCCATCCGGCGGGCGCGGCGCGACTTGCCCGTCTTGAAACCTGATTATGTGGTGATTTACTCGGGCATCAACGAGCCTTTGAACGCCATCACGATGAAAAGCGAGGAGGGCCGCGACATCCACGAACTGGTCAAACAGGGCAAGTACGGCGAGATAACCACCCACTACGACCAGTCGCGCTGGGCCAAGCGCAACCTCGCCCTCGTGCGGCTGATGGAGTACGTCGTCAACCCGTTCTTCCAAAAGAAGGCGGCGCAAAACCGGAAGGACGCGGGCGGTGCCGCCCCCGCCGGCACCGACCCGACCCTCGACATGGCCACCAGCGGAAAGACCGACACGCTCATGCTCGAGAACTACCTGCACGTCCTGCGCGACTTCATCCAGTTGATAAAGGACAACGGGGCACGGCCGATTTTCGTCATCCAGTCGCACGCCAACGCGACGCCGCACATGGCGTTTTTCACCTCGTTTTCGGAGCACGGCGCGGCCGTCGCCCGCGAGCTGGGCGCTACGGTCATCGACTCGAAGGACATCGCCAAGACCTACCACGGCAACTGGGACGACCTGTTCATCTCGTCGGGCGTCCACTTCACGAAGCTCGGGGCGGAGGAGATGGGCAAGTTCGTCTACGAGGGTGCCTTCGCGCCGAAACCCGACACGCTCGCCGCGCCCGCCGCAATCAAGTAGGCCGTCATCGAAGTCCTGCAAATCATCCCGACCTACAAGCCGTCGGTCGTCTACGGCGGCACGCAGGTCTCGGTCAGCCTGCTCGGCGAGATGCTGGCGGCGCGTGGCGGTTGCCGGGTGACCGTCGCCACGACCACCGCCGACGGGAAACGAGAGCTTCCCGTTTTCAAAAAAGAGCCGAGGCTCGTCGACGGTGTGCCGGTCTTCTACTTCCCGCGCTGGGTGGGCGACCCGGTCCAGTTCTCGCCCGCGCTGCTCGGCTGGCTGTGGAAAAACGTGCGCCGTTTCGACGCCGTCCACATCCATTCTTGGTGGAACGTCACGGTCCTTTTATCGGTCGGCATTTGTGTGATTCGAGGGGTTCGGCCGGTTCTCTCGCCGCGCGGGATGTTGAGCCCGTTCAGCCTCTCGGGGCGGGCGAAGGCAACATTTCACCGGCTGGCCGGGCGGTTTTTGCTGAAAAAAACCTTCCTCCACGCCACCTCCGAACAGGAGCTTCGCGAGTGCCGCGAACTCTTGTCCGATTGGGAAGGGGCGGTCTTGCCCAACTTTTTGACCCTCCCCTCGACCTCTGTTTTTCAAAAAAAAGAGGCCGCGCCGGGTCGGTTGCGGCTGCTTTTCCTCTCCCGAATTCACCAAAAGAAAGGGCTGGAGTTGCTCTTCGAGGCCCTCGCCACTGCCTCCTTCGACTGGTCGCTCGACATCGCGGGCGACGGCGAGGCCGAATACATCGACAGCCTGAAATCCCTTTCCGAAAAACTCGGCATCGCCCCGCGCGTCCGCTGGCTCGGCTGGGTCGGGGCAGGGGAGCGGCAGGCGGCTTTTCAATCGGCCGACCTGATGGTGCTGCCCTCGCACAACGAGAACTTCGCCAACGCCGTCGTCGAGTCGCTCGCCGCCGGGACGCCGGTCTTGGTGAGCCGCCACGTCGGCCTTTCGGATTATGTCTCTGAAAAAAAACTCGGCTGGGTCTGCGACACGACTGCCGGCGACATCAGCCAAAAACTCGCTGAAATCGCGGCTGCCCCGACCGAGCTTGAGCGGGTTTCAGCCACTTGCGCCGAACAGGTCGGCCGCGATTTCGACCCCGATGTTTTGGTGAAAAAATACCTCGAACTCTACCAAAAGCTCAAAAAGTGAGCAGCAACCTCGACCGCATAACTCCCCTCATCCTCACCTTCAACGAGGCCCCGAACATCGCCCGCACGCTCGAAAAGCTCCGCTGGGCGCGGAGGGTCGTCGTCATCGACAGCTTCAGCACGGACGAGACACTGACGATAATTTCCCGCTTCCCGAACGCCGAGGTCTTTCAAAAAAAGTACACGACGGCCGCCGTTCAGGACAACTACGGCCTCGACCAAATCCCCGACGGCTGGGTCCTCTCGATGGATGCCGACTACGTCCTCGACGACTCTTTCATCGAGGCCATGAAAAACCTCGACCTTGACGAAACGCGGGTCGCGGGCTACGAGGCGCGGTTCAAATACGCCGTTTTCGGGAAGCCGCTCCGCGCCACTTTGTACACGCCGCGCAAAGTCCTCTATTTCAGGAAGAAGGCGCACTACGTCGACGACGGCCACACGCAGCGCGTCGTCATCGACGGCCCCGTCGCGCCCGTCGGCGGCTTCATTTTGCACGACGACCGCAAGCCGCTCTCCGGCTGGTTCGCCAACCAAGACCGGTATCTGCGGCTCGAGGCCGAGAAGATGGTCGGCATCCCGTTCGGCAAAATGAGGCTGACGGAAAAAATCCGGTGGCTGATTCTGCCCGCGCCGTTCTTCTCCTTTTTCTATTGCCTGATAATAAAAGGCCTCGTCCTCGACGGCTGGCGCGGCTGGTACTATTCGCTGCAAAGGATGCTGGCCGAAATCATGCTATCGCTGCGGCTCATCGAGCACCGGTTTTCAAAACCATGAAGGCCTGCATCATCGGCTGCGGCACCTACGGCTCCTACCTCGCCAAGCGGCTGGCCGAGATCGACCCCGAGACCCAAATCACCGTCGTCGAAATCGGCGGCGAAAAGACCCTCGACGAGGCCGAAACCGGCATCGAGGCCGAGTCGCCCGTTTCAAGAGCCGCGCAGCTCGGCCGCTATTTCGGGCTGGGCGGGACCTCGGCGCGATGGGGCGGGCAGGTGCTTTTTTTCGATGAAAGAGACAGGGGGCCGAATGCCGAAGGCTCTGAACTGGCTCCCGTCTGGCAGGAAATCATCGAAACCTGCGGTCGGCACCGGCCGGCGGTCTTGGGCAACCTGCTGGGCGATTCCAAAAAATTCGACCGGCTTCTCGACGGCGGCGGCGACATCCGCACGGGCATCTGGATGAAGTACAGCCGCCGGAACACCTTCCGCCTGCTGGGCAAAAAGCACCTCTCCCAAATCGAGCTTTTGAAAGGCCAGCGCGTCGTCGACCTCGATTCCGAGAAAGGAAAAATCACCGCCGCCCTCTGCCGCTCGGCCGACGGCGCGGAAAGGAGAGTCGAGGCCGACCGCTTCTACCTCGTCGCCGGGGCCATCGAATCTTGTCGGCTGTTGCTCGATTTTTTTGAAAAGAACCCCGGCCTCGCCCGGCCCGACGGCCTCGGCCGCAACTTCGGCGACCATGTCTCGGTGCCGCTTTTCAAAATCAAGAACCATCGCCCGGCCATCGGCGGCGAGAGCCTTTTGCCGACGCTTTTGGACGGCAGCCTGGTGACTAAGCGGCTCGTCGTCAACGACGGTTTGGGTAGGGTGGGGTTCGCGCACCCGGTTTTCAACGAGGAGGTGCGCGTCTTCTCGTCCATCAAAAAGCTGCTCTTCGGGCGGCAAAAGGTCGACTTCAGCCTCCGCGACCTCCTCACGGGCGTGGAGTTCTTGGCGCGGTTCGGCTTCAGCGTCCTCTTTTTGAAAAGGATGTACGCCCACCGAAACGACTGGACACTGCGGCTCGACATCGAGCAGGCCTTCCCGAACGACAACCGGGTTTGCCTTTCCGAAAAAAGGGACCGCTTCGGCCGCCGCGCCGCCCGGCTCGACTGGCGGGTGAGCGACGAGGATTTCAAATCAATCGAGGCGATTGGCGGGCGGCTGGCGGAGCTTTTTGAAAGGGAGGGAATCCCGTTCACGCCCGTTTTCGACCGGACGAAAAGCGACGCGAAAGCCGAGGACGTCTACCACCCCGCCGGTTTCCTCCGAATGGGGCACGACGCGGCCGCGCCGCTCGACATGGACTGCCGCGTCCGAGGTTTTGAGAACCTTTGGCACTTCTCGACGGCCATGTTCCCCTCCGCGCGGAGCATCAACCCGACGGCGGCGGGGTTCTGTTTCATCGAGCAACACCTGACCGAAACATCCCGAAATTGAAAGTCAAATACTTCCAGCGAAAGCCCATCCCCAACTTCCACTTCAGCGTCGAGAACATCTTCAACGACGTGCGCGAGCACATGCCGCCGGGCGCGGAGATGGAGGTCCACGTCGTCGGCCATTTCAGCCAGGGGCTGATGAACCGGCTGCGGATTTTGAGAGAGGTCAAAAAGGCGCAGTCGCCCGATGTCAACCATTTCACGGGCGACATCGACTTTGCCAGCCTCGCCGCCCGCCGCGAAAAGGTCGTGCAGACCATCCTCGACCTGTTCTTTTTGGAGAACACGAGCGGGCTGAAACGGCGGCTCCTCAAGCTCTTTTGGGTGACGCTGCCCATCCGCCGCGCCCGGATCGTCACCACGATTTCAGAGGCGACGAAGGCCGACATCCTGCGGCACGTCGACATCGACCCGGCGAAAATCAAGGTCATCCCGATTGCGCTCGGCGGCGTTTTCAAGTTCGAGCCGCGCGGCTACAACTTCGAGCGGCCGACCATCTTGCAAATCGGCAGCGCGCCCAACAAGAACGTCCCGCGCATCATCGAGGCGGTGAAAGACATCCCGTGCAAGCTCATCGTCGTCGGGCAGCACACGCCCGAGTACGAGGAGCTGCTCAAAAAGCACGGCATCGACTACGAGTACCGCTCGGGCCTCAACAAGTTCCAGATGCGCGACCTCTACAAAACGGTCGACATCCTCCTTTTCCCCTCCACCATCGAGGGCTTCGGGATGCCCATCGTCGAGGCGCAGGCGATGGGGGCGCTCGTTGTCACGAGCAACATCTCGTCCATGCCGGACGTGGCGGGCGACGGGGCCTTGCTCGTCAATCCATACAAAACCGAGGAAATCGAAGCGGCCGTCCGCCGCTTGATGGCCGACGGACCGCTGCGCGAAAAGCTGCTGGCGGCCGGGTTCGAGAACATCAAGCGGTTCGACGCGGCGGCCATCTCGCAGCAATACTTTGAGCTTTACAAACAAATAGCCTTTAACGGACTATGAAAATCGTCATCATCGGCGGCGCCGGGTTCATCGGAATCAACGCCGCCTACCATTTCATCGGGCGCGGCCACGAAGTCGTCATCGCCGACAACTTGAGCCGCGCGGGCAGCGAGTACAACCTCAACCGCTTGCAGGCAAAGCACGGCGCGCGGTTTTACAAAGTCGACATCCGCGACTTCGAGGGCGTCTCCAACCTTTTTGAAAAAGAAGGCGACTGCGACGCCGTCCTCCTCCTTGCCGGCCAAGTGGCCGTGACGACCTCTGTGACCAACCCCCGGGAGGACTTCGACATCAACGCGCTCGGCACTTTCAACGTCCTTGAGGCCGTCCGCTTGAGCGGGAAGAAGCCGCTGCTCGTCTACACCTCGACCAACAAGGTCTACGGAAAAATGGAGTCGATGGGCATCACGCTGCGCAACGGCCGCTACGAGTACGCCGACCAGCCGGACGGCATCGACGAGGGGCAGCTCCTCGACTTCTATTCGCCCTACGGCTGCTCGAAGGGCTGCGGCGACCAGTACGTGCGCGACTACCACCGCATCTACGGGCTGCCGACGGTCGTCTTCCGCCAGTCGTGCATCTACGGGCCGAACCAGTTCGGTATCGAGGACCAGGGCTGGGTGGCGTGGTTCACCATCGCCACGCTGATGAAAAAGCAGTTCACCATCTACGGAGACGGCAACCAGATTCGGGACATCCTCTTCGTCGACGACCTCGTCGAGCTTTATGAAAAGGCCATCGAGCAGAAAGACAAGTGCGCCGGTCAGGTCTACAACATCGGCGGCGGCCCGGCCTTCACGATGTCGCTGAACGAACTCGTGGCGATTTTGAACAAGCGGTTTAGCGAAGACCTCCGCCCCGCGACGGACGAATGGCGGCCGGGCGACCAGAAAGTTTACGTCTCCAATATTTCAAAAGCGACGGCCGAGCTTGGCTGGAAGCCGAAAACCGGCATCCACGAAGGCATCGACCGGATGGCGAACTGGATTGAGGAGAACCGGGACATCCTTGCCCATTATGTTTTTGGGAAACCCCTTCCGGCCTAATTCCTCTCGAAAATGTGCGGCATAGCAGGCATCTACAACTTCAAAAAAGGCCCGCGCCACGACGCGCCCATCCGCTCGATGACCGACGCGATTGCCCATCGCGGCCCCGACGCCGATGGCTTTCTGGTGGATGAAAACGTCGCCCTCGGCCACCGGCGGCTGTCGATAATCGACCTGTCCGCCGCTGCCAACCAGCCGATTTTCGACCACTCGGGCCGCTACGCGCTCATCTTCAACGGCGAGATTTACAACTTCCGCGAGGTCATCCCGCTGCTGCCCGACTATCCCTTCCGCACGAAATCGGACAGCGAGGTCATCCTCGCCGCCTACGCGAAATGGGGGAAAAGCTGCCTCGAGCACCTCAACGGGATGTTCGCCTTCGCCCTCTACGACAAGGCGGACGGCAGCCTCTTCGTCGCCCGCGACCGGCTGGGCATCAAGCCGCTCTACTGGTTCGCCGACGGCGAGCGGTTCGTCTTCTCCAGCGAGCTGCGGTCGATGCTGGCCTCGGGCATGGTGCCGCGCCGGGCCAGCCGCGAGGGGCTGCGCAACTACCTCGTCTTCCAGTCGGTCTACGCGCCGCTGACGATTTTGGAGAACGTCTTCCAGCTCATGCCCGGCGAGTGCGCGATGGTCACCCCGAAAGGGGTCGAAAGAGAAACCTACTGGCGCGTCGAGCGGCCGCCGACCAACGGGCAGGTTTTCGAGCAAAAAGCGGTCGAAAAGAAGGTTTTCGACCTGCTTTCCGCCTCCGTCGAGCGGCGGATGATTGCCGACGTCCCGCTCGGCGCCTTCCTCTCGGGCGGCATCGACTCGAGCGCGGTCGTCGCGCTGATGGCGCAGGCGAGCGAGCAGCCGGTCGACACGTTCACCATCGGCTTCGCCGAAAAGGAGTTCGACGAGTCGCGCTTCGCCAGCATCGTCTCCAAAAAATTCAGGACGCGCCACACGGAGGTCCGCCTCTCGCCCGACGATTTTTTGAAAAGCCTGCCCGAGGCGATGGAGGCCATCGACTCGCCGAGCGGCGACGGGCTGAACACCTACACCGTCTCGAAGGCGACGAAAGAGGCGGGTCTGAAGGTCGCGCTCTCCGGCCTCGGCGGCGACGAGCTGTTTGCGGGATACTCGTATTTCCGGCGGTTCAAAAAGCTGCGCGACAACCAGCTTCTATTTTTGCTGATGCCGGGGATGGTTCGCAAGCCGATTGTTTCGGCGGCCCGCGCCGCTTTTTCACATGACAGAAAAATCGACCGCCTGCTCGACATCGCGCAGGCCCCCGCGCCGACCATCGAGGAAATCTACCCGCTGTTCCGTTTGGTCAACTTGCCGAAAGAGGCAAACGAGGTTCTGGGCGAAAAATCTTTCCCGGAACTAACCATCCAAAAACTGCTCCGAGACAGACACGCTGACCTCGAAACCCTGCCCGCGCTCGGCCAGTTTTCGGTCGCGGAACTGCTCGGCTACACGCTCAACGTCTTGATAAAAGACACCGACCAGTTCTCGATGGCCTCGGCGCTGGAAGTGCGGGAGCCGTTCTTTGATTACCGGCTCGTCGAGTACGTGCTTCGCGTACCCGACGAGCTGAAACTCGACCGCCGGACGCCCAAGCCGCTGCTCGTCCGGTCACTCGGCGACCTGCTGCCGGATGACATCGTCCACCGGCCGAAGATGGGCTTCGCCTTCCCGTGGAAGCACTGGTTGCTGGGCGAGCTTCGGCCTTTTTGCGAAAAGCACATCGAAAACCTCGCCCGAATCGAGGCCATCGATGGGCAGGCCGTGCGGCGGCTGTGGGCCGAGTTCGTCGAGAGCCGGGGCGAGAAATGCTCTTTTGCCATCATCTGGCAGATGGTTGTGCTGTCATACTGGCTCGAAAAGAACCGGGTCGAATGTTGAGCAACTGGCGCGGTTTTGACGTGCTCAAAACCCGAGAAACCGATGTTTAATCAACCACAGGCGAGGCTCCAGCTTCGCGCATTCTTTCTTGAATCCATGACTTTCACACACAATCCAAACCCGACCGCCAAATGATCATACTCGGACTCAACGCCTACCACGGCGACTCCTCGGCCTGCATCTACCGAAACGGCGTGCTCATCGCCGCAACCGAGGAGGAGCGCATCCGCCGCCAAAAGCACTGGGCGGGCCTGCCGACGGAGGCCATCAAGTTTTGCCTCGAAGAAGCGGGCATCACGCTGGGCGATGTCGACTACATCACCATCTCCCGCGATCCGAAGGCCAAGCTCGGCGAGAAGATTCGGTATGCCCTTTCCAACCCGTTGCTGCGCCGCACGATCTCGAGCCGCGCGCGCAACTCCATGAAAATCAGCAACTTGAAAAAGGACATCGCCGACCGGCTGGGCATCGACCCGAAGACGGTGCGGGCGAAAGTCCAGTTCGTCGAGCACCACCGGGCGCACATGGCGTCGGCGTTTTTCGTCTCGCCTTTCGACGAGTGCGCCATCCTCTCGGTCGACGGCTTCGGTGACTTTTCCTCGACCATGCGGGCTGTCGGGCGCGGCAACAAAATCAAGGTTTTGGACTCCGTCAGCTACCCGCACTCGCTCGGGGTTTTCTACACGATGTTCACCCAGTTCCTCGGCTTCCCCAACTACGGCGACGAGTACAAGGTGATGGGCATGGCACCCTACGGCAAGCCGAACTACCTCGACGAGGTGCGCCGCTGCATCATCCTGAAACCGAACGGGCTTTTCGAGCTTAACCCGAAATACTTCCGCCACTTCGCCGACGGCATCCAGATGGCGTGGGAGGGCGGGAACCCGGAGGTCGGCCGCCTCTGGTCGGACCACATGGAGACTGTTTTCGGGAAGACGCGGAAGAAAGAGGAGCCGCTCACGCAGTTCCATTTCGACCTCGCGGCCTCCGTCCAGAAGGTCTGCGAGGAGGTCATCTTCTACATGCTCAAAGACCTGCACGACAAAACGGGCCTCGACTCGGTCTGCATCACCGGAGGCTGTGCGCAGAACTCGGTGGCGAACGGGAAAATCACCTCCTTCTCGCCGTTCAAAAACCTGTTCGTCCCGCCCGCTGGGCATGATGCGGGGACGAGCGTCGGCTCCGCCCTTTACCTGCAGCACCAGATTTTCAACAAATCGCGGCCGCTATACAAGAACCAGCCGTACACCGGCGCCCGGTTCGACAACGGCTACATCAAGTCCATGCTCGCCGAGCGCGAAATCCACTTCCACGAGATGGCCGACGCGGAGCTTTTCGACCTCGTGACCGACTGCCTCGTGTCGGGCGGCGTGGTCGGCTGGTTCCAGGGGCGGGCCGAGTTCGGGCCGCGCGCGCTGGGCAACCGCTCCATCCTCATGGACCCGCGCCGCACGGACGCGAAGGAGATTCTCAACCAGAAAATCAAGCGGCGCGAGAGCTTCCGCCCGTTCGCGCCGTCAATCCTTGCCGAGCATCAGGGCGAGTTCTTCGACGACACGGCGGCCGTGCCTTTCATGGAAAAGGTCTTCCCCATCAAAAAGGAGATGCAGAAGCTCATCCCCGCCGTCACCCACGTCGACGGGACCGGGCGGCTGCAGTCGGTCACGGCCGTCGACAACCCGCGCTACCACGGCCTCATCACGGCCTTCTTTGAAAAAACAGGGGTGCCGATTCTAGTCAACACCTCCTTCAACGAGAACGAGCCGATCGTCAACGCGCCCGAGCACGCCCTCGACTGCTACCTGCGCACGCAGATGGACATGCTCGTGATGGAGAACATCCTCGTCACGCGCAACATGCCGCTGAAAAAGTCTTCGGAAAAGAGTCAAAAGTCCGCCCCCGCGCCGACGAACGGCCACCACGGCGTCGGCTACACGGTGCTGCCAAACTGACAGGGGGACACATCCTCACTTTGAGGGGCGCAGTTCGCCGAGCGGCGGGCTGCGCTTTTTTTTGCCCGAAACCGCTGGGCCTCGGTCAGTCGCCCGCTTTTTTGTCGGCGGCCCGGAGGCGGCGGATGGCGGCGATGTTGGCCTCTTCGAAAATCTTCATCTGCTCGGCGGCGGTGCGCGTCAGCTCGTTGATGCGCTGCCATTGGCCGAGGCCGTTGCGGATGAGGATGGCGTTGTAGCTCTCCATGTTGGCCAAGACGTGCAGCTCGATGGCACTCGCGCCGTCGCGGATGTTGCCGCGCGCGCCGGGGTTGGCCAGCCGCCAGTCCTCGGCGGTCATGCCGAAGACGGCGATGTTCAACACGTCGGCCTCGGAGGCGTAAATCGGGCCTTCGGCCTGTTTAGGTAGCGGTTTCAGCGCCTTTTTACGCTCAATCATGCCCCGGACGGCCTCGGTGTGGAGCGGGTAGTTGAGCTTTGAAAGCTCGCGCCGCAGTTGCCAGTCGTCGGATTCGAGGCTTTTGAGCCGCTGGAATTCGCGTATCAACAGCAGGTAAAACTCCGGGCTGAGCCACGAGCAGAAATGCGCCGCGATGTCCGAGTGCGCGAACACGCCCGAGCCGTAACGGCCTGTCTTCGAGGCGATGCCGACCGCGCCCGTCAGCTCGGCCCACCGCTTTGGCGACAGCGCGAACGTGTTGGTGCCTGCCTCGTTTTTAATTCCCTCGAATTCGACGGAATTAAAACCGTCCGAGTTGAAGAGCTTTTCCCAGATGCCCAAGAACTCGACCGTCGAGCGCGTGCGAATCCACCGTTGGATGAGGTCGGTGCCCGCCTCGAAGCCGCCGCAGATGTCGGTGAGCGAGATGAAGTCTCGGTCGTCGATGGAAATCGAGGTGCCCTTGACCGAGATGGAGCGCTTTGCCATTTGCCTTCCTGAAATTTTAACCCCCTAATTAGAGGGGTTTTAGAGATAGTTTTACGGCGAAAAGGTACCCGTTTCGCTCAAAAACAGCCCTTTCCGGGCAAAACCGCCGCGCCACCAACTTGCTCCTACTCGGCCTCGACATCGGCAGTTCCTCCATCAAAGCTTCCCTCGTCGACGGGCGAACGGGCCGGGCCGTCGCCGTCGTCCGCTCGCCCGCGACGGAGCTGGAAATCACCGCCGCCCGTCCCGGCTGGGCAGAGCAAGACCCCGAAATCTGGTGGAAAAACTGCTGTCGCGCCACCCGCCTCGCGCTCAAAAGAGCCGCCGCGAAACCCGGCGACGTGGCCGCGATTGGAATCTCCTATCAAATGCACGGCCTCGTCGCCGTCGACAAAAAAGGCCTGCCCGTCCGGCCGTCCATCATCTGGTGCGACTCGCGGGCCGTCGAAATCGGGGAAAAGGCCTTTAGGGAAATCTGCCCCGCCCATTGCCTCGAACACCTCCTCAACCCGCCGGGCAACTTCACCGCCTCCAAACTGGCCTGGGTCAAGACCCACGAGCCTTCCCTTTTTGACAAAATCGAACAGGCGATGCTCCCCGGCGACTTCATCGCCCTGCGCATGACGGGCGAGGCGGCCACGACCGTCGGCGGGCTGTCGGAGGGCGTCTTCTGGGATTTCATGGAAAACAAGCCGTCGGGGCGGCTGATGGAACACTTCGGCTTTTCGGAAGACATCCTCCCGCCCCTCGCCCCGACCTTCGGGATTCAGGGCCGGTTGACCAAAAAAGCGGCCACCGCCCTCGGCCTCTCGCCCGGAACCCCCGTGAGCTACCGCTCGGGCGACCAGCCGAACAACGCCCTATCGCTCAACGTCCTCCGGCCGGGCGAGGCGGCGGCGACGGGCGGCACATCAGGTGTGATTTATGCCGTCGCCGACCGGCCGGTTTTCGATGAAAAAGGGCGGGTGAACAGCTTTGCCCACGTCAGCCATTCACCCGAAAAGCCGCGCATCGGGCTGCTTCTCTGCATCAACGGGGCGGGCATCGCCTTCTCGTGGCTGCGGTCGGTCATCGGGAAAATCCCTTTTTCGGAGATGGAAAAACTGGCCGCCGCCGCCCCGGCCGGCTCCGACGGCCTCCGCCTCCTCCCTTTCGGCAACGGCGCCGAGCGCATCCTTTTGAACAAAAACCCCGGTGCCCGCCTCGAAAACCTCCACTTCAACCGCCACGACCGGCGGCACCTCTGCCGGGCCGCGCTCGAGGGCATCGCCTTCTCGTTCGCCCACGGAGCGAGGGCCTTCCGCGAGATGGGCGTCGACCTCTCCGCCGTCCGGGCGGGCAACGACAACCTCTTCCAGTCGCCCGTCTTCTCCTCGACCGTGGCGGCGCTGCTCGGCTGCCCCATCGAGGTCTTGAAGACGACGGGCGCGACGGGCGCGGCCATCGCCGCCGGGGCGGGCATCGGGCATTGGGAGATTGGCGACGGGCTGCGCGGATTGGAGCGGGCGGGCGTTCTCGAGCCGGTTTCGGGTGAAAAGGAGGCGGTTTTTGATGGCTTCGGCGATTGGGAAGAACGACTCGCAGCTTACGGTCAGTGAACAAAGACGCTGATCAAAAGTAGAACAGGGTGCTGCCGACAAATTCGAGCAGCACAAAAACGAGCAGTGTCAGCAGGTAGAGCCGCAGGAAGCGCAGGCCCTTTTCAATCAGCATATCGTCCGGACGAACGCAGCCTTTTCGGAGGTCTGACTGGAAAAAAAAGAGGGGGACGAGCGGGACGACGTTCGAGAGAAGGTCAACCGTGTTCGAGAGCTGATTGACAAACATCCGTGGCTTGCTTAACCAGATGCTGTTGAGGTTGTGTACGGAAATAGACCAATTGAGGAAGAGTCGGTAGAGGCTCAAAGCCGCGAACGGCACCGACAGCCAAAATAGCAGCAGCCCCGCTCGGGCAATCTTTGAGAGAAAAACGTGCTGGTAGTCCATGAATCTGGGCTTTTTTCACGGCGAATATCCGAACGCAACCATCCATTGATGAGCATCAAATCGACGCTCGGCCAGACCGAGTTTTTCAAAAACGTCCCCAAAATCCCTTTCGAAGGCCCCGCGACAGACAACCCGCTCGCCTTCCGCTTCTACGACGAAAGCCGCCTCGTCGGCGGAAAGACCATGCGCGAGCACCTGCGCTTCGCCGCCTCCTACTGGCACACGCTCGGCGGAACCGGCGGCGACCCCTTCGGCTTGCCGACGAAGGACTTCCCCTGGCTCCGCGCCGTCGACCCCATGCAACAGGCGCGTGACAAGATGGACGCGGCCTTCGAGTTTTTCACGAAAATGGGCATCGGCCACTACTGCTTCCACGACTTCGACCTCGTGGCCGAGGGGGCCAGCCCGGCCGAGAGCGAGCGGCGGCTGGCGGCGATGGTCGACTACGCGAGGGAAAAACAGGCCGCCAGCGGCGTTCGCCTCCTCTGGGGAACGGCCAACCTGTTCAGCCACCCGCGCTACATGAACGGCGCGGCCACCAACCCCGACTTCGCCGTCACCGCCCGGGCCGGGGCACAGGTCAAGATGGCGATTGATGCGACGGTCGCGCTCGGTGGCGGCGGCTACGTCTTCTGGGGCGGGCGCGAGGGCTACCTTTCTTTGTTGAACACC
>JBGAWE010000050.1:0-25283 GCA_044227705.1 Saprospiraceae bacterium
GTGGCGCTTTTGAGCGCGGTTTTGGGGCCTTGGGTCGGCGGGCGGGTGCAAGGGCGGCTGCCGCATTGACGGTGGTTGCCACTCTTGGGGTAAGGCTGCATGGTTACAACAAGGTTTCGGACATTTGCCGAGACTTTCGAACCTGTCGGCTTATGAGATACTTCGCCTCCCGGCCCGCCACGGCCCTTTTCCTGCTCCTTTTTGCCGCAAAAGTGGCGGCACAGTGCCCAGAGGCGGATGCCGGGCCGGACATCCACTATTGTCAGGGCGACCCCAACCCGCAGCTCGACGGCTCCATTTCGGGCCCTTTCACGAGCTTCGCCTGGGCGCCGCCCGCCGGGCTTTCCTCGGTTTCCGTGCTGGACCCGACCGTCACCGTCACTGCCGACAAGACTTACACCCTGACGGCCAACGGCCTGAACCCGACCCAAATCATCAACGGCGACTTCGAGGCGGGCAACACGGGCTTCACCTCCGCCTACACCTACAACCCCGTGACCCTCTGGTCGGAGGGGACGTACACCGTGACCGACAACCCAATGAGCGTCCACCCCAACTTCGCGGCTTGCGGCGACCACACCTCGGGCAGCGGCCAAATGATGGTCGTCAATGGCTCGGGCGTGGCTGGCACCGTCGTTTGGGGGCAAATCATCCCCGTCCTGCCGAACATGACCTATCGGTTCAGTTATTGGGGTTGCACCGTCGTCGCCTCCTCGCCCGCCCAGCAGATTTTTCGGATAAACGGGGTGAACATCGGCTCGACGTTCACCTACCCGGCCGCCACCTGTGTCTGGCAACAGTTCTTCGTCATCTGGAACAGCGGCGCGGCCACCTCGGCCAACCTCCAGTTGATTAACCAGAACACCGCCCTGTCGGGCAACGACTTCGCCATCGACGACGTCAATTTTCAGAAGGAGTGCAAGGATGTCGACACCGTCAAAGTCTTCTACCACCCCGACGCGCTGAAGACCATCAACACGACCATTTGCCACGGCGATTCTTACACCGTCGGCAACGAGACCTTCGAGGAATC
This sequence comes from Saprospiraceae bacterium, assembly GCA_044227705.1. Taxonomy (GTDB): domain Bacteria; phylum Bacteroidota; class Bacteroidia; order Chitinophagales; family Saprospiraceae; genus JANOQP01. The sequence goes on from JBGAWE010000050.1 coordinate 1,034, forward strand.
GGGCAACTATCTCGTCAACCTGCAGACCTCGTGGGGCTGCGACTCGCTCGTTCAGCTGAACCTCAACGTCATAAACATCCACGCCGAAATCAACCCCAACGACCCGACCATCGACTGCCAGAACCCGACTGTTTGGCTCACGTCGCAAGGTTCCGTCATCCCGCCGGGCAGCCAATTTCAATGGACGACCTACGGCGGCAGCATCATAGGAAATCCGAACGGGGCGCAAATCACAGCCGGAAGCGTGGGCGACTACAAGCTCAAACTGACCTACAAAAACGGCCAACTAACCTGTATCGACACCGCGCTCGTCACGGTCACGTCGGCCGCGTCGCTGCCCGTCGCGGAGGCCGGGCCGAACAAGGCCATCGGCTGCGCCACGCCAACCGCCACATTGTCAGGCAGTTACGCAGGCGGCTCGGGCTTCACAGCAAGTTGGACGACGCCAAACGGCCACATTGTCAGCGGCCCGATGACCTTCTCGCCAACCGTCGACGCGGCGGGGACCTATATTCTCACCGTGACCAACCCGGCCAACGGCTGCTCTGACAAGGACACCGTTTTCGTCACCCAGGATTTGAGCGTCCCGGTTGCGAGCGCGGGGCCAGCGGACACGCTCGACTGCGCGACGAGCTTGGTGACATTGAACGGCAACGCCTCGACGGGAGCCAATTTCCAGATCAATTGGACGACAGCGAACGGCCATTTTGCCTCCGGCCAAAACACCTTGACCCCGACCGTCGACAAGCCGGGCCAGTATTTCCTCACGGTTCAAAACACTGCGAACGGCTGCACGGCCATCAGCTCGGTGACGATTTCAATCGATACCTTGAAACCCGACGTGGACGCCGGGCTGCCTTTCACCCTCGACTGCCTGACGACAGCCGACACGATTTTCGGAAACTCGAACAGCGGCCTGCCGCCCGTTTGGACGACGACCGGCGGCCATTTTGTCAGCGGGCAGAACACCTTTCAGCCAGTCGTCGACGAGGCGGGGATTTATGTCCTGAAAATTACTAACCCTGTAAACCATTGTGAATCAACGGCTTCGGTCGAGATTTTGAAAAACACGACGCTGCCCATTGTTGGCGCGGGGCCGGGCGCGACGCTGACCTGCGCCAGCCCTACGGCCACTTTGACCGGCACCCTTTCGGGCGGCGGGCCGAACCCTGACATCAACTGGACGACGGTTGGCGGCAACTTTTTGAGCGGACAGACCACGCTTTCGCCCATCGTCACAACGCCCGGCAGCTATGTCCTGACGGTCATCAACCCGCTGAACGGCTGCTCCTCGACGGCCTCGACGACGGTCGTCGCCGACCCGAACATCCCGACTGTCGGCATCGCGGCGGCGGACACTTTAACCTGTTCCAAAACTTCCCAAAACCTCTCGGCGACTACGAGCGCGGGCAGTTTTCAAATCAACTGGACGGCCTCGAACGGCGGCCAAATCACCGGCGGTGGCTCGACGCTCAACCCGACAGTCGACAAGCCGGGGACATACAGCGTCACGGTTTTGAACCCGGCGAACGGCTGCTCGGCGACGACCTCGATGGAGGTCTTTGAAAACAAATACCCGCCGACCGCGGCCATCGCGCAGCCGACCCAGATTGATTGCAACAACGCCGGCTCGCTCTTGAACGGCGCGGCCAGCTCGCAGGGTGGCCAGTTTTCCTATCAATGGACGACGACCGGCGGGCAGATTTTGAGCGGGCAGACTAGCATGATTGCCGTCGCCGGGAAGGCCGGGCTTTATGTTTTGACCGTGAAAAACAACGAAAACGGCTGCACCGCCCAGCAATCCGCAACCGTCGCGGCCGACCTCAACTATCCGACGACCGACGCTGGAACCGACAAAACCCTCGATTGCCTTGCCGCCTCGACGACTTTGACCGCCACCTCGTCGCCCGCCGGGCCGAACATTTCCATCAATTGGTCGACTACGACGGGCGGGGCGATTTCCAACCCGAATTCGAACTCAATTTCGGTCAGCCAGCCGGGCGTTTACGTCTTTTCAATCATAAACAACACGAACGGTTGCTCCGCAGCCGACTCGGTCGAGGTCTTTCAAAACACCGCCTCGCCGACTGCCATCATCGGGCAGCCGGGCGTTTTGACCTGCTCGACGACCTCACTTGTTTTGAACGCCTTCGGCTCCTCGACCGGCCCTGATTTCATTTATCAATGGACAACGGCGGGCGGCTCCATCGTCGGCGCAGCGGACACGAGCTTCGTCGAAATCGACAAGACGGGCCAGTATTTCCTCAAAATTACGAACATGCTGAACGGCTGCACGGCCAGCCAGTCGGCGACCGTCACGGCGAACATCCAGCCGCCGACAGTCGATGCCGGGCAGTCGCAAGTGCTTGATTGTCAGACGACTTCACTCGATTTGGCAGGGTCGGCCTCCGCGGGTTCGCAGCTTTTGTGGTCGACGAAGTCCGGCCATTTTTTGGGCACCACCAACTCGGCGACGACCAAAATCGATGCCTCCGGCTGGTACTTTTTAACAGCCACGAACCCGGCGAACGGCTGTACGGCCATCGACTCCGTGCAGGTCACGCCGGATGCGGGCGCACCGATTTTGGCGGTCGGCGTGTCGGGGATTTTAACCTGCGTCAACCTCACCCAGCAGCTCAACAGCACGGCCACCTCGAACAACCCGAACGCGCAGTTTCAAATCAACTGGACGACGACTGGCGGGCAGTTCGTCAGCGGCCAGACGACCCTCACGCCGACTATTGACAAGCCGGGCAGTTACCTTTTGACGGTGAAAGACCTGACGAACGGGTGTCAAAGCCAAAGCTCCATCACGGTTTCGCAGGATGTCGCCGTGCCGCAAATCGGGCTGAACGTCGCCCAAGTTTTGAGCTGTGCCGTCGCCTCGGCAACGATAACCGCGACGGTCACCACGACCGGCGGCGACTTCAATTTCAATTGGGCAACACAAACCGGCCAGTTCTCCGGCGGCACAAACTCGCTCACCCCAACCGCCGTGAAAAGCGGCCAATACTCGATTTCGGCGACCGACCAATCGAGCGGCTGCACGGCCTCGGCCTCGGTCGCGGTCGACGAGGATTTTTCAAAACCCGTCGTTTCGATAGCCCAGCCTGGCGTTTTGACCTGTACAACTAGCGTCCTGACGCTCAACGGCGAGGCCAGCACGGGCAACCTGAAGGGCTGGGCGACCATCGGCGGCAACTTCGCGGGCGGCCAGTCGATGCTCAAAATCAATGTCGACAAGCCCGGTCTCTACGTCCTCATCATGCAGCACCCGACGAGCGGCTGCACGGCGACAGACACGGTGCAGGTCTTGCAAAACACGACGGCTCCGACCGTCTCGATAGTGAAACCGGACACTTTGACCTGTGTAAAAACCTCGGTCCCGCTGACTGCGATTTGCGCCGGGCAAGGTGCATTGTCTCAAAACTGGGCGACGGCCAACGGGCAGATTTCCGGCCCGACGGGCCAGCTTTCCATCACGGTGTTGAAAATAGGCACTTATTCCGTCACCGTGACCGACGCGGCGAACGGATGCACGGCAACGACCTCCGCGCAGGTTTTTGAGAACAAAAAACTACCCCCCATCTCGCTGCAAAGCCCCGGCAAGCTGACCTGCAAAGACCAGGAACTGGCTCTTTTGACCCAAAATTCGGCCTCGGGCAAGCCTTTTTCATGGAAATGGGCGGGCGTTTTCTCAGACCTCGCCGACACTTTGAAACCAAAGGTGAAACTGCCCGGCGGCTTCTCGCTGACCATCACCGACACGAAAAACGGCTGTACATCGACCGCCTCGACGACCGTCGGAGAGGACAAGGCGGTGCCGCCCGTAGTGATGGGCAGCCCGTCGATTCTGACCTGCTCACAGCCGACGACCGACCTCGGGGGCACGCCGAACCCGAACGGGAACCTCCTTTTTTCATGGAAGACGACGGACGGCCACCTCATCGGCAGCGCGGCCTCAGCGACGGTCGAGGCGGACAAAACCGGCACCTATTTTTTGACCGTGACCGACTCGAACAACGGTTGCACGGCCAGTGGCTCCGTCTCGGTTTCACAGGACAAACTGGCGGCCGCTGACTTCGAGGCCGTCAGCCCGACCTGCGCTGGGCAACGCGGAAGCATCGAGGTTTTTGGCGTTTCGGGCGGGCTGTTGCCCTATCGTTTCTCGATAGACGGAGGGAAAAACTGGCAGGCCACGCCCGATTTCCCGTCGCTCGAACCGGGCGGCTACGCGGTCGCCGTCGAGGACGCGGGCGGCTGCCGTATCGACCTCCCGGCGAACATCCTGCCCGGCTCGACCATCCAGATTGATTTGGAAAAAGAGGCGGCGATTCCGCTCGGCGGCTCGTGGGTTCTGTCTGCGACAACCAATGTCCCGACCTCGCGGCTGACCACCATTCAATGGACGCCCGACTCAACGCTTTCCTGCGGAGACTGTCTGACGACCATCGCCTCGCCGCTGCGGACGACCAATTATCGGCTTTTCGTGGCGGACACCATGGGCTGCGAGGCGGTGGCCTATTTCAAATTGAAGGTCTCGCGGCCACCGGTCTACGCGCCTAACTCCATTCGAATCAACGGGAATTCTTCGGAAAACGCCCATTTCACGATTTACACCGACGCGGGCGCGGCCCTCAAAATCAGCAAACTGATGGTCTTCGACCGTTGGGGGAACGTGATGTTCGAGCAGAAAAACTTCCCGCCCAACGACCCCGCGCTCGGCTGGGGCGGCGATTTTAGAGGGAAGGCGATGGGCGATGGAGTCTATGTCTGGTGGGCGGAGGTCGTCTGGATCGATGGGGAAACGAGCTTCCTGAAAGGGGACGTGACGATTCTGGATTGATTGGCGCACGGAGGGAATCCGTGTCTAATCCATGTTCATCCGTGTGCCATGAAAGGCCTTTCTAAAAAAATCCTCCCATCCTCGCCGCGCAGCGCGATGAGATAAGTCCCGGATTTCAGCCCGCTCAAATCGACCTCGAAACGGTTTTCTCCCTTTAAAGCATCGAAAAAAGACCGCCTGACGAGCCGCCCGTCGAGGTCGAAAACACCGCATTCGACCTCACCGAGCTCCTCCAGAGATTCAAACTGGAGCCGCACAAAATCACTCGCCGGGTTGGGTGAGAGGTTGATGAAACTGACCGGGTTCTTTTCAAAATAGAGTGAAACCACATTTGAAAATCGGCCCGAGCCGTCGCTATCGCGCATCCGAAGGCGATAGAACAGGAGGCCGCGCGGTGCCGTTTCGTCGATGAAAGAATAGGCCGGGCTGCCGTCGGGCGCGGCTTCCCCGATTTTTACAAAATGCTCGCCGTCGATGCTGCGCTCGATTTCATAGGCGGCGAGGCCCGTCTCGCTGGCCGCTTCCCAGTCGAGCGCGATTTGGGTTTTCAACACCTCCGCCTTAAAGGAGACCAGTTCGACAGGCATTGTCGTGTTCTTCGTCACCCAGATCGGTGCCGTCCAGATGTAGTCGCCGTCGAGCTGCTTGATTTTAGCGTAGTAATATCGCGTCTGGCCGACGGCGATGGGGTGCGTGTAGGTCAGGGAGGTCTGGTTGGTGTTAGAGGCAAGGACGGTTGGGGCACTGCCGCTGCCAGGTGTTCCGCTCCAAATCTGGATGCTGGAAACTCCTTCGCCATCACCGTCGGTGACCGAGACGGAGATGCTCGGGTCGCCCGCAATGCTCGCCACGTTGCCCATGATTTGACCGCTGACGGTGAAGGTTGGGACGGCGTTCCAGTCGTCTGTGGCAAAGTAGTGCATGTTTTTCATAGCCGAAATGATGTTCGCCTTCGTCAGCGAGGGCGCGAGGACGCACGTCCGGCCGGGGAGCGTCCGGCCGAAAGTTGTGTTGTGGTTGTCGTGGTCGATGCTCGGGCCAACGTGGTAGCCCTTGCCGAGGAGGGTGTGGAAAAAAGTCTCGTAGAGCGTCGCCGGGTTGTCGGTGTAATCTTGGGTGGTGCTGAATGCGTAGCCGCTGCGGATGCTCATGCCGCTGATGGTCGCGTCGGCAGTGGCACTGTAAGAAGTGCCCTCGATGTTGTTGAAATCGCCCGTCTGCGGGTGGGCAAGGGAGAGGACGGAATTGGGCCGGGCGTTGATTTTGGCATACAGGCCGGCATAGTCTGCCTGTGCGTTGAAGATGTCATAAACGCCTGACTGCCAACCGATTAGGCTGTCGATGCCGTAGACGAGGACGTGGCCTGTGCCGGTTCCGGTGGTCACGCCCCATTCCATGCCGTACATCGCCACGAAGTTCGCCGTGGTCGCCGCGTTCGACTGCGTCACGCCCTCATGGTATTGTGCGAGGGTCATCCCGGCGCTCGAGTGGTTGTGGTCGCTGATGCCGAGGAAGTCGAAATGGAGCGAGAGCTTGGCGAAGTCGAAATCCTGCGCGGGCGTCGTCCGACCTGATGATAGAGAATCCTGGTTGCCGTCGGAATAAGCCGAGTGGGCATGGAAGTTTCCGTAGTAGTAGTTGGTCTGGGCTGCGAGGTTCTTCGTTTGGAGGAGGGCTGCGGCGAGGATGGCAGCCGTGAAAAAAGGCCACCGGAGCGCAATTGCCATAAGTCGAGCTGTTCGAGTTTTTTGAAAAAAACGGGAGCAGGGAGGCAGGAACTTTCAGGGCAAAGGTGGATAGCCGATGTCGAATTGGTGCGGCGCGGCGCGTCGAGCTGCCGAAATTCAGGGTGAAATGAGCGGCCAGCCTCTGTCAGTCGACCACTTTTAAGGCACGGCCCTCGCCAGGTTGCAAGTTTTTCACGGCAAACAAACCGTTGACCTTCAGGCAGTTGCCGCCGGTTTCCACACCCTCGACGGTCGAGAAGATCAGTCGAAGCTCGGCTTTCTCAAGCCCAGTGGTCTTTGGCAAAAAAATGGCCGGCTTGGCCAAATCGCAGTCAAGATTGACCACGAAAACAAACCGCGCCTCGCCCCCCTGCGTCCATGCGATAACTTTTTGCTCGCCCGAGCGGTCGGGGCGAAGCAACCACTCCGTCCTGCTGTTTTTGATGCACTCGAAAATCTCGTCGGCCAGGAATTTCTGCCGGGTGAGGCTGTCGAAAAGGGTTTTGTTTTGCCCGAAAATGAACGGCCCGGCCGTCGCCTTCGGCCCGCTCTTTTCCTGAAAGACGTAGAGCTTGGAATAATGCTCGTTCGGCGCGGGCACCGGATGCGGGTCGCGGCACTCAAAATTGGCGGCCATGTAAGACGGCATATCGGCCAGAAAGAGGGCGATGAAATATCGGGCTTCGTTGCCTTTGAGGTAGTAGCCGTCGAAGCGCGGGTCGTCTTTGTCGGCGGTAAGGATGGTGAAGTTTGGGGAGACGGCGCGGGTTTCGTTCCAGCCCGCATAGTCGGAAAGCATTTCCATAAACGGCTGACTGCCAACGGGTTCGTCCTGCAAGTTGCCCAACGTCGAGTCGGCGTGGGAGGCTTCGAGGTGGTCGAGTTCGTCGCCGTAAGCCATCACGTCGGGTGGGGCGAGGAAGCTCTCGGCGAAGTAGCCGAACCACGGTTTCTCCCTCAGCACATGGTTTTTCACCGCGCCGAGGAGGTCGTAAAAAGGGTCGTCGGCCGCGCCAGTTGGAACGCCGCCTGGCCGCATCTGGACGTGCGACATGTCGCCGCGCATGAAATCGAAGCCGAACTCGCGCTGGACGGCGGCGTACTTTTCACCGACATAATCCCAGACTTCGGGCTTCGGGCGGGAGAAGTCGATTTGCCAGTTGCGGTTGTTGTCGAGCGGCTCGTAGAGCTGGTAGCGGGTAAGCGGGCCAAAAGCGCGGCTGAACTTCTGGGGGTTCTTGATCCGGAAATCCCGCCACGAACGGCCCTCCTCGTCGACGGTGAAAGCCGACGGCGACGGATCGACTTCGAGGCCGCGATAGGGCGGCCCCATCGTCGCCGGGGCGGTCTCGAAGCCCATTTTGTACAACTCCCGAACGAGGATTTTTCGGCGAGCGAGACGGCCTTTATAGTCGTTCGATTTACCGAAGAGGATTTCAAGTCGCTGTTTTTCAGGAAGTTGCTGAGAGAAGAATTCCTCCATATTTCGAGGAATCACTAAACCGTCGACGGCTGGGCCGTGCTTTTGGACAAATCCGAAGACTGCGTTCTTTGCGTAGGTTTGAACGTCGGCCGAGTGGTCGACAATCCGCAAATCGTCGCGGATGAGCCACTCGAAAAAACCGGGGTTTGCCAAAACTTGCTCGGAATACCGGTCGGTGTGAGGCACGACGTCCATCCCGACAACGCGGCCGAGCGCGTGGAGGAGGTTCAACACAACCCTCAATTGCTTTTCGACCGTATTCAGTTCGGGGAAGGCGATGGCCAGTTCCTGTGAGAAAAATTCCGGGTTGATTTCCCAAGAAGCCATCCCATAAAGGCTTGCCACCACACCCGGCTCCCAAATCGGCAAAAGATGGATGGCGTTTTGCGCAGCGGGCAAGGTGAGCGAGTAGGGGACGACCTTCCAAAAGCTGCCGACCGTGCGGACGTTGATGCCGACGGTCCGCGCCCGCCGCATCCAGTTGGTCGATTTTTGGTCAAAAAGCGGGCTGGCGACGGTCAAGTTTAGGTCTAAAATGTTGTCGATATCCAGCCCGAACCTGACGCGCAGCAAGTCGGTGACCTCCGAGACGGTCAGCCTTGTCGCGTCGCCCGGCATCAGGCCGGGAATAAAAGTTGTTCGGTTGGTCGTTCTATTTTTCGCCACTTGCTCAACGTGATTTTCTTTGCCGCCGGAAAATTTATCCCCCGTGTCACTGGTAGTCTCAACACAAAATTATTTCTCGGTTCCAAAACTACCGCTAAATTGGCCGGAGTAGGGCAGGGTTTTAAATTTTCCTATCGGAAACGGAATACCTCTGTTTTAATTCTTCTCCCATCCATCTCGAAAACAAACTAATCAATCGTGACATACAAGATAAAGCTCAAGAACGCAGACGAAAACGTTCTGCTCGACAGCAAGTCCTATGAGTGGCTGTCCAACGACCCCTGGTTCCTGAAAGTCGATTTCCTCCACAACCTCCGACGCCACAGCAGCGGCTGCGCCGTTTTCCAGAAGACCTGGAAGAAATCGGATGGCTCTTTCAAGACCGAGACCATCTACCTGCACAAGCTCCTCGCCGAGAAGTTTTTGTCCGACAACAAGACCGATTTGAACCGCCTCGTCGGAGCGAAGAACGGCGACAAGCTCGACTGCCGCCTCGACAATCTCACCTATCGAAGCCGCGCCGTCGCCAGCCGACAGCGCAAATCGAGTGGGCGGACGGGTTACACGGGCGTCTACAAAGAGCACAACCGCTTCCGGGCCGTCATTTCCATCGGCGGCAAGAGCCAGCACCTCGGGATGTTCGACACGGCCGAGGAGGCGGCAGCCGCGTACAACAAGGTCTCGCGGGAGAACTTTGGCTCAGAGGGGAAGATCAACAAGATTCGCTAGAGGCTCAAGACGTAGCCAAGGTTCAGCATCTCCTCGCTCAACGGCTTCAGCTTGGCGATGGCGTCCGCGAACGGCGTGAGCGAAATCTGGTCGTTCGTCACCCCGACCATCACGCCGCGCTCCCCGTTGAAGAGGGCCTCGACCGCCGCGAAGCCCAGCCGCGAGGCCAGCACCCGGTCGTGGAAGGTCGGCGACCCGCCCCGCTGCAAGTGGCCGATGACCGCCACACGGGTGTCGTAGTGGTTGTACGCGGCCCTGACCTTGTCGGCAATCTCTGTCGCAGTGCCGAGCTTGCTGCCTTCTGCAACTATTATTATGGAGAAGAGCTTGTTGCGCTGGGCGCCTTTTTTCAGGCTTTTGACAACATCCTCAATCGTGTAGTCCCTTTCCGGTATGAGGATGCCGCCCGCGCCGCCCGCGATGGCCGTGTTAAGGGCGATGAAACCCGAGTGTCGGCCCATCACCTCGACGAAAAAGAGCCGGTTGTGCGAGTCTGCAGTGTCCCGGATTTTGTCGACGGCATCGACAGCCGTGTTGACTGCGGTGTCAAAACCAATCGTATAATCAGTGCCGAAGAGGTCGTTGTCGATGGTGCCCGGCACGCCGACGAACGGGATGGACGGATGCTCGGCCATGAAAGCCGCCGAGCCGGTGAACGTTCCGTTCCCCCCGATGGCGACGCAGCCGTCGATTTCGTGAGCCTCGAGCGCTTCGAAGGCCTGTTTTCGGCCTTCCTCGGTCATGAACCGCTGGCTGCGGGCGGTCTTCAAGATGGTCCCGCCCCGATGAATGATGTTTCCGACGTCGGAGGTTTCCAGCCTTTTAAAGTCGCCGTTGATGAGGCCCTCGTAGCCGCGAACGACTCCATAGACATGGAGGTCACGGAAGGTGGCGTTTCGGACTACGGCCCTGATGGCCGCGTTCATGCCCGGCGCGTCGCCGCCAGAAGTGAAGACCGCGATTCTCTTTATCTCTTTATTCATTTTTACGTTGGACGGCCCGTGGCCGACGGCTTTCGGTTTGCGGTTCTATTGGTTGGGCAAGGCCGTCTATCGCCCACCGTCCACCATTTGCCGCTGGTGAAACTCGCCCAGCGCGTAGATCGGCTTGCGGATGATGCGGCCCAGTTTCATGCCGCGCTTCTCCAGCTCGTTGTGCAAAATCTCCTCGTAGTGGTGGGCGATAGAACCGACGAAGTTGATGGGCAGTTTCTGGTGGTCGGCATACTTCCGAACCTGGGTGTCGAGGAACTCGTCGAAGCATCTCGCCACAATTTGTTGAACGGAATAGTGCGTTTTGTGGTCGGCCAGAAAGCGCGAAAAGCCGGCGAGGTAGACGTTCGTCCCGACCATTTCGTACACGCGGTCTTTGATGGCGTGGCCTCCTTCGGGATAGGCTTCCTCGAACGCCCGCTCGATTTCCGGCGGCAGCTCGCGGTAGAAATAAGCCCGCAAGAGGGCCTTCCCGAGGTGTGTCCCGCTGCCCTCGTCGCCGAGCAGATAGCCGAGCGACGGCACGTTGTCGACGACCTTTTCGCCGTCGTACAGACAGGAGTTTGAACCCGTCCCGAGGATGCAGCAGATGCCCGGAAGTGAGCCGCAGGTCGCCCGGGCCGCCGCCAACAAGTCGTGGTCGACTTCAATCTTGGCATTCAAAAACAGCGGTTTCAGCCCGTTTTTGACCATTTTCGCCCGATGTTCATCATGAATTCCCGCGCCGTAGTAGTAGACGGCCCGCACCGCGTCGGCATCGAGCTTCGGCACGAGCTGCGTTTCGAGCGCCTTTCGGATGTCGGAGGAGGAGTGGAAAAACGGGTTGAACCCCTGCGTCGTTTCAAGCCGCTGTGCGCCATCGTTTTCGAGGATGAGCCAATCGGCCTTCGTGCTGCCGCTGTCCGCTATGAGAATCATGGTTGGCAATTTTCGCGTGTCCGTCAAATGTAGACAGGCATCAAAAATCGACGGCCCGGAGCGGCCCCAATTTTTGACGGATGAAATTTTTTTGAAAAAAAACCCGCCCAACAGCTTGTTTTAAAAACACAAATAGTTTGACATTTGAGCCTCGAATTTTTTCACCGATTAAAATCTCCGGTCATGCAAAAAGTGGACTTCATCGGCGGAAAACATCAGCACAGGACAAACCACGCGGCCGCCTCTGAGCCGCAATTTTTGGAGAAGAACCTCCTCAAGCTCCTCCTCGTCGCCGCCCTCGCCGCGATGGTCTGGAACGGGCAGGTCTCGCTCTCTGTCAGCTTCGGTGACGGCTGGTCGTCGCAAAATGGGGCCGAGCGGGCGACAGGCGGACGCGGCCGGGCGGCGAAGGCATCGCTTCTTTCCGAAGCGAGCGGTGGCGGAGTGCCCAAAAAGCGTTTCGCCGTCCGAATGCCCGATGGCCAAGCGGGCAACCTGACCTGCGCCCTCGACCCCGGTTTCGCCCGCCGCAACGGACTTTCCATCGACTTCGTGGACGAAAAACAGCGTCTCTGCCTCGAATACATTGAAAAGTATGCGCCCGTTGCGCAGGCCGAGGAGCGGAAGTTCGGCATTCCGGCGAGCATCGTCCTTGCTCAAGGCCTGCTGGAAAGCGACGCCGGGCAGAGCAAACTGGCTCGTTCGACGAACAACCATTTCGGCATCAAGTGCTTCTCGCGCACTTGCCGCAAGGGCCACTGCCTCAACTTCACCGACGACACGCACAAGGATTTTTTTGTGAAATACCCCTCTGCATGGGGCAGCTTTCGGGCGCACAGCCAGTTTTTACGGTCGAGCAAGAGATATGCCTCCCTTTTTGAACTGGAAAAAACCGACGTGGAAGGCTGGGCGCACGGCCTCTCCCAAGCCGGCTACGCGACCGACAAGCGGTATGGCGACAAGCTCCTTGCCCTCGTCGCTACGTTCGATTTGACGAGGTTTGATTGAGAAGACGGTCGCGGAAATGCCAAGCCGAACCAAAAAAGGCTCGACGGAACCACCGCCGAGCCTTTTTCAATTTCAAAAACCGCTCACCTGAAAATCACCAGATGTCCGCTCCACTCGCGCCCGAGGCCGTCGTGGAAGATGTAGAAATAGACCCCGTCCGGCAGCGTCTTGCCCTCGAAGGTGCCATGCCAGTCGCTCTTGTAGCCCTTCGTCTTGTAGACTTCGTTGCCCCAGCGGTTGAAAACAGTGAGGTCGTTGTCGGGGAAGAGGTCCACGCCGTCAATCTGAAAGACGTCGTTCATACCATCGTCATTGGGCGAAAGGCCGTTGTAAATCACAATCTCCTTGCACTTCACGAGGATATAAACCCAAGCCGTGTCGCAGCCGTAGGGGTTGCAGATTTCATAGAGAAGACTGTCCGGCGTCTGTGAATCGCAATAGTCTTGATTGGGTTTATAGACTATCGTGACGCCCTGCATGATGGCGATGCCGTGCGGCGGTTGCTGCAGGATTTTCAGCGAGGTGAGTGGCCCGTTCAAAGTGTCGTTGTCGAGCACCGTGATGGTCACCGTTTGGTTGGTCGATGTGTTCACGAGGTCGTCGACGGCGACGGGCGGCTTGTTGTTCGACGACGTGTCCTGCGGGATGACCGTAACGGCCAGATTGACGGTGTCGCAAACGCCGAGGCTGTCGCAGACCACGATGCAGGCTGTCTCCGTCCCGACGGCGAGGCCGGTGTAAATCACGCAGAAATTGGTCGTGTCTATTGTGAAACTGACCAATTGGCCGCTCAAATCCGGGCAGATGTTCTCTATCGAGGCCACGCCGTTGCCCCCGAAACAGGTCGAATCTGTTTGCCCGACAAAGACAGTGTCGACCAAATCGGCCACCGGTTTTGGACAGAGAACCGAGACGTTAAGCGTGTCGCGACATCCGTTCACTGGGTTGTTGAAAATGATTTCATGCTCACCGATCGAGGTCAGAATCACGCCGACATTTTGGATGCCGTTCTGGTCGGGCGGGCATTTTGTTAGACCGACGGGTTTGTTGTTGTCCAAAACCAGATAGTTCTGCGCCATGAGGAAAGCCAAGTTGGTGCAGGCTATCACATTGGCCGTGTCGCAAGTTTGACTGTTCAATGTCAACGAGTCTGTGCCCAAAAAGTCTGCGCACGGAACCGGCTGGATTGACGTGACAAACACACTTATCAATGTGCAAGTGTCATTTTCACAGACTTGCAGGCAGAACGTGTCCACGCCGACTGATTGGCCTGTGTAGATCAAGCAATTGGTCAGACTGTCGAATTGGAAATCAACATTGGTTCCGTTTTGTGTCGGACAAAGGTCGACAAACACGGAATCAATATCAGTGAAGCCGTAATCAGACAGACAGATCGTATCCGTATTCCCGACAAACACAACTGTGTCTATCTGTATTTGCGGGTTGATCAAGACGTTTACCAATAAGGTGTCGGAACAGCCGGGGCCGTTGACCACGATTTCATGCTCGCCGGGCAACAAGAAAATCTGTGAACCCATTGGATTCAAAAAGAGATTCAGCTCGATAACAGCCACGCCCAATGTCGACAATTGGGTCACTTGCATATTGCCGTAGTTCTTGCCGAAACAGCCGCCGCGAATCGTCAAAGTCGTTGGGTCGAGGAACCAGTTGCAGCCCGCGTCCCAGACGTTCATGCTGTCGACGAGCGCCTTGATGTTGGGGAAGTTGCCGCTGAACACCACGCCGTCCACCGTCCACTTGTCGAGGTTGTACGGCCCGACTGCCCGGAGGCCGGGCACCGTGAAATAGGTGTAGGCCAGCATCGAGTCGAAGTTGCAGCCCGCGAAGCCTGTCGAGTAGGGGAGGCCGTTGTCGAGGAACTGGTAGAGCGGCACTTGGTCGAGCGGCAGGTTGAGGCAGAGCGTGGCCGAATCGCCCGTGTCGACAAAGATTTCGAGCGGGCCGACGGGCAGGATCCCGCAGTCAACCGAGGTCGGCGGCGATACGGTGAAAACGAGAATTGTGGTGTCGCAAACCGTCCCGTTACAGACCACGACGCAGGCCGTGTCATTCCCTATGAAAGCCGAATCGGGGGTGTAAATCAGGCAGAAACCGCTGTTTTGCACTAAATCGCCATTGACGGGCAGGCCGCAGAAGCTCAAGCTCGTCGCCGAGCCGCCGATTTCCGAAAGGTCGAGGCAGACGAGCTGCGACGGCGTTTCAAAAGGCACATCGACGTGAATCGTGTCGATTTCCGGCCCGGCCGGCGGCGACGGAGGGTAGACCAGCACGACCACGATTGTCGTGTCGCAATTGCCCGTCGAGTCGCAGGCCGAGACACAGAACTGGTCGATTCCCACGAAACCGGTGACGGGAGAATACGTCACGCAGAGGCTGGCGAGGAAGTCGATCGAGCCGTTCACCGCCAGGCCGCAGAAGCCGATGGTGGATGGCGGGCCGGTCAGGTTGTCCCAGTTGAAACAGATGCTGCCGATGGTCGAGTCCTGCGGCGTAGAGACGTAAACCGTGTCGATGCTCGAATTGTAGTTGCCCGTCGTGTCCGTCGGCGTGTTCACGAGGACCCAGACGAAAGTCGTGTCGCAGACCCCTGAGCCGTTGCAGGCGACGACGCAGAAGCTGTCGAGGCCGACGAAGTCTTGCGCGGGCGTGTAGTTGAAGCACGGGTTGCCCGGCTGGAAGCCGACCTGCCCGTTCGCCGGGTCGCTGCAAAGCCCGATGAAATCGAGGCCGCCAGACAGCATCGACAGGTCAGCGCAGCCGGTGATTGGCGTGTTCACGTCGGTCGCCAGGTAAAGCGAGTCGGGCGCGGGCGGCGGCGGCGTGCTGTCTTTCACGACGGTGATGACGAAAATCGTCGTGTCGCAAACCCCCGTAGAGTCGCAGGCGACCATGCAGAAATCGACCTCGCCGAGGAAGCTCGGGTTCGGCTGGTACTGGAAACAGGGCGGCGTGAGCAACGAAATCTGCCCAGCCGACGGGCTTCCGCAGACGGCGATGCCCTCGATGCCCGTGTTGAGCTGGCTGCTGTCGAGGCAGAACATAAAGATTGAGTCTTGCGCAATCGTGGCGAAGACCGTGTCGACCGTTGGCCCCGGCGCGGGCGCGACCGTCACGAGGATGATGGTCGTGTCGCAGACCGCGCCGCTGCAAAAGAGGATGCAAGCCGCGTCGCTCCCCACGAAATCGGGGTTCGGCGTGTAGATGAAGCAGTTGCCACCCGATGGCGTGATGTCGCCGTTTGCAGGCGGGGTGCAGAAATCGAGGCTCGTGAGCGGCCCCGGCAACTGGCTCAAATCGAGGCAGAAAGGCGTGCTGACGGTGTTTTCAACCAAGGTCAAATTCACGGTGTCCTTAGTGACGACGGGCGGCTGGACCGGCGCGACCGTGACGACGACGATGGACGTGTCGCAGTCCTCGGTGTTGTTGCAGATGACGACACAGAAGGTGTCCTGCCCGATGAAACCAGCGGCCGGGGTGAACACAAGGCATTGATTCTGAACGAGTTGCGCCGTCCCGTTGGTTGGTTGGCTGCAAAGGGAGAAGCTCGAAACATTGCCCGGAAGCTCGGTCGTGTCCACGCAAATCGAAGCGGTCGGCGTGTCAATCAGGGTCGAAACCTGATGGTGTCGATGGTCAAAACGACCGGCGGCACCGGGCTGACCGTCACCACGACGATGGTCGTGTCGCAGCCTCCGCGTTGTTGCAGATGACGACACAGAAGGTGTCCTGCCCGAGAAACCGGAGGCCGGGGTGAACACAAGGCATTGATTCTGAACGAGTTGCGCCGTCCCGTTGGTTGGTTGGCTGCAAAGGGAGAAGCTCGGTCGTGTCCACGCAAACATTGCAGGGTCGACCTTGAGCTCGGTCGTGTCCACGCAAATGAAGCGGTCGGCGTGTCAAACAGGGTCGAAACCTTGATGGGGCCGATGGTGACCGGCGGCACCGGGCTGACCGTAACCACGACGATGGTCGTGTCGCAGTCCTCAAACCAGCGATGACGACGCAGAAGGTGTCCTGACCGATGAAACCAGCGGCCGGGGTGAACACAAGGCATTGATTCTGAACGAGTTGCGCCGTCCCGTTGGTTGGTTGGCTGCAAAGGGAGAAGCTCGAAACATTGCCCGGAAGCTCGGTCGTGTCTATGCAAGTGGTGGCCGACGGCGTGTCCAGCAGGGTGAAAATCTGGATGGTGTCTATGGTCAAAACCGGCGGCGGCGGGGTTTGGTCGACCGTCACCTCGACGATGGTCGTGTCGCAAACACCGGTGTTGTCGCAGATCAGGACGCAGAACGAGACGAGGCCGGTGAACCCGTTGGCCGGGGTGAAAACCAGACATTGGTTTTGGGTGAACAGGACGTTGCCCGACGGTAGCGCGGAGCAGAGCGAAATGCTCGACAACAGGCCCGGCAGTTCCGTCGTGTCGAGACAAACCTGCGCGGTCGGCGTGTCAATCAGGGTCGAAATCTTGATGGTGTCCGTTGTCAACACCGGCGGCTGGACGGGCGGGAGGACGGTCACGAAGACAATCGTCGTATCGCAAACCCCGCCAGCCGTGCAGAGGGTGACGCAGAAATTGGTCGTCCCGACAAACCCGGTTGCGGGGGCAAAGACGGCGCAGTTCCCGGCCGTGAAATCGACCGTTCCGCCCAAGACCGTGAGGTTGCAAAGGCTGATGGTCAGCGGCTGGCCGACCGGCAATCGCGCCGTCGAGGGGCAGACGGGGTTGGTCGCCGTCTCGAAGTTTGTGGTGATGTAAACCGTGTCCTTCGTAATCGGCGGCGGCCCAACGGGCGGTTGCACGGTGACGAAAACAACCGTCGAATGGCAGGCCCCGGTGTTGTCGCAAAGCTGGACGCAAAGCTCGACCGTGCCGACAAAGCCGGTCGCCGGGGTGAACGTCATGCAGTTGTTCACCGCGAAACTGGTCGTCCCGTTGACCGCCGGGGCGCAGAGGGCGATGCCGATGTTGCCACCGGTCAACTGGCCGGGGTCGGGGCAAATCGGGCCGGTCTCCGTCTCGAAAGGCGTGGTGATGTAAATCGTGTCAACCGTCAAAACTGGCGGCAATGGGCGGCTGGACGGTCACGAACACAATCGACGTGTCGCAGCCCGTCCGAGTTGCAGACCAGGAGGCAGAACTGCGTCGTCCTCCACAAAACCGGGCGACGGGTCGAAGACCGCGCATTTTCGGCAGCGTGATGGTCCCGTTCGAGATGGTGCTGCAAAGCGAAGTGAAGGCCTCGCCGATTTGCGTCGTTGACGGACAACGGGCTCGGTTGGCGTGTTCTCGTCGGTCGCGCCAAATATCGAGTCCTTCGTGATGGCGGGCGGCGCAACGGGCGGACCGTCACGTTGAAAATCGTCGTGGTCGGCGTCACCGAAGGCGGTGCAGATTTCCACGCAGAACTCGTCGTTTCCGATGAAGCCGTTGTTTGGCGTGTAGGTCACGCAGGCGGGGTTGCCCTGCACCCCGGTGACGGAGCCGTTGAGCGGCTGGCCGCAGAAGGCGAAGCTGACCGCCGTCCCCGGCAGGGTGAACGGGAAGCAGTTCGTCACCGCCGTGTTCACCGTCGTGGTTATGTTGATGGTGTCGATGCTGGAGCCGCCGGGCGGGAGGACTGTGATGTAGATGCGCGTCGTCGCACTGGCCGACATTGTTGCAGAGCACGATGCAGGTCGTGTCGAGGCCCCAGAAGCCGGTGTTCGGAGTGTAAGTCGAACAGCTGTTTCTTGAATCGTCATCGTTCCGTTGCTCGGCGCGTCGCAAACAGCGAGGTTGAGGCCCGTCGCGGCTATCTCGTTGACGATGGCACAGATGTTCTGGATGGGCGTGTTGAACGGCGTCGTGAGGTAATAGTAGTCGGTGGTGACTGTCGGGCTTTTCACGAAAATCTTGAAATACGTCGTGTCGGCGATGCCCCAAGAGTCCTTTAAAATCACCGTCATCGAGTCGTGGCCGAAGAAGCTCGGCGCGGGCGCGTAGTCGAAGCAGTTGCCCGGCGAGGCCGCCGAGGTCGAGCCGTTGAGCGGCGGCTCGGCGAAAATCAGGCTTTGCGCCGGGCCGTAGAACTGGCTCGTGTCCACGCAGAGCTGCGTCAACGTGCTGTCGGGCGCCGTCTGCAGGAAGAAGGTCTGCGGCGTCGGCAAGAAATCGTAGCCGAGCAGGGCCGTCGTGTCGGCGCAGAGGCGGTCGTGCCGGAGGTCGAAGATTATCAGCTCGTGCAGGCCGGCCGTGAGGTTGAAATGCAGGTTCGTCCCCAGCCCGCCGTTGCAGGCGGACTTGTCAAAGAGCTGGTGCTTCCGGTCGAGGAAGAACTTGATGGAGTCCGTCCGGGACGCAGGTGAGCGTCGAGGCGTCAGGTCCTCGGTACCGTCCACATCGTCGCCACTGCTCCTTGCGGTGTCCACCACGGTTGAGAAGATGATAACGCCATGTCAAACACAGAGACCGCTTGTCGTAGGCCGTGATGGAAAGATACCAGCCATAGCTGACATGATTCCCGTCCCATAGGCGAACTGCGTGTAGTTCACCCCGATGATGTACGGGATGTGGCTCTTAAGGTGCGTGATTTTCATCTGCCCGTAGACCACTTGGTCGATGTCGCCGCCGTAGATGGCCTTCGTGTCCGGGTCGATGACCCAATAGCCGAATGGGTCGGCGAAGTTCATGATGTCGGCCAGCTCTCGATGCGTCGTTGAAGATGATGTTCGACAGTGGCATCCCGTTGCAGCTCCAGTTGTCGAGGCGGTACGGTCCGCGTACCCATATCCCTTCACAAAACCGGGTGGCCGTAGTAGACGACCGCCGAGGTCGCAATGCCCGAACGGACCCGTGTACGGCACGCCGTTGACCGCCAGCCCCACGTCGTCGTGGAGGATGAACGGGATGGGTAGGCAGAGTGCCTCGATGCCCGACGGCTCGTAAATTACATCCGGCACATCATCAGCGTCCTCGACCATCGCCGAGGCGACGGCCGTCAGCCCGTTACCGTCGGTCACTGTGATGGAATAAATGCCCGGTGCCAGCCCGGCCGCCATCGTCGAGTTGCTCACTGCGGGCGACCATTTGTAGGTGTAAACGCCGTTCCCGCCCGAAGCGACGACGTGGACCGTTCCAGCGCCGCCGCAGCAGGTCGTGTCAGGAGTGCCGGTCGCGATGAGGGTCAAATTGTTGACGATGTCGAGCGGAACGAAAATGGTCTCCGACGACGGCGCAGCCTGTCTTGTCAAAAACTGTGATGTCGTAACTCCCTGAAAACAAGTTGTTTATAGTGAATTTGGGCCCGGCCACGCCGTGCGCCGAGCCGTCGAGGGGCCGAACCAGACGATGTTGTAGGTGCCAGAGCCGCCCGTCACGTTTGCAAAATAGAGCCGGCCTGCGGGTTGCATCGACGAGGCCGCCGTCGCCCGACAGCCTGACCACGATGTTCCCCGCGAACTGCATGATGGAGAACACGTCGGTCATCGAGCAACCCGAAGCGGCGTCCGTCACCGTCACCGCGTAGTCGCCGGGCGAGAGGGTCGCCGGGTCTGGTTGGTGGTCGTCACGGCAGGCGACCAGGGGATCAGCTGCCGCTGCCGCCCGAGACCATCAGCGTGACTTGGCCATTCGCCAGCCCGCAGCCAGCGTCTTTCATGGCCGCCGCGATTTCCGGCATCGGCTCGACGGTCACCGTCACATGGTCGATTTTCAAACAGCCACTCCCGTCCGTAGCGTTGACCGTGAACGTCGTCGTTACAGGCGGAGAGGCAATTGGATTTGGGACGAAAGCATCCGAGAGATAGTCGGCGGGCACCCATTCAATTTGAGTGAAATAGCCGTTGGCCGAAAGCTGCGCCAACCCGTTCGCGCAAATCGAGACATCGGAGCTGGCAAAGTTCCCCTCGTCGCCGACGAGGATTTCGATGAACTTTTCGCCGCCCTCCGTCGTGATGACCGCCATTTGGCAGGTTTTGTTCTGCGCCGTGCAGTTCGCGTCGGTCAAACGGACGGTTGAAATCCCCGCTTCGAGCGGCGTTCCGCAGGCGATGCCCTGACCGGCAGCGGTGAAAGAAACCCGCGCCGTGTCGTCGAGAATCATCCCGACCGGCAGCATCCAAGTCAAAATCTCGAACCGGCCCAACCTGCTCGATGGTCGGGTTCCCCGGTGTCCAACCGACCGGTTTCACTCCGACGGCGGAGCCGGGCGAGTAGTTAACGCCGCTCGGCAGCTTCACTTGAACCTTGTCGAACTGGTCGGTCGGGGTCGATCCCTTGTTCCAAACGACGGCCTGAATCGTCGACGAGCCGCTGCCCGCCGAGATGGCCCCGGCCTGCAAGTCCACGTCGAAAATCTTGTCCGACGGCGGCGTGAGGCCGTTGAAATATATGGGCAGGCTCTCGCCGGTCTCCTTGTTGGTCGGCTCGTCGCAGACCTTCTTGCCGTTCGTGGCGTAGAAGCTATAGGTGCCGGTTCGGAAGTCGCAGTCAGTGATGAACTTAATTTTCAGGATGAATTCGTTCGTCGAGTCTGGATTGAGCGGGTCGAAGCCCGGCAGGCCCTGCGCGGCGAGCGTCGCGTCGAGAAGCGAGAAGCCGATGTACTGGTATTTTTGCCGCGAGGCGAAGTCCCGACGAACGTCGGCTGCCCGTAGACCGGGTGGAAGGCCGCGCTCGACGGCCACGCGACCTCAATCGAGCCGGGCAGCAAAGTGGCCCCGGCCAGCGGAATGGTGAACTCTGTCGTGTTCGTGTAGCTCGTCCCTTGCCCGGTGTTTCTCACCAAAAATTCGAGCGGAATCGTGTCGCAAACGTCGGCGAACTGCGGCGGCTGGTTGACGATCGTCGCGTCGAGCGACGGGTCGAGCGTCGTCACCGAGATGGTCATCGTGTCGTCGGCGCAGGGCGGGTAGAGGTCGGGCGTCCACGGGAAGTCGGGGAAGTCGGCGCAGTTCCAGCCCATGTGCAGCGCAACGTTGGAGGTTCCGCACTTTTTCGCCTTCGCCTTGATGCGGATGGTGTTGCAAATCGTCCGGCAGGTTTGTCGGAGAGTTTTTGTAGAGGCTCGGCGTGATGGCGAACTTCTTCCCCGGGCCGAAGCCAGTGATCGCGAAATCCACAATCGCGTTCGGGTTGGAGACCTCCTGAATGGCGACGACCTCAAGCTCCGTAGAGTCGTAAGTTGTTGACAGCCAGGTGAGCAACGCATCCGATTTTGTGGAAATGTTGCACTGCTTGATGTCCCAGACCGCCGTGTCGGTGCCGATCAAAATGTTCGGGTTCGTCACCGCCTCGAAGTCGAAAATCGGCCGGTCGGTGTAGCTCAAATTTTGGGCGATGCCGTCCGTCTTGTTCAGCACGCAGGAGCCGTCGCCGATGTTCGACGCATAAAATCGGTCGTGGTAGTGGATCTTCGGTTCGAGCTTGAAGAAGTTGTTCAAGTCAGAGCTGCCGAACTCGCTCTCGCAGGTCGGCGTGAGCTTGATTCGATAGTTGAAGGCATAGTTCTGAACGAGGTTCAGCGACGGGACGCGGGTCAAAGTGTCGAAATGCGCAACGTAGTGCCCGTTGTCGCTCGCCGAAAAGGGCGGGACGGGGAAAAAGGCGTTGTCGAATACCGGGTGGCCGGGGATGCTCACCTCAAAAGCGATGTCCTGAAAGCGGTTCAGCAATTCCGGGTCAGTCGAAGCTGATGCTGTCAATCTTCGCCGCCTGCCGGTATTCGAGGCCGAAGTAGTCCATAAATCCATTGTTTATGGTCAGCAACCGGTATTGAAGTGGCGTGTTCGAGCAGCCTTTTGGGAAGTCCGAACCGCCCGGTTGGGCGAAGGCCGTCGGGTTTTTGCCGACGATGAAGTTCTCTCCGTAGTTGTCGCAGGTGTAGTCGGTCGAGTTGATGGTGGCGAAAGTCCAACCTCTGAACAGCGGGATTTTCCGGAAATTCTGATGTAAGGCCCATCGGGGTTGAGGCTCATGTCGGCATAGAAATTCACCGAGTCGCCCGCCGTCAGGGTCAGTTTCAAACTGTCCATGCAATGGGCGAAGTCAAACGCATGACCTTCGTCGAGTCCGTTTTTTCAATCGTCAGCATCGACGAATCGACCGGGCATTGATAGAGCGCCCCGCCCTTTCTGATTTGCAGGACGCCCGCTTTGAAGTCGAAAATGAGGGCCGTGTCTTTGATTTTGTCCACGTTGTCGTACCGGATGATGGCGCCGAGGCTGTCCGTCAGCGGCAGCGCCGCCTGACGATTGACAGCACCTGCATCCGCACGAGGGATGTCGCAGGGATGGCGACTTTTTGTTGGCCTCCGCCGGGTTGAACGGGATGGTATAGTCGAGGTCTTGCCAGCCGAAAGTCGTCCGGTTCGCATCCGAAAGGTGGTCGCCGTCCCGATTTGGCAAATAGGCGCACCTGGGCAGGGCGGGTCGTCGCGGTGGAACTGCGGCCCGTGAATCTTTCGCAATACCAAAGGTGGTTGCAGCCGCAGGGCGGGCATTGACCGAACCATCGAATATCGATGCGCCCCGGCTCGGCCGAGCAGTTCGGGATGAACTTGATGCGGATGTCGTACTTGCCACCGACAAACTTGTCGCTCGCGTCCCAATACGTCCAGACCGTGTCCCCTTTTTGCTCGAAGGAAAGCTGTGTCAAAGAGGTCGTCGAGTTGTTCTTGAAAATCTCGAAGGCCCCCGGTTGCGCAATCACGCCCGGCGGCGGGATGACGTAGACATAGAGCCTCTCTTGGTCGCTGCACTCCTTTTCAAACCCGCGAACGCCGCGCGTCTCGACGTGCATGATTTGAAACGTGTCGTTCACATATGCGTCGGGGTCGGAGCAGTTGACGTAATCCTCGTTCGAGTTTTGGATGCTGCCGAAGTTGGAAAGGCTCTTTGCCTGCTTGATCTTGCACGGGTCGGTGTATCCCAAAATCGTGTTCCAACTGGCGTTGTACTCGTTCAAGCAAATGCTGTCCTGCATCGTCGTGCGCACGAAGGCAGGTCGAAATCGAAAACCTGCACGTCGAACTGGGCATCGGCGGGCAGGTCGTCATAAAAACCGTCGCCATCCACGTCGGCGAGGCCAGCGCCCGGCCCGTCGGGGTCGGCATTGAAAATCGGGTTGTTGTCGAGGTTGATGGTGTTCGAAAGCGGCGAAACCGGCTTCCCTGCAATCGTCATCGAGTCGGCGGCAAAGCCCTGAAAGTTCAACTGGTTCATCGGCCCCATGCCGAGGTTGACCGAGACGTTCACCATGTCGGCGAAGCCGGGGTCGATGACCTGCCCCGTGTTTTTGTACCGAATCACGTTGATGCCCGACTTGCAGTAGCCGACCTTCGGGTTGTTCTGCGTGACGTTCGTGATGAGGGCGTTCGGCTGGCCCTGCCCGATTTGCGCGTAGCCGTCAGCATGTACGGTGTTACAAAAAGCGCCCTAGCAGCCCCACGCCGCCGAGTGGTCTGAAAGCCGCGAGCCGGTGCAGTTGACCATGCATATGTCCTCGCGGATGGTGAGGCTCTCGTTGGGGTCGAGGAACACGTCTCCGTCACCGGGGGAGTTGCCAATTTTGGCCGTCGCAATCCACGAACCCCAGATGACGGCGGTGATGAGGGTGTCGTCGCCAACGGCGGTTTTTGTAAATGGAATTTCCAACCCACCTACATAAAGTTTTTTAAGGGCAATTCCATTGCCCAACAAATCTGTGTACAAAACTGAATCGGCGAAACCTTCCAAAGCCGAGTTCGCCACGACGACGCGCCTCGCAAAGCAGTCGCCGACCCGCGACGGCGGCGACGAGTTGTCGACGGCAATGGTGAAAGTTGGAACCTTGAAAGCCGTCCGGTATTCGGCCAACTGGTCGGTCTCGCTCAAGTTCTGGCTG
>JBGAWE010000386.1:0-2738 GCA_044227705.1 Saprospiraceae bacterium
GGGCGGCGCCGCGAGTTGGTTGGCTCATTTTGTCGAAGACTTTTTTGAGAAAATATCGGGGCTAAACATCCCCCGATTTTTCAAAACCCGCTGGCTTTGCCCGGCCGATTTGCGGTTCTTTGCCCCCGTTTCAATCAATTCCTCGATTCCTCAAAAAAATGACCCACACGGACATCGAACAGCTCAACCAAGAAATCGCCCGCGAGGCCCAGTTCCTCGACCGCCTGCGCGAGGAGACCGCCCACGTCATCGTCGGCCAGCAGCACATGGTCGACCAGTTGCTCATCGGTCTGCTGACGCGCGGCCACGTTTTGCTCGAAGGGATGCCGGGACTGGCTAAAACGCTCGCCATCAAGACGCTGGCGAAGGCCGTCGCCGCCGGTTTCAGCCGCATCCAGTTCACGCCCGATTTGCTGCCCGCCGACGTCGTCGGGACTATGATCTTCAACCCGGCGAAGCAGAGCTTTTCGGTCAGGAAAGGCCCCATCTTCTCCAATTTCGTCCTTGCCGACGAGATAAACCGCGCCCCGGCGAAGGTCCAGTCAGCGCTCCTCGAAGTCATGCAGGAAAGGCAGGTGACCATCGGGACGGAGACTTTTCAACTTGAGGAACCCTTCCTCGTCCTCGCCACGCAGAACCCCATCGAGCAGGAAGGGACCTACCCGCTGCCCGAGGCGCAAATCGACCGCTTCCTCCTTAAGGTGAAAATCGGCTACCCGACGAAGGACGAGGAGCAGGAAATCGTCCGCCGCAACCTCTCGGGCGAGGAGTGGATGGCGGTGCGGCCGGTCGTCACGCCGGGCGAAATCATGAAGGCGCGGCAGGCTCTGCAAAAAATCTACATGGACGAGAAAATCGAGCGGTACATCCTCGACCTCGTCTTCGCCACTCGGCATCCGGCCGAGGCGGGGCTGCGGCAGCTCATCCCGCTCATCCAGTTCGGCGGCTCGCCCCGGGCCAGCATCTCGCTGGCGATGGCGGCGCGGGCGCAGGCTTTTTTGAAAAAAAGGGGCTATGTCGTCCCCGACGACGTGCGCTCCGTATGCCACGACGTGCTGCGCCACCGCATCGGCCTGACCTACGAGGCGGAGGCGGAGAACATCACACAGGAGGAAATCATCACGCGCATCGTCAACACGGTGGCCGTGCCGTGAGCGTTTTATGGCGCACGGACGGACACGAGTCGGACACGGAATTTGGAAGCGATAATATCCGTATCGAATCCGTGTTCATCCGTGTGCCAACCGTTTGTAAGTCAAATCATCCAACCGTCCAAAACTGCCATGAGCCGATTCCTCCCAGCCCTTTGCCTGCTCCTTTTTGCAAAAACGACGGCCCTCGCGCAAACGAAGGCCGAGGTCGAGGCCGCTGTCAAACAGCAGTTCAAGAACCCCGACAAGGTGCTTTGGGTAAAAATATTCCGGGGCCGCCTCGATGAGCTGAACGACGTCCTCCTTGCCCTCGGAACCGACGGAAAAGACCTGCGCGGCTCGATGGAGTACATCGAGAGCCACGTCAAGTTCCGCCTCGACGGGCAGCTCAACGGGGCCGAGTTTCAGTTGAAAGAACTCGACGACAAGGGCCAGACCAGCGGAAAGCTCGTCGGCAAGCTCGAAAAGGGCGGCCTCCGCGCCGAGTGGGTCAACGCCGCCGCCACGACCGCCATGCGCCTCGACGCGACCGAGAGCGACCAGCCAGACCGCCAGACCTCCGATTGCGGAAAGGGGAAATGGCTGCGCCGCTACGAGGCCACCCGAAGCGGCCAGGCGACCGAGCTGACCCTCCTGCGCTCGACCGGCGGCGCGCTGCGCGGGACGCTCTTTCTGCCCGAGAAGAAGGGCAGCTTCCCGCTCATCGGCGAGGCGAAGCCGACGGGCGAGTTCAGGCTGATTGTAAAAGGGACGAACCCCGCCGAACCCGACGTGCTGACCGGCAAACTAGAGGAAGGCGGCGACTCGCAGCCCGCCAAGCTCTTTCACGGCGCGGCCTCCAACCAGTTGATTTTCAGGCAGATAGAAGCCTTCGACGCGGGCTGCGCCGAGTGGGCCGACTATGTGGCGAGCTTCGATGCCATCTATCCCCGGACGAAAAACGGGACGGTCAACGAGTGGTTTGAAAAACGCGCCGCCGACTGGATGAACCGCTGCCGCGACCGCCGCGAGGCCCAAAAAACGGCCCCCAACCCCGCCCTCCGCGCCAGCCAGCGGGCCACCGGCTGGGCCGACGTGGTCATTTGGAACGAGCGGCTTTTTTGCGGAATCCTCCACTTCGAGGGCATCGACGAGGCGGGGCTGACGAGCAGCGAGGCCTTCAACTTCGACCTCGAGACCGGCCACGACGTGCGGCCGGAGGAGATGTTCATCGGCTCGTTCGACTTTGCGCGGTTCGTCGAGCCGGTCCTGCAGAAGGAAAAGGCCGCGCTTGCAGCCGCCTCCGGCGACGAATTTTTCAAAAAATGGGTGGAAAAAGAGCCGTTCAACCTTCGCACGCTGCGGCGCGAGGGGCTGGCTTTTTCGACGCGGTTCAGCCCCGTTTGCGGGCAGCCGACGGTGGTCATCCCGTGGGGACAGCTTCGGCCTTACTTGAAAAAGGATGCGCCGGTCGCGGCCTTCGCTCAGTGAGTTTTGGCTCAATCGGGCCAGATTATCTCCAATTTTTCCTCCAAATCGGCAGAAAGGCTGCGGCTCACCGGGCAGCCGTGCGCAGCGGCTTCGAGCAGTTTCCGCTCGCGCGAGGAG
>JBGAWE010000387.1:0-2730 GCA_044227705.1 Saprospiraceae bacterium
CTTCGAACAACTGCAAATCCATCGACGTGGCCGAAGTCGGCATCGCGGTGAACCCGCTCGTGGCGAACGCGGGACCAGACCAGTATTTGACCTGCAAAAACAACGCAATCGCGCCACTCTCGAGCGCGGGTTCGACGTCGGGCGCGGCGATTTCGTACCAATGGAGCGGCCCGCAGAACGGCAGCGGCCCGATTTTCAACGTGACGAAACCAGGCGTCTATCTGCTTACCGTCATACTCGGCAACTGCACGAAAACCGACCTCGTGGCCGTCAGCGACCTAACGGGTTCGCCAATTGCCTCCGCCGGGCCGGATTTGACCATCGACTGCAACACCGGTTCCGTGAAAATCCTGTCCGGCGGCAGCTCGACGGGGCCTGCCGTCTTCTATTCGTGGACAGGTCCGGGCATCCTACCAGCCGAGGCGAACATCAAGTCGCCGACCGTCAGCCTGCCGGGGGTTTATGAACTGACGGCCCTCGATACGGTCAGCGGCTGCACGGCGACCGACCAGATGGAGGTGAAGCTCGACGCGGGGAAACCCGTCGCGTCCGCAGGCCCCGACCGGACACTGACCTGCCTAAACCCGACCGCCACGCTCGACGGGAGCGCGTCGAGCTCGGGGCCGAACTTTACAAAAACATGGAGCGGCCCAGACATCAACGCGGGGAACATGGGCCAATCGTCGCCTGCCATCGCGCAGCCCGGCACCTATATCATTAAGGTGAAAAACACTCAAAACGGCTGCGAATCGGCCGACACAGTGCAGGTCCTATTGAACAAAACAATCCCCGTCGCAGCGGCCGGGCCGGACAGAACCCTGACTTGCGCGACCACGACAGTCTCGCTCGACGGCTCTTCTTCATCGCCAGCGGCAACTGCCGATTACCTCTGGTCGGGGCCAGGCGTCGGGCCCCAGCCTGCCAATTCACCGATGCCGACTGTCAGCGCGCCGGGTGTTTTCACCTTGAAATTGACCGACAAAACGAGCGGCTGCACGGCCGCCGACATGGTAACCGTCACCATCGACACCATCCGTCCGAAAGCCTCGGCCGGGCTGGACGGGCTGATTTCGTGCACCTCGCCGACATTCACACTCGACGGCTCGGCATCGAGCAGCGGAGCCAATTTCACCCTCACGTGGAGCGGGCCGGGCATCACGCCGCCCATTCAAAACCAAACCAAACCGGTGGTCTCCGTGCCGGGCTCCTATCTGTTGACTATTCAAAACACGGCCAACGGCTGCTCGGCGACCGACGGCGCGACTGTCTCGAAAGACCAAAACCTCCCGACCGCCGCCGCCGGGCCGGACAAGACATTGACATGCGCGATCACCTCGGTTTTGCTCGACGGGAGCGGCTCGTCGGCCGGTTTGAATTTTACCTTCAAATGGAGTGGCCCCGGCATTACCGGCGCGAACATGGCGCAACAATCCCCGACCATCGGCCAAGCCGGAACCTATAAAATCACCGTAACGAACTCAGCGACGGGCTGCACGGCGGAGGACGTGGTGGTGGTCTTCAGCGACACGGCGCCGCCCGTTTTCACCACGACGACCATCACGCTGACCTGCACCAGCCCCTCCGGGCAGATTTCGGCGAATTGCTCCGACCCGCTGGCCACCTATCTCTGGTCAGGCCCAGCCGTCAAAAGCGGCGACGAGAAAAAATCGAACCCAAAAGTCTCGCAATCAGGCACTTACAACGTGACCGTCACCGCCCCGAACGGCTGCACGGCCACTGCCGCCGTCAACGTCGCCGACGACGGGGCCACGCCGACCGGCTCGGCGACGGGCGACACGCTGACCTGTTTCAACAACGGGCAAGGCCAGGTGTCGGTCATCAGCTCGACCCCGGGCGTGGCGTTCAAATGGGCCGGGCCGGGCGGCACCACCGGCACCGGGCCGACCCTCACGGCGACCGTCCCGGGAGCCTACACTGTCACCATCACGGCGGCGAACGGCTGCACCAAGCCATTGACTGTCAATGTTTTAGACGACCGGCAGCCGCCGACCGCCGTCGCCTCGGTCAATGAAAAACTGGACTGCAACACGACCGAGGTGCCGGTCAGCGGGGCCGGAAGCTCGGTCGGCATCGAATTCACCTACCTGTGGACGACAGCCACTGGGCAGATTTCGGGCAGCGCGACGGGCATCAACGCGGTGGCCACAAAAGCGGGCAACTACCAGATTTTGGTAACGAACAAATCGAACGGCTGCACCAAATCTGCGACCGCCATCGTCGAAAACGACCCATCAGTGCCGACAGCTTTTTTCACCCAAAAAGAGAACGTGCGCTGCTTTGGCGAGTCGAACGGGGCCATCTCGATTGACTCGATCAAAGGGGGAACGATGCCGTTTTCCATCCTTTTCGACGGAAAACCGGCCTCCAGCAACGATTTCACCAACCTTCCAGCGGGTATTTACAACATCTCGCTGACCGACGCGCTCGGCTGCCAACTGGCGACGAGCGTCACCATCCTCCAGCCACCGCCGGTCACTTTGAACCTCGGGCCGGACGTTGAAATCTTCCTTGGCGACTCGGTTTGGGTGAAAGCGCTGACCAACCTCAAGCCCGCCCAAATCGCCACGATCGACTGGCAGCCGCCGCTCGGTTGCGGGAAGTGCCTTTCGGACTTCGTCATGCCGTTCCAGTCGGTGCGCTATCAGGCGACCGTCGCCGACTCGGCGGGCTGTTCGGCGACCGACGACGTGAACATCAAGGTGAACCGGG
>JBGAWE010000388.1:0-3269 GCA_044227705.1 Saprospiraceae bacterium
CACTTCGCGGCACCGCCCAGCGTGGCCGTCGGCGACTCGGTTTCCGTGAAAATCGAGGCGCAACCTTCCTCTTTGCCGCTCGAGGCACTGATTTTTAAAGTGGAAATAGACACCGCCGCCTGGGAACTGCTCGGTTGGAAGAACCGCCTGGCCGACCTGCCGGACACCGTCCTGACCGCCACCAGCCTCACCGTTTTCTGGCTCAACGCCATCTCGCTCACGTCAGGCGGCCCCGTGCTCGAGTTGAGCCTGCGGCCAAAGAAATGCACGGCCGGAACCGGCCCGACCGCCTGGATGGTCGATTCGTTGAGTTATGCGGGCGTCGCCGACCCGGGCGGGACGCTGCACGACGTCGGCATCGGCCTGCCGCCGCTCTTCCTCGCCGTCACCACCTCCGGCCTCGCCGACCTCGGGCCGGACACCGTGCGCTGCTCGGCCGCGCCCGTCTTGCTCACCGCCACGACCTGCTCGGCTTGCTCGGTGAAATGGGACGACAGCTCCACCGCCTCGACCCGAACAGTCCTCGCGGCGGGTGCCTATGCCGTCACCGTCACCTCGCCGGGCGGCTGCACCGACGCAGACTCGATTTTGGTGAAAGACGCGGCCACCGTCGGCCTCCCCCCGCTCGGAACCCGCAGCCTCTGCGCCGACAGCCTCGTGAAAGCCGACGCGGGCTGCCCCGGCTGCACCTGCACTTGGGCCGACGGGAGCCACGATGCCGTCCGTTTTTTCAGCAAGGTCGGCGTTTTCACCGTGAAAACCACCTCGGCCGGGGGCTGCGCGGTTTTCGACACGCTCCGCGTCGTGGCGGCGGCGGTCGATTCGGTCCCGGCCTTGGCCGACACGGCAGCCTGCGGCGGGAGGCCCATTTCGATTGACCTGACCAAACAGGGATTCTCCTTCCATTGGTCGGACGGCAGCACATCCTCCTTGCGGCAGCTGACGGCGGACGATTCCCTTTGGGTGAAAATCACAGGCCCCGACGGCTGCGTCCGAACGGACAGTTTTTCAATAAAAAACCTGCCCGCGCCCGTCTTCTCGATGCCCGCCGACACGGTGGTTTGCCACCCGCCGCTGCTGCTCGGATCGCCGTGCGCGGGCTGCCAGTGGCTCGACGGGGCCACGAAAAAGGACGTTTTTGAAATAGACTCGACCGGCCTTTTCATCCTCACGGCCGTCAACGTGGCGGGCTGCGCGACGGCCGACACGATGCGGGCGAAGCGTCCCGCAACCGGCCCTCTCGCCTGGCGGCGGCCAGGTCATATGCCCCCGGCGATTCCGTGAAACTGGTTGCCGATTGCACCGGCTGCGCCGTCATCGAATGGCAGCCGGCCAGCTCGAAGGGGCCGGAGATCCTGGTCGACCGCCCGCAAGTTCACGGCAGCGGCCGTCGACTCGCTCGGCTGTGCGGCGGCCGCGGCGGTGGAGGTTTTCGAACAAAGGCCGGGGCCGAGCGGCGGCTGCGGCCTGTGGCTGCCCGACTTCCTCTCGCCCAACGGCGACGCGCGCAACGACTCCTCGACCTAGGCAACGCCTGCCTGGCCGCGTGCCGAGCTGGCTGACGGTTCGACCGCTGGGGGCAGTTTGCCTTCCAGACCTCCGCTTACAAAAAAACGACTGGGCGGGCCGCGACCAACGCGGCAAGCGCCCGCCCGACGGGGGGTTCACTTCTACACGGTGACGCGTTCGCGGGCGAGGAGAGGCACTATTCGTCGTCGCTGCTGATTGCCACCTGATCTTCCAAACGCGCCCCAGGCCCCCTCCCCGGCTGGTTGCAGGGCGGCATTTTTCTAAAAATGAATGGTTTCTTTATAAAAAACGAGCGTGGCCTGCGCTCGTGGGGGCTGTTCGCGGCCCTGTCCCTCTCCCTATTTTTGGGGGAAACCGATGCCCAGCAGACGGGCTTCTTTTCGCCGCTCCTTGAGGGCTCGCCCGCCCAGAACCCGGCCTCGATCGTGGTCGGAGGGGGGCAGGTGGCCGGTGCCCGCAGCTACAGACAATGGGTGAGGGCGGATTTTGGCGCGCCGCAGTCCGACGAGGTGTGGTACGCAAAAAATCTCACCGAACAGCGCATTGCCATCGGCGGCTGGCTCGGTCACGAGCGGCTGGGGCCCCTGCGCCAAACGACGGTGGGCGGCAGCTACGCCTACGGGTTCTCGCCCTCGGGCGAAGACGTGCTGGCGGTTGGCGGCTCGGCCATCGGGGCTTTCAGCACGCTCGCGGCCAGCTTCAACGTGCAGGACGCGGCCGACCCGAACCTCCCGACCGCCGATGCCCGTCGTGCCTCGCAGTTCGACGCCGACCTGGGCCTTGCCTACCGCAGCGAGGCGAGGGGCGAACGGTCATATTGGTTCGGTTCACTGGCGGCGCGAAGGCTGGTGAGCGAGCAGCTCGGGGCAGGCGGCACCCCGCCCGGCCTCCGGAGGTCGCTGCACGGGCGGGGCCAGCTCGGCTTCCGGCGGGTGCACGATTTCTGGGAGTTCGAGCTTCGGGCCGACACGGACTGGGCCTTCCGCGACCGCTGGCGCGGGCAATTGGCCGCCCGTTTTGAGGCACCGCAGCGATTTTGGGCGGAGGTGTTCCTCTCCGGCGATTTCTCCTACGGGCTGGCCGCGGGCTTTTTCCTGCCCACGGCAAGCGGGGGGAGGGTCGCGTTCGGGCTGGAGGCCGGGCTGCCGGGGCAATTGGTTCCCGTGGTGCTGGGGCCGTCGTTGGGGGCCGCGGCAACGTACAGGTGGGGCGAGTGAGCGGCGGCAAAACCTGCTTCAACTACACAATTGCGCATTTTCAAAAAAAACACTCCAAGCTGCCCGCCAAGTTCTTGGGCTGCTTGAGCTACAGCGACCCATGGGCGTCCTATCGGTGCATCCCCGAAATTGTCATGTCCTAGAAATAGTTGACTGAGATGGTCTAGAAATCACGGACACAAAACTCTCTTAAGTTTGTGTTCAGATGAAGAAAACGAATCAACCGAAAGGATCGAGCGGACGCCGCCGCTACGACGAGGAATTCCGCAAATCGGCGGTACAACTGGTGTCCGGAGGGCGGAGCGTGCCGGAAGTGGCGCGTTCGCTGGGCATCTCGGAGAACATCCTGTACCGGTGGCGATCGGCGTCGCATGCCGAGCCTTCGGCGACGGCGGAAGTGGCGGCGTTGCGCCGCCAAGTGAAGCAGTTGGAGCAGGAGCGGGACATCCTAAAAAAAGCGTTGTCCATTTTCAGCCGAGCGACGTGAGGTTGGTGTACTCGGCGGTGGGGGCGATGAGCGTC
>JBGAWE010000389.1:0-1890 GCA_044227705.1 Saprospiraceae bacterium
AAAGGGTTCATTCGTAGACAAAACGCAACCGTTCGTTTCCGAGGGGCAACAAAAAGTATAATCGCTTTGCAGATGCTCAACGGCCTTTTACCTTTGTTGCCGTTAGTGTTTCATAGTGTGAGGGGCAGTCGCAACGGCGGGTGTCCCTTTTTTATGCCCATGATTTTCAATGTGTTGCGACTTGTCAGCGGTCGCGGCCGATGAGCGCGGCCAAGGTCTCCTCCAAGATTCCCTTCCTTTCTTTTTCCACGCCGACCGCTTCGAGGTGGGCGAACGCCTCGCTGGAAAAGGCCGCTTTTGCCTCCTCCGCCATTTCCCGAATTAGTTTTGTTTGAAACAAATTCTTGACGGCCGTTACCTTCAACAGGGCGTTCTCCTCGGTCGTCGGCGTGGCCAGCCATTGGCGCAGTTCGCGGGCGGCGAGCGGCGGCGCGGTCTCCAAAAATTTGAGTACGAGAAAGGTCTTTTTGTTCTGCAAGATGTCGCCGCCGGGCTGCTTGCCGACCTTTTCGGTGTCGCCGAAAGTGTCGAGAACATCGTCTTGGATTTGGAAGGCGATGCCCGCCAGTCGGCCCGCCTCGTGCAGCCGCCTCGCATCTTCGGGCGATGCTCCGCCGATGATGGCCCCCATTTCCATCGCGCCGGCTAGCAGGGCGGCCGTTTTCATCTCAATCATTTTCAGGTACTCGGCGAGGGCCACGTCGTCGCGCCGCTCGAAGTCCATGTCGAGCTGCTGGCCCTCACAGACGGCGCGGGCCGTTCGGTTGAAGACCTGAAAGCAGGCCCAGCCCGCCCGCCGGTCACGGATTTTCGACAAAAAATCGTAGGCTGCCACGAGCATCACATCACCCGAGAGGATGCCAGTGTTGACGTCCCAGCGGTGGTGGACGGTCGGCTGGCCGCGCCGCAGCGGGGCCGCGTCCATGATGTCGTCGTGGACGAGGCTGAAGTTGTGGAAGACCTCGACCGCCATCGCCGCAGGCATCGCCCGGCCCAGCCGTGGGTCGAAAAGCTCGTGCGCCATCAGCAGCATGGCCGGGCGAAGCCGCTTTCCGCCCAGCGACATGATATAGTCGCACGGCTCGTACAGTTCGGCGGGCACGGGCGGGAAGGTGTTCTTCTCCAAATAGGTCTGGAAGAGCGACAGCAGTCGCGGAAGGTCGGTCATCTGAATGGTGATTGGGAAGAAGGGATTGGGAATTGGGCTGGGAGCGCGGCCCAATCCCAAACCCCAAATCCCCAATCCCCCTGTCTGTTGTCACAAAGGTAGCCGGGGCCGGTTTTCGGCCGGGTCGGGGCGGGCCAATTATTAGGCATCCTTTTTGAAAAAGGCAGTTTCGGGCCGGGAAGTGACGGGGCGGCGATGCCCTTCCGAGCTTCCGAATGCCCGGAGTTGCCCGCCCTTTTTTTCATGCAGCAAAAGAACCGTACAGTGAACATTCTCCTCGTGGAAGACAACCCGGGCGACGTCCGCCTGACGCAAGAGGCGTTCCGGGAAGGCAACCTGCCAGTCAACCTCTCGGTCGTCATGGACGGCGTGGAGGCCATTCGGTACCTTAAAAAACAGGGCGAGTATGCCGACGGCCCCACGCCCGACCTCGTCCTGCTCGACCTCAACCTGCCCAAGCGCGACGGCCGCGAGGTGCTCGAGGAGATTAAGACCGACCCCTCGCTGCGCCGCCTGCCGGTCGTCATCCTCACCACCTCCAACGCCGAGCAGGACATCGAAAAGAGCTACAACCTCTACGTCAACTGCTACATCAACAAGCCCGTCGACTTCGACAAGTTCTTCGACATCATCCAAAAAATCGAGGAGTTCTGGCTCCGCACGGCCATCCTGCCGAGCATGAACCCCGCCTGATTGGAGGTTAGGGATTTGGGGCTTGGGAC
>JBGAWE010000389.1:1895-2715 GCA_044227705.1 Saprospiraceae bacterium
CCCCCAACCCCCGATCCCTATTAATCCACTTCGGTCTCATGACGAACAAGTCTTTGCCAATTCTGCTCATCGAGGACAACCGGGCCGACGCCGTGCTCGTCCGAGAGTACCTCAACGAGGCCTCGGTTCGCCACGACCTCTTCCATGCCGACACCCTTTTCGAGGGGGTCGAAATCGTCCGGGAGCGAGGCGACATCCAGATGATTCTGCTGGATTTGACCCTGCCCGACTCGGCGGGGTTCCGCACGTTGACCACCCTCTTGGAAAAGGTCTCTGGCATCCCGGTCATCGTCATGACGGGCATCAACAACGAGATTGTCGGCAACCAAGCCGTGAAGGCCGGAGCGCAGGATTTTTTGGTGAAAGGCCAGTTCGACGGAAAACTGTTGGGCCGTGCCATTCGCTATGCGCAACAACGTTTCAAAGAGCAGCAAAAACAGTCGGAGGCTGTCGCCGCGCTTTCCGCCATCGAAAAAAGGTACCTCGACGCAGAGGAGATGGGCCGTTTCGGCAACTGGCAGATGGACGTGGTGAGCAACCAGATGCAGTGGACCGACCAGATCTTCCGAATCTTCGGCTGCCAGCCGCGCTCGCTGCAGCCGTCGATGTCGACCTATCTCGGCTTCGTCCACGCGGACGACCGGGCGGCCGTCGAGCAGTTTTTCGAGAACGCGCAGCGCGACGGGCAACAGCACCGCATCGAGCACCGCATCGTGGTCGGCGGCACCAACATCCGCCACATAGCGGCCTCCGCCCGTATTAGCTTCGACGAGGCATCCAACCGCCTGCAGCTCTCCGGCATCGTCCAGGAAATCACCGA
>JBGAWE010000051.1:0-23418 GCA_044227705.1 Saprospiraceae bacterium
CATTCGCGGCTTCGCAGCACAGTCACGCAGTTGAGGGCCGGGCCGGTCATGTCGGAGGTCATGTCCTCCATGTTGTGGCAGGAGGCGCAGTGTTTTTTGAAAAGCTCCTCGCCGGAGGCTACGCTTTCCGTGGCTTTCGGCGGTTCGAGAGGCTCACCAAGTTTCCAGAGTTCGCCCCGGTCGAGGTTGGCGGTGAAAAGCTGGAAGCCGCTCGCACCGAGACGGGCCGGGACCCTCACCCGAATCGGGCAGCTGGGGTTGATGGCCCGGGCGGGGACGGTCGCCACGTGCAGCATCCCGGCGGATTGGAGCAATCGGCCATCTTCGGCGACGGTCGGGATGCCGCTGGCGGCGAAGTCGTTTTTGGTCAAGATTTCTTTCACGACGACCTCGACCTCCTCGCCCGGCCTGCCGGAGAAGGTGTTCGGGCAGAAGGTCAGCACGACATCGCCCCGCGTCCGAAGCACGGTGTCGCGGCCGATTTTCAACCTAAAAGATTGGTTTTCAATGTTGTCCGGGTTGAGTTCGCCGAACCGATAGCTCCCCAGATGGTCTGTCTTACAATTGGAAAAGAGAAATAAGAAGGATGCCACAGCAGCAAGCAAAAGGCAAGTTCTTTTCATGAGTCGGAAATTTTGGGTGGGCAATGGGGAGATGAAAATCAGCCGGTTCTTGGCGGTTCGGTGGCTCAACAAAGATAGAAAGCGACAGGTTTGGAGCAAGCCGAAAAACACAGAGGTTCACAGAGCCTCGAACTCTGCGAACCTCTACGTCGCCCTATTTTTTCCTTTGTGGTTAAAAGGTTGAAAGCCGCGCCCGCTTCCGCGCCTCCTTGATGGGGATGCCGATGCACTTCTTCTCCATGTACCCGAGCAACTCGTCGACGAGCCGCCGTGCGGCGGGGTCGAGCTTTTCGATGTCCTTTTTGTAGACGTTCATCGCCCGCTTCCGAACCGAGCGGATTTCGCCGGGCAGGTAGCCGAGCGACCGCTCCGCCTGCCGCTGCCGGTGCTCGATCTTGAACTCCGAAACGTGCTCGGCGAGGATGCGGCGGGCAGCGGCCAATTCATGCTCGCGGTGGGCGCGGTTGGCCTCGGCCTGGGTTTTAAGTTGCTCGATGTCAATGAGTTGCGCGTCGCCGCGCTTTCCCAAACTCGGGTCGATGTTCGCCGGGACGGCCAAATCGACCAGCACTTTCGGGCCGGTTTCGCCAGCCGACAGTTTTTCAAAAACGCATTCCGAAATCAAAACCCGCCCCGCCGACGTACAGGCCACAAGCTGGTCGAAGCCGCCGCGAAAACCGGCCAGTTCGTCGAGCCGGAAGGCCTTCCCATCGGGGAACGCCGCCGCGATTTCCGCCGCCTTGTCGATGGACCGGTTGAAGACGGCGACCTTTTTCACCCCCTTTTTCAACAGGAACTTGGCCAGCAAAGCGTTCGTCTGCCCCGCCCCGACGAGCGCGATGCGCGATTCCGCCGACAGCCCGGCAGCCTCCATTTTTTGAAAAGCAAGGGAGACGACCGAGACAGGCCGCTCGCCGATGCCGGTCTTCGAGTAAACTTCTTTCGCCGCGACGACCGCGAAGCGCATCGCCAGCCGGATGTTGTCTCCCGTCAATCCCCAGCTTTTGCACCGCTCCTCGGCCTCGCGCAGTTGGCGGAAGATCTCGCGCTCCCCGAGGACGAGCGAGTCGACCGATGCGGCCACGTTGTAGAGGTGCGAAATCGCCTCCTCCCCGCGCAACAGGCTCATTTTCAACGCCAAACAGGCGGGTGGGCAGGTCGTCTCGTCAGGCCGCAGGGCCATCAGAATTTGATGGGCGGCGCGGCTGGAGACCTCGTTTTTCGTGTAAAAAAAGAAGATGACGCGGTTGCAGGTGGCGAGGTAGAGCAGCTCGTCCCAACCAAACTTGGCTTTTAGCGCGGACAACCGGTCGCCGAGCGAGGCACCCTCCGTGTCGGGCAGAACGATTTTGCCAATCTCCTCGAGGCTGGCTTGGCGGTGGGTGAGCGTGAGCAGGTGGTAACCGTTCATATGGAGCGACTGGGTTTTCGGGTTTGACGCAAAACTATTTTGGGGCTTGCGCTGCCCGCGTCAATCGCCGGTCAGAAGCCGCTCGCCGGGCGCTTTTTGACCGAGCCGTGATTTTTTGGGAAAAGCCGTTCGAGCCTCCCAAATGGCCGCTTCCGCCGCCCTTTTGGCGGTTTTGAGCAGGTGCGGCGACGGCACTTTGAGGGAAGTGCCGCTTCCTTCGCCGGAAATTCAACAAAGAATAAAGCCATGCGCGCACTCGCCATCACCCCCGGAACGACCGACCTGCAACTTGTCGAACGCCCCGAGCCTCAGATTTCCAGCCCGACCGAGGTCAAACTGAAGACCCTTCAAGTCGGCATCTGCGGCACCGACCGCGAAGAGGCCGCCGGTGGCCGCGCCGACGCGCCCGCCGGGCAGGCCCAATTGGTCATCGGCCACGAGATGTTCGGGCAGGTCGTCGAGGTCGGCGCGGAGGTCAAGGGTTTCAAAAAAGGGGATTTCGCCGTCTTCATGGTCCGCCGCCCCTGCCCCGGCTGCAAGAGTTGCGAAGCGGGCCGCGCCGACATGTGCACGACCGGCGACTACACCGAGCGCGGCATCAAGGGCCGCGACGGCTTCCAGGCCGAGTTCGTGGTGGACGAGGCGCGTTTTTTGGTCAAAATCCCCAGATACATCCAGCACCTCGGCGTCCTGACCGAGCCGACGAGCGTCGGCTCGAAGGCCATCGACGAGGCCTGCCGCATCCAGGCCGCGCGGCTGCCCGGCGAAAAAGCCGCCACCTATTTAAAAGGGAAGCGGTGCCTCGTCGTCGGCCTCGGGCCCATCGGGCTGCTCGGCGCGATGATTTTGCGGCTGCGCGGTGCGGAAGTTGTCGGCATGGACATCGTCGACGAGGCCGGCCCGAGACCGACTTTGTTGAAAAAAATGGGCGGCTACTACATCGACGGCCGACAGGTCAAGGCCCTCGACCTCGACGACAAACTGGGCCAGGTCGACCTCATCTTCGAGGCTACGGGCGTGGCGCAGCTCGAGTTCGACCTCATCGACGCGCTCGGGACCAACGGCATCTACCTCCTCACCGGCATCCCGGCGGGCGACAGGCCGGTCACGATGCAGCCCGGCTCGCTCATGCAGCAAATGGTCTTGAAGAATCAAATCCTCGTCGGCTCGGTCAACGCCTCGCACGCGCACTTCGCGCAGGCTGTTCGCGACCTTGCGGCGGCGCACAAAAAGTGGCCCGACGTGATGGACAAACTCATCACCGACAGGCACCCGTTCACCGACTTCGCGGCCGCGCTCTCGCGGCACGGGGCGGACGAGATCAAGTGCGTCCTCGAATGGAACTGAACCGCTCGAAAAAATGGGGCCCCTACCTCGCCGACCGCCAGTGGGGGACTGTCCGTGAGGACTACTCGCCCGACGGCGAGGCTTGGGACTTCACCACCCACGACCACGCCCGCTCGAAGGCGTGGCGATGGGGAGAGGAGGGCATTGGCGGCTTTTGCGACGACCGGCAGCTCCTCTGCCTCGCGCCCGCCTTCTGGAACGGACGCGACCCCATTCTCAAAGAACGTTTTTTCGGATTGACGAACGGCGAAGGGAATCACGGCGAGGATGTCAAGGAGCTTTACTATTATTTGGATGCTGCGCCCGACCACCGATACCTGCGGATGCGCTACAAATACCCGCAGGCCGAGTTCCCCTATGTGAGAACCCTTGCCGAGAACCGCCGCCGCTCACGCCTCGACGGCGAGTTTGAAATCGAGCAGACCGGCGTTTTCGACGACGGGCGGTATTTCGACATCGACATCGAATGGGCGCTCGGAGACGGTGGCGAGGACGAGGTTTTGATGAAAATCACGGCCCAGAACCGGTCGAATGACCCCGCTTGGCTGGCCGTTTTGCCGACCGTCTGGCTGCGGAACCAGTGGAGTTTCGGCCTTTCCCAAAAATCAAAGCCGTTGATCTCCCTCGACGGCTCGCGGCTGCGAATCGACTGCCCAGAGCTTTCCGGCCGGCCGCTCTTCCTCCACGCCGAGGGCTCGCCGGACTGGCTTTTTTGCGAAAACGAGACGAACACCGAGCGGCTTTACCGCTTCCCGAACACCGCGCCGAGCGCGAAGGATGGCATCAACGATTTCGTCGTCGACCAAAAGCGGAGCGCGCTCAACCCCTTGCCGAACGGCACGAAGGCAGCGGCTTTTTTCCAAAAAGAAATCCCAGCGGGCGGCTCGGCCGTCTTTCGACTGCGACTGACGGGCGGGGAGCCAACCCGGCCTTTCGCCGACTTTGATGAAGTTTTTTCAAAAAGGAAAGCCGAAACCGATATCTTTTTTGAAAATCTCCAAAAAAACGTGGCCGACGCCGACCGCCGCGCCGTCCAGCGGCAGGCTTGGGCGGGGATGGTCTGGGGGAAGCAGTTCTACTTCTACAACGTTCCGCGCTGGCTTCACGGCGACCCTGGGCAGCCTGCGCCACCCGCAGAGCGCCGCCACGGGCGCAACGCCGACTGGCCCGGTTTCGACTCGGCGCACGTCCTGTCGATGCCCGACAAGTGGGAGTACCCGTGGTTCGCGGCATGGGACTTGGCCTTCCATGCCGTCGCCCTTGCCCGCATCGACCCGGATTTTGCGAAGGACCAGTTGCGGACGCTGCACGGCCCGCGCTTCCGGCGCGCCGACGGCAACCTGCCCGCTTACGAGTGGAACTTCGACGACGTTAACCCGCCGGTGCAGGCATGGGCGGTATGGAAGGTTTTTGAAACTGAAAAATCGGCCATCGGCGGTACTGGCGACACCGGGTTTTTGAAAGAGATGTTCGCCCCACTGCGCTCGGCCTACGACTGGTGGATGGCCCAAAAGGACGCCGACGGCAACGACCTGTTCAGCGGCGGCTTCCTCGGGCTGGACAACATCGGCGCCTTCAACCGCAGCCAGCCGATGCCCGACGGCTTGCGCCTCGAACAGGCCGACGCAACGGCTTGGGCCGGTTTTTACAGCCTCCAGATGCTGCGAATCGCGCTCGAGTTGGCCTCAAAACTGCCTGACGAGGCTGAATTTTATCAAGACGAGGCGTTCGGCTTCTTTCGGCATTTTTTGAAAATCGCCTGGGCCATCGGCTCGCCCGACGACCGGCGGACGCTCTGGGACGATGTGGACGGCTTCTTCTACGACACGGTCCGCAGGGCCGACGGGAACCATTTCCAGTTGAAAATCCGGTCGCTCGTTGGCCTCGTCCCGATGCTCTCGGTGCTCGTGCTCGACGACGCGATGCTGGCCGGGGCACCCGCTTTCAAAAAGAAGGCGGAGGAGTTTCTGTCGGAAAACCGCGATTTGGCCTCGATGATTTCGAACTGGCACGACGTCCGCGGCGACGTCCGGCTCCTGTCGATGCTGCGCGGCCACCGGCTGAAATGCCTGCTTCGTCGGATGCTCGACCCGGCCGAGTTCCTGTCGGGTTTCGGGGTGCGTTCGTTGTCGAAATTCCACGAAGAGGCCCCCTTCCACCTCGATTGGTCGGGGCAGCGGCTGACGGTCGCCTACCTGCCCGCCGAGAGCGACTCGGGGATGTTCGGCGGCAATTCCAACTGGCGCGGCCCGGTCTGGATGCCCGTGAACTTCTTGCTGGTGGAGGCGCTGCGCGAGTTCCACGCCTATTTTTCGGACGAGTTCCGGGTGGAATGCCCCGTCGGCTCGGGGCGGTTTTTGAGCCTCGGCGAGGTGTCGGGCCTCCTCTCGGGGCGGCTCGTCGGGCTGTTTTTGAAAGACGAAAAAGGCCGCCGACCGGTTCACGGCAACTCGGAGCGGTATGCAAGCGATGCGGCCTTCCGCGACCTCCTCCTTTTTTACGAATACTTCGACGGCAACAGCGGCCGGGGTTGCGGCGCGAGCCACCAGACGGGGTGGACAGGGCTGGTGGCGAACCTCATCGCGGAGGGGGCATAGCAGCCGGCGGCTTCTCAAAAAATCCCCGGCAGCTTCGGAGCTTTGCCCAAACCAGCCGCAACAGCATGAAAATCTACACAAAAACCGGCGACTCGGGCGAGACCGGCCTTTTCGGAGGCCGCCGCCTGCCCAAAAACCACGCCCGCATCGAGGCATACGGGACGGTGGACGAGCTGAACTCGTTCATTGGCCTGCTGCACGACTCGCTCGAAACAGAGCATGAAAAAGGCGTGCTGCGCGAGGTCCAGGACCGTCTTTTCACCGTCGGCTCGCACCTCGCCTGCGACCCCGAGCAGATGCCGATGCTGCCCGACCTGACCGACGGCGACCTTCTCTTTTTGGAAAACGAGATGGACACGATGGACGACTCGCTGCCGCCGCTGCGCAACTTCGTGCTGCCCGGCGGGCACCCGGCCGTCTCCGTCGCGCACGTCTGTCGGACGGTCTGCCGACGCGCCGAGCGGCGGGTGGTCGAACTGAAGTCGCTGGCCGAGCCGGTCGAGGACTCGGTGGTGAAATACCTGAACCGGTTGAGCGACTATTTTTTCGTGCTCTCGCGGTGGATTTGCCAGCAGACGGGGGCGGAGGAAATCGCGTGGAAGCCGCGCGGGGGGTAGGGGAGAGGTGGAAGCGGAGGTGCCGCTCGATCTGCGTTCAGCCACTTTTTGATGGAAGCAGAGATCGTTTTTGCCAAACAACGGTGCTTTCCCCAACGAGAACAGCCATCAACCCGGCCCATTCCTCTTGTCAAAATTGAGGACCCCGCCCTTCGCCCTCGCCTCTGTGGCCACCCCTCCCCAGACCAATTCGAGGTGTCGGCGGTTGATTGGAAATGAAAAAAATCGCTTATCCGCCGTTTGTAAAAACCAGACCACCTCACCCCCCTAAAAACACCCGGAAATGTTATTTCACGAATCCGAAGAGGCACTACGTTTGTCGGAAGCAACGCTCCATCCCAATGCCCCGCCCACCGAAAAGGAACCGATTCCCCCAAACCTGCCACAACATCAAACTCGTCCGCACCCGCCTCGGGCGGACGCCAACTCAACTCGCCCGATTGGGAGAACGTCCACAAAACGCCCCTTCTCCGCATTTTTGGAGAACCGGCTCGACAGCCTGATGGCACAGGAGGTCGCCAACCGCGCATGGACTTTACGCGGCTTTCTGACATTCTCACCTATCAAAACGCCCGTTTTTCACAAAAAACGGCACTCGCCGGGCGGCGGGCCGACGGCTCATGGGAGGCCTTTTCGACCGCCGAATGCCTCGCCGAAACCGACCGGGTGAGCGCGGGCCTGTTGACCGCCGGGCTGAAAGCGGGCGACCGCGTCGGCATCCTCGCCCATGCGGGCAGCCCGCGCTGGCAGTTCGCCGACCTCGGTTGCCAACAAATCGGGATTGTCACGGTGCCGATTCACGCGGCGGCTCGGGCGGAGGAAATCAAGTTCATCGTGGAGGACGCGGGGCTGAAAGGCTGTTTTGTCTCCAACCAAAAGATGCTCGATAAGCTGGCCGAATCGGGCGCGAGGCCGGGCCGGGTTTGGTCCTTTGAAAAACTGGACGGGGCCGAAGATTGGGAAGGCCTCTGTTGCGCCCCCTCCGATTTCGAGCAAGAACAAATCGCCGAGGCCCGCGAAAACACCGCCGCTTCGACCCTCGCCACCATCATCTACACCAGCGGCACGACCGGCCTGCCGAAAGGGGTGATGCTCTCGCACGCCAACCTCGTCTCCAACATCAAGTCCGTTTTGGCCATCGCGCCGCTGCGGCCGGGCGACGTGGTGGCCAGCTTCCTCCCGTTGAGCCATGTGCTGGAAAGGATGATGTCGCTGACGGCGATGACGGCCGGTTGCCAGCTCTATTACTTTGACAGTCAATCGCTTACGCTCGGCGAGCTTCGGAAAATCAGGCCGCACTTCTTCACCGCCGTCCCCCGGTTTTTGGAAAAGATGCACTCGGTCATCCTCGGTTACCGAGAGCGGGTCAACCCCTTTTTCGGAAAGATGCTCGACTGGGCCATCGGCCTCGGCGAGCGGTTTCCGTCGAAAGGTTTCGAGGCTGTCACGCCCGATTACCACCTGCGGCTCTGGTTGGCCGACCTTTTTGTTTACAGAAGATGGCGGCGGTCGCTCGGCGGCCGGGTGCGCGGCATCGTGGTCGGCGCAGCGGCCTTGCAGCCGAAACTGGCCCGGCTCTTTTCGGCGGCGGGCATCCCCGTCCGCGAGGGCTATGGGCTGACGGAAAGCTCGCCCGTCGTCTCGCTCAAC
Source organism: Saprospiraceae bacterium (assembly GCA_044227705.1). GTDB lineage: Bacteria > Bacteroidota > Bacteroidia > Chitinophagales > Saprospiraceae > JANOQP01. Next base: position 8,246 of record JBGAWE010000051.1, read on the forward strand.
CGCTGGGAGCCGGGCGGCAACCATTTCGGGACGGTCGGCATCGCGGTGCCGGGTGTTGAGATCCGGTTGGCGAATCAAACCGAGTCGGGCGATGGCGAAATCGAGGTTCGCGGCCCGAACATTTTCAGCGGCTATCTCAATCGACCGGAGGAAACAGAGGAGCGTTTCACCCCCGACGGCTGGCTCAGAACCGGCGACGTCGGCACCATCGTCCACAAGCACTTTTTGAAGATAACCGGCCGGGCGAGCGAGATTTTCAAAACCTCGTCGGGCAAGTTCGTCTCGCCGCAATTCGTTGAAAACCAATTGATTGCAACGGGTTTCATCGGCAACGCGATGGTCGTCGGGCTGAACCGGCCAGTGGTCGGGGCCGTCATCCTGCCTGATTTCGAGGCTTTGGAAATGTGGTGCGCCTCGCAAAAAATCCACTGGACGGCGCCGCAGTTCATGCTGCTGAATCCGAAGGTGGAGCGGTTTTTCCAGAAGCTGGTTTCAGAGGCAAATGAGAATCTCGCGGCGCACGAGCGCATCCGGCACCACCGGCTCGTGCATGAAAACTGGTCGGCGGAGACAGGTGAACTGACCCCGACCTTGAAGCTGCGGCGGCCGGTCTTGATGGAAAAATACGTGAAGCTGATCGAGGAGATGTACGCAGAGGAGTAGCCCGGCTGCCCTCATTTCACCACCAAAACCGGGATGCGCACCGCGTGCCTGACCGCCCCGACGGTCTCCCCCAAGATCAAGTCCATGAAGCTTCGGTGGCCGTGGGCGCCCATGACGAGGACGTCCATCGACTTTTTCACCACCCATTCGGGCAGTACTTTTTTGGGCGAACCGTAGCCGATAATCGCCTGACAATCAATGCCTTTCTGCCGGAAAAGCTCGGCGTAGGCTTCGAGGTTTTTCCGGTCCTCGTCGCTCTCGAGGTCGGCTGCGTCGGCCCCGATGGCGAGGGCGGAGGCGCTCTCGACGGCGTGAATCAGGAAGTAGCGTGCCTTCTCGCCGCCGAGGTGGAGGGCGTGGCGGAGGGTCTTTTCATCGACGTCCGAGAAGTCGATGGCCACGCCGATGTTGCGATAGGCGGCCGACGGGCCGATTTGAAAGGCGTTGAAAACGCCGTGCGGGATGCCCGTGCTCCTTTCCGCTGGTTTTGTCAACAGGGGCTTCAGGGTGATGAAAACAAAGGTCGATGCCGCCAAAAGCAGGGCCGGGATGACGAGAAATTGAATCGCCCAGCGGTGCTCGCCGCTCGCCTCCAGCCATTCAAACACCTGGCCAACAACGAGTTTTATGTTCAAAGAAACGATGATGAGCGCGGCGAGCCAGCCGCCAGCCTTCGTCCACGGCCCGATGGCGAACTGGCCCATCCGCCGCTTGTCGCTGACGAAATGGAGGAGCGGCACGACGGCGAAACCGAGCTGCATCGACAAAATGACTTGGCTCAAAACGAGCAGGTGGCCCGTCGCCGACTCGCCTGCGAAAACGATGGTCAGCAGCGCGGGCACGACCGCCAGAGACCGCGTGATGAGCCGCCGCAGCCACGGCGCGATGCGCAAGTGGAGGTGCCCTTCCATCACAATCTGCCCGGCGAGCGTGCCGGTGATGGTCGAGCTTTGACCAGCGGCGATGAGCGCGACGGCGAAGAGGACGGGCGCGTAGTTTTTCCCCAAAAGCGGTTCGAGGAGGCGGTGCGCGTCCTGGATTTCGGAGACGCCCGTGTAGCCGTTTTTGTGGAAAACAGCGGCCGCGAGGATGAGGATGGCGGCATTGACAAAGAGCGCGGCGTTGAGCGCGAGGGCCGAGTCGAAGATGTTGAACCGGATGGCCTGCCGCAGCCCGCCCTCCGTCCGCAGGATTTTGCGCGACTGGACGAGGGCCGAATGGAGGTAGAGATTGTGCGGCATGACGGTCGCGCCGATGATGCCGATGGCGATGAACAGGGCCTCGTCGTTCGGTATCGTCGGCAGGAAGCCAGTTATTAGTTCGCCACCGACCGGCTTCGACAGAATCATCTGCACCAAGAACGCCCCGCCGATGATGGCGATGAGGCCGAGGATGAAGACCTCCAGTTTCCGCAGGCCCCATTGCATCAAAAGAAGAAGGAGGAACGCGTCGAGGATGCTCATGGCCACGCCCCAGATGAGCGGAATGCCGAACAGCAGTTGCAGCCCGATGGCCATGCCGACCACCTCGGCGAGGTCGCAGGCGGCGATGGCGATCTCGGCCAAAAAATAGAGGGCGTAGTTGACGGGCTTCGGGTAAAGCTCCCGCGAGGCTTGCGCCAAATCCCGCCGCGCGACGACGCCCATCCTCGCCGATAGGCTCTGCAAAAGCAGCGCGATGAGGTTGGACATGACCAGCACCCAGAGCAGCGAGTAGCCGAAGCGGCTGCCCCCGGCGAGGTCGGTGGCCCAGTTTCCGGGGTCCATGTAGCCGACGCTGACGAGCCAGGCAGGGCCGAGGAAGCTCAAAATCCGCCGCCAGAAGCTGCCCCGGACGTTGGTCTCGATGGTGCTGTTGACCTCGCTCAGGGATTCGGAGCGGACGGGTTTCCTTGTCGATGAGGCTTCCTTTCCTGCCATTCTCATTCAAAAACCTCCGATTTGGAGAGGATTTCGGGCAAAGCTACCTTTTTTGAAAACCCGAAAAATCATTTTTAGCCTCGTCTAAAAATATGGCTCCTGCCCATCGCTATGGTGGCGAGACTGACGCGGGTTCCCTGAAGCTCGGCGATGGGCTGGACGCAGTTTTCGAGCGTCGCGCCGGTGGTCAAAACGTCGTCGACGAGGAGGACGTGGCGACCCAAAAGCGGCTCGGGTTCGGCGATCTCATAGAGCTGGCGGGCGTTGAGGTGGCGGTCGCCGCGCCCCTTTTTCGTCTGCGACTCGCGGTGCTCGGTTCGGCGCATCGCCCGCTCGGCCAGCTCGATTCCCATTGAATCGGCGAGGCCCTCGGCGAACTTGGCGGCCTGGTTGTAGCCGCGCTGCCATTCCTTTTTCGGGTGCAACGGGACCGGCACGACAACCTCAACTCCTTGAAAATGAGGCGATTGCCCCAAAATCTCGCCATAGACACGGCCGAGCCGGATGCCGAGTTCCGGCTTGTCCCTGTACTTCAACTGGTGGACGAGCTGCCGCGTGTGGCCCTCGTCGGAGTAGTAGAAAAAGGCCGCGCCGCTGACCACCGGCACCCGGCCGGTGAACTTCCGGGTGAAGTCGTTTTCGACAAACTCATGGAGGCCGGTCTGCGGCATATAAAACTGGCAGGTCGCGCAGACGAGGTCGTTGCCAGGCCGCAGGTTTTCGCTACAGGCGAGGCAGAGTTTCGGGTAGAACAGGCCGAGAAGGCCTTCGGCGAGGCCGGCGAGGAGTTTTCTCATGATGGAGGGCGCTTGCTCCTCCAAAATTAGCTCGGGGCGAGGCGGCGTTCGAGCCGTGCGCGGCTCATATTTTTTTGAAATATTCTTTCATTTCAGTTCCTTCTCAAGCTCGCCCGCCTTTATCCGCCCGGTCGGCACCCGGATGGTCCAGTGCGAAAAGTCCTGATTTGCGTCCAGCCCGTAGCCGAAGATGACCTCGCCGGGCTTGGTCACTTTCACGAATTTCTCGGTCGAGAGGAGCTCTTTTTCCTCGTCCCAATAAAGCTCGTTCGTCTCCAGCCGCTCCTTGTTTTTGGAAAACAGGACGACCGAGTCGCGGGCGATGATGCGCTTTTTGTACTCCTCGCGGACGGCGGTCTTGGCCGTCAAAACAGAGTTGACCGAGAGGTTGTCGTCGAGAAACTCGACTTTGATCCCTTTCAAAAACTCCTGCCTCGGGCTTTCCCGGTTGACGCGGCTCAACAGCTCGGGCGCGGTGATGCGCACCCGGACGCGGGCCGAGTCGGAGTAGAGCATCTCCACCTCGCGGGCGATTTCTGTGGAAACATCGTCGTCGGAAAGCAGGGGTTCGGTGGTGTTTTCGCTGTTCCGGCATTGAAAAAGAGCGAAAACAGCCAAGCCGAGCGCGGCGGCCGCCCAATTTCTGCTCATGAAAAAAGCCGTTTTGCCCCGAACCGGATGGCCAGAATCAGCCCGAGAAAGATGAGCAGCAAGGCTTGAATCGGGACGTAGGTGAAGGCGTAGATATGCGTCCGGTCGAGGAAGAACATGAGCACCAGCGCCATGCCGATGGTCGAGACGAGCGTCGAGATTTTGTCGAAACCGGGGACCTCGCTGAACGAGACGTTCTTTCGGATGAGCCACAGCGTCAGCATCATCGACGCGACAGGCAGGATTTGGAGGAAGACGTCGGTCTGAAAAACGCTGATTCGTTCGAACAAAAAGAAGTAGACCGACAGCGCGATGGAGAACACGCCCGGCACGCAGGCGGCGTAGGCGAGCACCGAGTAGAGCCACTTCCAGGGCGACTGGCTACCTTCGCCACGGCCCATGACGAGGGCGACGGCGGCCGTCAGCGGCGGCAAACAGAACCAGGCGAGCGGCCCGGCGGGGTTGGCGGAGGCCATGTCGAGAAGGTCGCGGAGCGTCATTTTTCCCAGTTTTTTGATTGAAAAGCCCTCGTTTCGGCGGGTGAATGTCTGAAAACCGCCCATGCTTTTTTCCACCGACAAAGAGAAATATGCCGCCCTCGGAGCCGCGCACCCCGAGTGGCCGGTCTTCATGCAGGCGTGGTGGCTCGACGCGGTCTGCGGCGGGCGCGACGGCTGGGAGTGCATCTTGCTGCTCGACGGGAGCAACCGGGCGGTCGGGGCGATGCCCTACTTTTTGAAAAAGACCGGCCCGGTTTCCATCATCCGATTGCCCCCCTTGACCCCGTGGCTCGGCATCTGGGCGAGGCTGCCCGAGGGGGTGAAACCGACCAAGCACCTGGCCGTCGAGAAGGAGGTCTTCTCCAAAATCCTGTCGAGACTGCCCGACGCCCATCTCTTTTTGGTCAATTTCCACTGGTCGCTGACGAACTGGCTGCCGTTTCACTGGGCCGGTTTTCAGAACACGGCCCGCGTGACGCATCTGCTGGACTGCTCGCCAGGGCCGGATTTTTTGTGGAAAAACTTCCGACCCGCTGCCCGAAAGAACATCCAAAAGGCAGCCCGGCAACTCACCGTCTCTCGCTCGGGGGATTTGTATGAACTCCATTCTCTTTTGGGAAAAACCTTCTTCCGAAAAGGCCTCCGCCCACCCTGCTCCTTTCCCATTTTGGAAAAACTCGACGGCGAGCTGGCAAAGCGCGGGCAGCGGCAAACCTTCTTCGCCCGAGACGCGGAGGGCCACCTCCATGCCGCTGTCTATCTGATTTGGGACGCGACCTCGGCGGACATTTTACTCACGGCCAGCGAGCCGGAACTGCGGCGGTCGGGAGCCGTCGCGTTCCTCTATTTCGAGGTGATGAAATTTCTTTCCGAGATGGAAGGCGGGCCGAAGCTGCTCGACTTCGAGGGTTCGATGGTGGAGGAAATCGAGGTGGCCTATCGTTCGTTCGGGGCGAGGCAGCGAGTTTATCCACAGTTTTTCAAAGCCAAAAACAAGCTGTGGCAGGCAGCCTTCTTGCTCGTCAAAAAAATCAGTGGACGATAAGGTGCCTGTCCTTCTTCGACGGATAGATGTCGTCGATGGTGACCATGATGCCCGTCTCCTCGACGTCGCCGAACAGGTCGTTGACGGCCGTGCCGAAGGTGCGCATCGTCGGCGAGAGGTTCATGTAGGAGTTGATGAGCGGCGGGATGTTCTCGCCCAGCTCGCGGACGCGGGCGTTGAGGATTTTGTAGCCCTCTTTGTAGTCGTGGCCAACGAACCGCTGCTGCATCTCCGCAATGTCGAAGTCGTGCTTCAATTCATTTATCGGCCAAACCAGCCGCTCCGGGTCGGGGAAATAGAACTTCATGAAGGCGAGCAGCAGGTCTCGCGCCTCCCGCTGGTAGTGCGGGTACATGGTGACCTTTCCAAAGAAATAGTCGATTTCCGGGTAGCGGCCGACGAGCGCGCCGAGGCCGTCCCAGAGGTTGTCGAGCGAGAAGATGCCCTTCCGGTTCGTCCCGCTCGGCTGGTAGGCGGGCTGCACCCACGAGCGGCCCAGCTCGATGGTTTTCGGGATGTATTTTTCGAGGAAGAGCGGGCTGAAATGGAAGAGGTGCGCCGTCGAGAGGTTCAACGTCCCGTCGGTGAAAAGGGCGTTTTTGCAGCGGATGTAGCGGTAGCCGCCGGTTATCTGCTCGTCGACGGGGTTCCAGACAATCAGTTGCTCGTAAGGGACTTCGCAGGTGTCGTTCTCGTCGACGTCGATTTCCTCGCCCGTTCCGCCGCCCGCCGCGCGGAAGGTCAGCTCGCGCAGCCGCCCGATTTCGAGCATCAGGTTGGGCGAGTTGTGGTGGTTGACGATGTAGATCTCGTTGTCGCCGAAGTTGGTGCGGCGGACGAAGCGCTCGCTCGTCAGTTCCCTTTTCAACAGCGACCTTTCAACTGGGCTGATTATGTCTTTCATCGAAAAGCGTGTGTTGAAAAAAAGCATGGCCAGTCGAGTTGACCGGCCATGCTTTCACTTTAAAAAGTAGTGCCGATTTATTTTCCATTGACCTCCATGACCGGGGTCTGCGAGGCGGGCGGGTTGGCCGAGACTTCCATTTTCACCGGAGCCGGGGTCGACATCGACGTTTTCGAGGCCGCGTACCGCTCGCCGAGAATCGGCGCGATGGCCAAACCGACGAGGCACGAGAGCTTGATGAGGATGTTCATCGACGGGCCGCTCGTGTCCTTGAACGGGTCGCCGACGGTGTCGCCGGTCACGGCCGCCTTGTGGGCATCGGAGCCTTTGAACTCCATCTTTCCGTTGATTTCGACGCCTTTTTCAAAGGATTTCTTCGCGTTGTCCCATGCGCCGCCCGCGTTCGACTGGAAAATCGCCCAGAGGACGCCGCTGACCGTCACGCCCGCCATGTAGCCGCCGAGGGCCTCGGCGCCCATCAAAAAGCCGACGGCGATGGGGGTGAGGATGGCGATGAGGCCGGGGCGCATCATCTCGCGCAGGGCGGCCTTCGTGGAGATTTCCACGCAACGGGCATAGTCGGGCTTGCCGGTGCCAGCGAGGATGCCGGGGATTTCGCGGAACTGGCGGCGCACCTCCTCGACCATATCCATTGCTGCCTCGCCGACCGAAGACATGGCCAGCGCGGAGAAGACGACCGGCACCATCGCCCCGATGAACAGGGCGGCCAGCACATCGGCCTTGAAGATGTTGATTCCGTCGATGCCGGTGAAAGTGACGTAGGCGGCGAACAGCGCGAGCGCCGTCAGCGCGGCCGAGGCGATGGCGAAGCCCTTGCCGATGGCGGCCGTCGTGTTGCCGACGGTGTCGAGGATGTCGGTGCGGTTGCGGACCTCCTTCGGCAGCTCGCTCATCTCGGCGATGCCGCCCGCGTTGTCGGCGATGGGGCCGAAGGCGTCGATGGCCAGTTGCATCGCGGTCGTCGCCATCATGGCGGAGGCGGCGATGGCCACGCCATAGAAACCGGCCAGCGTGTACGTCGCCCAAATCGAGCCGGCGAACAAAACGATGGGCATCCAGACCGACATCATCCCGACAGCGAGGCCGGCGATGACGTTCGTCCCCGCGCCCGTCGCCGAGCGGCGGACGATGCCGAGGACGGGCGGCTTGCCCAAAGAGGTGTAATAAGCGGTGATGGCCGAGATGGCCCCGCCGACCACGAGGCCGACGATGGTGGAGTAGAAAACGTCCATCGAAGAGACCGTTTTCACCGCGCCGCCGACGAGCGTCATGTTGAAAGAAGCGGGCAGCATCATGTTGATGACCGGGTAGCAGGCGGCCAGCGTCAGCAGCAGGGAGACCCAGTTGCCACGGTCGAGGGCGGATTGGACGGTGTTCGTGTCCGCGTCCTTTTCATCCTTCACGTTGACGAACCACATCCCGACGATGCTGAACAGGATGCCCAGACCGGCGATGAGCATCGGCAGGAGGATCGGCCCCATGTTGCCGAACTGGTCGGTCAAACCGGGGTTGTCGCGGATGATGTAGTTGCCCAAGACCATCGACGCGAGGACGGTGGCGACATACGAGCCGAACAAATCAGCGCCCATGCCCGCGACGTCGCCCACGTTGTCGCCCACGTTGTCGGCGATGGTGGCGGGGTTGCGCGGGTCGTCCTCGGGAATCCCAGCTTCGACCTTGCCGACGATGTCGGCGCCCACGTCGGCAGCTTTTGTGTAAATCCCGCCGCCGACGCGGGCGAACAGCGCGATGCTTTCAGCCCCGAGCGAGAAGCCCGCGAGGACTTCGAGGATGATGGACATTTTGGAATAATCGCCGCTCGGCAGAATCTGGGTCAATGCGGCGAAGACGGCCGAGAGGCCCAAAACCGCCATGCCCGCCACGCCGAGGCCCATGACGGAGCCTCCTTTAAAAGAAACTTGCAGGGCTTGCGAGAGGCTCGTCCGCGCGGCTTGCGTCGTGCGGACGTTGGCCTTCGTGGCGATGTTCATCCCGATGAAACCGGCGGTGATGCTGAACAGTGCCCCGATGATGAACGCCACGACGATCAGCCAGTGCGACGAATGGGAAACCTGGCTCAAGATGCCGAGCGCGACCCCGGCGATGGCCACGAAGATGGCGAGGATGCGGTATTCCGCGAAGAGGAACGCGCGGGCGCCGGTGGCGATGGCGCTGGAAATCTCGCGCATCTTGTCCGAGCCAGCGTCCTGTTTGTTCACCCACGAGGCGAGGAAGGCCATGTACAGCAGCCCGACGACGCCGAACAAGGGCAGGATGTAAATCAACGACTCCATGTTTAGAATGGTCTTGGATTGTTTTGAATGAATGAAAAACCGCCCGGCTCTGGCCGAAACGGCGGGCAAAGAAAGGAAAAAGGCAAAAAATTGAGCGGCAGAAGGCAAAAGAAGGGCACCAGTCATGGCCGTCACGACTAGCAACTTGCAGGCAATCGACCGTTCGCCCATTTCCGGGCGGATTTTGCACCAGGTCCGCCGACAGCTGTGGCCGCGCCGAACCTTCCACTGCCCGCCCCCCCCAACAGCGTCAGGCACAGCGTCAGGTTGCCTCGGCCCTTTGATCCCGCGCTGTGCGCAGGCCCCAGTTCTCCAAGCTGTACTTTGCTTTCAGGCGGCATGCTTTCTGACGGGTTTCTACCTTTGCCTTGAGCCGGAAAGTCGTTTTTTGTTCGCACCTCAAAGCCATGCCCCGGCCCGCTTTTCACCTCGGCCCGCCGATTCATGCAACAAAGCCATGTTGAACAGACAATGAAAAACCTCCTTTTGCTGCTCCTCGCGGCCGCCAGCCTTTGGGCCTGCACCCCGCCCGACACTTCCCAAAAGGTCGTCGACGCGAGCATCGACCTCGCCGACCCCGTGACGCAGCGGCTGTTCGAGTTTCAGGACAAAAGGCTCGGCGACAGCCTCTCCCGCTATCTCACTTCTGAAAACCCGAACTACCGCTACCTCGCCGCCCGCGCTTTCGGCTCGGTTCAGGATTCGACGGTTTTGGAAAAACTCGGCCGGCTCCTCCGCGACGAGTCCGAGGACGTGCGCACGGCAGCCGCGTGGGCCATCGGCCAGACGGGCAGCGCGAAGGGCGAGCGGGTCCTCCTCGCGGGCTTCGAAAAGAACGACTCGACGCTCGCCCACCAGCCTTCGAACGCGGCCATCCTCGAGGCCATCGGAAAGTGCGGCGGCGCGGAAAGTTTGAAGAGCATCGCCGCCATCTCGACCTATCTGCCGACCGACACGATGCTCCTCGAAGGGCAGGCACTGGCCCTCTACCGGTTCGCCACGCGGCAAATCACGAGCACGGAGGGGACGGCAAAAATGGTCGGCTTCGTCATCAACGAGAAGATTCCCGAACCGGCCCGCCTCGTCGCCGCCAACTACCTGCGGCGCGGAAAGGAACTCAAGCTCGACACCCTCCAGACCCGTCGCCTCTGCGAGCGTTTTTCGAAAGAACCGTCGGCCGACATTCGGATGTGCGTCGCCAACGCGGCTTGCAAAACGGGCTTCCCCGTCGCTTTTTCGATCCTGATTCCTTCCATAAAAAGGACGGACGAGGACTACCGCGTCCGCGTCGAGCTGCTGCGCGGGCTGAAAAACTTCCCGGCCGACACCTGCCGCGCCATCGCCTTCGAGGCCGTGAAAGACAAAAACGAGCACGTCGCCGCGACGGCCGCCCAATACTTCCTCGACAACGGGCGGCAGGCCGACGGCGACCGATACTGGCGCATCGCCAAAGAGGTCGAGGGGATGGGGTGGCAGGCACAGCTCCTCCTTTTTCAGGCCTCCAACAAATGGCTCGGCGGCAGCCGCCCAGAGTCGCGCGACTACATCAACTATGTGATAAAAGACCAGTTCGACCACTCCAACGACAACTACGAGCAGGCCGCCTGCCTCGCCGCCCTCTCGGAATACGGCTGGAACTACCGCACCATCCACGACCGGGGCTTCACCTCGCAAAGCCCGGTGCTGCGCACGGCCGCCGTCACCGCGCTGGCGACGATTGCCGACCGGGCCGATTTCTATTCTTTTTTCGGGGAAGGCGGCTCCGGCGCGAGGCGCGAAATCAACTACTACCTCCACGAGGCCATCCAGTCGGGCGACGCGGGGATGATTGCCGTCGCGGCCGAGACCTTGCTCAACTCCAAACTCGATTTCAAAAAAATGGCGGACAGCTCGCAGCTCGCCGGTCTCCGCGCCGCGCTCGGAAAGCTGCGCATCCCGCAGGAAATCGAGACTTTCAACACCTTGCAGAAGACCGTCGAGGTGTTCACCGGCGAGGCGCAGATGCCTAAAGCGGTGAAGTGGAACCACCCAATCGAGTGGCCGCTGCTGACCAGCCTCGGCCCCGCGCCGAAGGCCGTCATCACGACCTCTATTGGCGAAATCACCGTATCGCTAATCCCATCTGCCGCGCCCGGCTCGGTGGCCAATTTTGTGAAACTGGCCAATCAGGGCTTTTTCAACGCCAAGCCCTTCCACCGCGTCGTGCCGAACTTCGTCGCACAGGGCGGCTGCCCGCGCGGCGACGGCTACGGGGCGCTCGACTATTCCATCCGCTCGGAGTTTTCCGAAATCCGCTACGACGCGGAGGGCTGGGTCGGCATGGCCTCGGCGGGCAAGGACACGGAGGGCACGCAGTTTTTCATCACCCACTCCTCCACGCCGCACCTCGACGGGAAGTACACCATCTTCGGGAAGGTGACAGCCGGGATGGACGTCGCTCAGCGCATCCAGATCGGCGACCAGATTTTGAAGGTGAAAATCATCGGGAAATAGGCCCAAAACCCGCCTGAAATGAGCGATTCCATCAAAAAAACCCTCCAAATCATCCTGTTCTTCGGCATCGGCGCAGCCTTGCTCTACTTTGTTTTTCAACACCAAAACGCCGCCTTTCAGGAACAGTGCCGCCTCGACGGGACGCCCGCCGACCGCTGCAGCCTTTGGCAAAAGCTGGCCGCCGACTTCGCCTCTGTCAACTATTGGTGGGTGCTGGCGGTGCTGGCCGCGTTCACCGTCAGCAACTTTTGCCGCGCCGCCCGCTGGCTGCAACTGGTCGAGCCGCTCGGCCACCGGGCCTCGTTCGGCAACGCTTTTTGGACCATTCAGCTCGGCTATTTCGCCAACCTCGGCCTGCCACGCGCGGGCGAGGTGGTCAGGGCGACGAGCTTTTCGAGGGTCGAAAAAATCCCGCTCGAGCGCGTCATGGGCACCCTCGTCGTCGACCGGCTGATGGATTTCGTTTGCCTCGCCGTCGTCCTCGGCATCGGCTTGTTGGTCGAGGGCGGGCGGATTTTGGAATTTGTTTCTTCCAAAAAAAGCGGCGGCGAGGGCGGCTCCTTGCTCTCGAATCCGCTGGTCCAGGCGGTCGCGGCGGCGGGGCTTTTCGCGGTCGCGGCCTTCTTTCTTTTCAGGAAAAAACTGGCGCAACTCGCTCTCTATCAACGCCTTGCGAAAATGGCGGTTGGTTTCGCCGACGGCCTGCGCTCGGTATTCAAGCTGGAAAGACCGGGCCTTTTCATCTTTTACTCGGCCGCAATCTGGGCCTGCTATTTCCTCCAAACCTGGCTCGGCCTGAAAGCTTTCGCCCCGACCGCCGGTCTGGGCGCAGCGGCCGCGCTGACGGTCTTCCTCTTCGGGACGCTGGGCATCGTCGTCCCCTCGCCGGGCGGGATGGGGACGTACCACCTGCTAGCCATCGCCGCGCTCTCGCTCTACGGGGTCGGCGGCGGCGACGCTTTTTCGTGGGCCAACATCATGTTCTTCTCGGTGCAGGTTTTCTACATGGTTTTGATGGGGCTGGCCGCGCTGGCAGTGCTGCCGGTGCTGAACAAGAAGACGTAACGGCGGCTTTTGCACGGTTCGCGGAAATCTTGCTTCTTTTGCCCAAACTGCTCGCAAAGTGGACGCCCGCAAATCCAACCTCATCCTTATCGGCCTTGTCGCCGCGCTCGCCGGGCTTTTCTGGTGGCTGTCGTCGAGCGGCGGCAAGTTCGACTGGACGGAAAAGTACCGCGAGGGCAAGGAGCAGCCCTACGACCTCTCCGTCGTCCAGCGGCTGCTGCGCAGCTATTTTCCACAGAAGAATTTTACAGCAATACAGCAAAAACTTACAGAATCCTTGCCCGCCGAGGGCGCGGGAAAGAGCTACGTCTTCATCGGCGAGGGCCTGCTGCTCGACTCCTCCGACACGCAGCATTTGCTCCGCTTCGTGCGGACGGGCGGCACGGCCTTCCTCTCATCGAAGACCCTCCCGGCCGACATCACGCGGCAGCTTTTGCCGGACGAATGCGAGGAGGAAATGAGCCAGGTGCCGGATTATGTCGGCAAGTTCGCGGGGATGGTGCGGCTCAATTTTTCCGACAACTCGTTGAAAACCAACGGTTTGGACACCTTCGAGTTCGCCTATCGCAACCAGTCGAGCCACTACGACTGGGCCACTATCGACAGCGCGATGACCTGCCCGGACGACGACGCGCAGACCGACCTCGGCACCCTCGACGACACGCTCGTCAACTTCATGGAATGGCGGTTCGGCACCGGCCGCTTTCTCCTGCACACCTGCCCGGTGGCTTTTTGCAACTATTTCCTGTTGAGAAAAAACGGCCGGGCCTATGCCGCCGGGGCGTTGAGCCACCTCCCGGAGGGCGACCTTTTTTGGGAGGAAAAGCACCGCACCACCGAGGACGTCGCCCGCCGCCGCAACCAAAAGAAAGGCGGCCCGCCCGCTGGCCCCGACGACAGCCCGCTGGCCTACATCCTCCGGCAACCGGCGCTCGCTTGGGCATGGTATGTGATGCTCGGGATGGTCGGGGCGTTCGTCGTTTTCAGAGGGAAAAGGCGGCAGCGCATCATCCCCGTGCTGCCCAGGCCCGAGAACACGACGCTCGATTTTGTCAAAACCATCGGCCGCATCGCCTTCCAACAGAAAAACCAAACACAACTTTGCCAGCAGAACATGAGGCTTTTCCTCGGCTTCCTCCGCGAGCGGTACGGGCTGGCGGCGTCGCGGCACGAGCCGGGTTTCACCCGGCAGGTCGCCCTCGCCTCGCAGGTGCCGGAGGGGCAGGTCGGGGAAATCTTCGCGCTCTTCCACACGGTCGAAAGCAACCTCGCCGACGAAAAAACAATGGTTGAATTCTACCGGGCCATCGAGCGGTTCCACCAGATTTGCAAATGACCATCTTTCAACTGACCGACATGCACATCGCCCCAGACGGCGTTGCGACCAACGGCATCGACGTGCGGGCCAACTTCCTGGCGGGCCTGCGCACGGCCCGAGAGTGGCAGCCCGACGCGCTCGTGTTGAGCGGCGACCTGTGCTTCGAGACGGGCGACGAGTCGGTCTATCGGTGGGTTAAGGAGAGATTGGCCGATTTCCCGGTGCCCTTTTACGTCATCCCCGGGAACCACGACGACGCCTCGATGATGGAGCAAGTCTTTGATTTACAGCGACTTGCGAACTACGAGGCGGGTTGTTTCACGGCGGAAATCGGCGGGCGGCGCGTCCTTTTCATGAACTCGGAGACCGGCTTTTTCACCGAACCACAAATCGACTGGCTGGAAAAGCAACTGGCCGAACTGGTTGAAAACCAGGCCATGATTTTCGTCCACTACCCGCCTATCCGCACCGGCCTGCGGTTCATGGACGAGAACTACCCGATGCAGGAGACTTGGCGGATGCGCTTCCAGTCGGTCGTCTTCCGGCACCCGAGGCCGGTGCATGTTTTCTGCGGGCACTACCACGCGGCGCGGTCGGTGGGGCGGAAAAACCTGTTTGTGCACGTGACGCCGTCGACCTATTTCCAGATAGACCCGCGCCCGCTCACTTTTCAGATCGACCACTACCGGCCCGGCTTCCGCTGGATCTCGGAGGACGGCGACCGCATCCAATCATCCGTCCACTATTTCCAGGGGCGCCTTGCGCCCGAGCTTCCCCAATGAGCGACTTCATCAAAAAACTGAAAAAGGGCCCTGTCCAAGACTTTGTGCGGCAAGGCTTCGACGCGGTCGAGACCGGCTGGAAAAAGACGCGCATCGGCTGGCTGCCGTCGGCCGAGGTGGCCGACCCGAAAAAGCAGACGCTCATCTTCGCCACGCGCCTGATTTTGGAGGACGAGGGGAAAATCCTCTTTCTCCGGCAGACGGCCACGAAGGGCGGCCGCTACTCGCTGCCCGGCGGCAATGTCGAGGAGTCGGAGTTTGCCCGCGAGGCCCTTTGCCGCGAGGCCTTCGAGGAGACGGGCATCAGGCTCACGCCAGACCGGCTGACGCTCGCCCACGTCCTGCACCGGCGCAAAAGGGAGACGGGCGAGATATTCATCGTCTTTTATTTCAAGGCCGTGCAGTTCAAAGGGGAACCGGTCAGCCAAGAGCCGCACAAGTTCGACCACGCCATTTGGGTCGAGGCGGCGAACCTGCCGGAGAACATCTCGAAGCACACGCGCAAAGTGCTCGAAAGGGTGGGGCGCGGGGTGATGTACTCCGAGATGCCGAAGGCGAAGTGAGGTTTGTTCTCAAAAAAAAAGCGGGCCATCGCACCCAAAAGGTCGATGGCCCGCTCTCGTTTCGGCCGTCAGGCTGGCTTACTTTTTCCAGACATAGGCTTTAGCGCAGTCGGGCTGTTTGTTGACCTGCTCGACCATCTTGTCGGCGGCCTCGCGGG
>JBGAWE010000390.1:0-2704 GCA_044227705.1 Saprospiraceae bacterium
CCGTGACGACCACGACGACCATTATCAGGAACACGAGCCACGCCAGTTTTTTCGAGTTGTCGCCCAAAAACCAGAGGACGCGGCCGTAATCGAGTTCATTCTCTTTAAAAAACGGCACGTTCGTGATTGGCGCCTTGACGTGCACCATCTCCTCGTATTGGAGGGTGCGCGGGTTCTTGACCGGCATCTTGTTCATCACCTCGTAGCCGTTGGCGGCGGCGACCTCGGGTTTCATCCGCACCACCACGTCGTCCGAAAAGAGCATCGTCGCCCCGATGATGAGGCCGAGGCCGACCTGCCCGATTATCTTGAATGTGCCTTTCAGCCCCTCTTTGTCCTTTTTGAAGACCTTGATGTAGTCGTCCGCGAAGCCGATGATGCCCATCCACGACATCGAGACGACCATCAGGACGATGTACACGTTGTCGAGCCGGGCCAGCAAAAGGGCCGGGACGAGCGTGGCGAGGATGATGATGACGCCGCCCATCGTTGGGGTCCCCTTCTTCGAGAGCTGCCCTTCGAGGCCGAGGTCGCGGATGGTCTCGCCTATTTGCTGCCGCTGCAGATACTTGATTATCCGCCCCCCGTATATCAGCGAGATGACCAGCGAAAGCACCACAGCCAGCCCGGCCCGAAAACTGATGAACCGCCAAAGCCCCGCGCCCGGCAGGTCGATTTGATGGTGGTTCAGGTAGTCGAAAAGGCTGTACAACATGGGTGGGTCAGTTGAATTGGTTCGAGAGGTTTGTTGGTTGCTTATTCGTCGTCAAACTTGAAGATGCTCTGCCCCGTCTTCGGCCGCCGCCCGAGCTTGTTCCAGTGGGCCATCGCCTCCATGAGCTTGTCGATGCGCTGGAGCCGGGTTTCGACCTTTTTCGCGTCGTTTATGTAGATCATGTACCCTTTTCGATGGCTCGGCGAGAGCGTTTCATAGAAGAAGGCCTTCGCCCGAGGGTTGTTTTCCAGCGCGTCCTCCACGTCGAGCGGCACCTCGAGCGGCCGCGGCTCCGGGTCGAACTCGATGGACACCCGAACCGTCGCGCCCGCCCGCTTGCCCAGTTTTTTCATCAGGTCGTAGTTGATGAACAACGTGTGGCGGTCGTTCCCGACGGGCATCAGGTTCGCTTTGAACTCAATCTCGTCGACCACCGCGACGACCGGAATCGTGCCTTTCGAGCCGAAGGCCTCCTTTGCCGAGAAGGGCACGTCGACCCAGTTCCAGTCGCCAAGGTTGAAGCGGTCTTGGTGAAAGATGGTCGCGTCGAACGTGGGCATCTGTTGTTTTTCTATTGTCAAGCAGGCAGGCGAGTCGCCCCGCCTTGCCTGTCTTGATTGTTCGGCCGGACAGTCCCTCAACTCTCCAACCATTCATTTCTCTGCTGTGTCAAAAAGTGGCCGGGACGCCGTCGCCCCGGCCGGTTTCTCTCTCTGTTTGATTCTCCCCTCTGATCTTTTCAACCCGAAACTCGGGGCGGGTACGTTTGCCCGCCCCGGCGGGATTGTGGGAAAAGTTTCTCTCTAAGAAGTTTGTCGAATATCATTTTTGGTCAAAGCCCGAATGCCTGTTTCAAGATCTCCATGTCGTCGAAGTCGTGTTTGACCCCGTTGATTTCTTGGTATTTTTCATGCCCCTTCCCCGCGACGAGAATGATGTCCTTCGGCTGCGCGAGTTGAACCGCCGTTTTGATGGCTTGTCGCCGGTCGGGGACGGTGAGGCACTTGTGTTCCAGTCCTTCGGGGATTCCTTTTTCCATGTCCTTCAAAATCTCGTTCGGGTCCTCGGTGCGCGGGTTGTCGGAGGTGAAAACGGCACGGTCGCTCAAACGCGCGGCAATGGCGGCCATCACCGGCCTTTTCGACCGGTCACGGTCGCCGCCGCAGCCGACTACGGTGACAACTTTGGGCTTGTCTTTCAGTTGTTTTCTAATCGAAACGATGGTTTCTAGCACCTTTTCGAGTGCGTCCGGCGTGTGCGCGTAGTCGATGATGCCGACGGTTCCGGTCTTTTGGTCGACGACGGACTCGAATCGGCCCTCCGCCCCGGCGAGGTCGCTGACGGCCGTCAGGGCCTCCTCTTTCTCAACGCCGAGCAGCCGCGCCATTCCGTAGGCCGCTGCGAGGTTAGAGGCGTTGAAGCCGCCAATCAACCGGCAGTGGATCGCCACCCCGTCGAGCAGGAGGTGCAAACCGGCGAAGCTGTTCTCCAAAATCCGCGCTTTGAAGTCGGCCATCTTTTTCAGCCCGAAGCTCTTCTTCGATGCCTTCGAGTTTTGGAGCATGTATTTCCCGTTCGCGTCGTCGGCGTTGACGAGGGCGAAAGCGGTCGGCGGCAGCCCGTCGAACAGCTTCTTTTTCGCGTCGCGGTAGGCCTCCATCGTCTTGTGGAAATCGAGGTGGTCGAGCGTCAGGTTGGTGAAAACGGCCCCGGCGAACCGGCAGCCCGCCGCCCTTTTCTGCTCGATGGCATGGCTCGAAACCTCCAGGAAAACATGGCTGCAACCGGCCTCGACCATCTCCGCCAGCAGTTTTTGGAGGGAGACGGGGTCGGGCGTCGTCAGTTTCGACGGGAAGATTTCAGCCCCAATTCTGTTTTCGACCGTCCCAATCAAGCCTGTTTTAAAGCCGATTTTGGTGAAAAGCTGCCAAAGGAGCGTCGAGACTGTCGTCTTCCCGTTCGTGCCGGTGACGGCGACAAGGGTCAGCT
>JBGAWE010000052.1:0-23424 GCA_044227705.1 Saprospiraceae bacterium
AGGGCACCGGCCGATTTTCCTCGCTGGCGGCGCGACCGGCCGCGTCGGCGACCCCTCGGGAAAGGACGCGGAGCGACAGCTCAAGCCCATCGAGGAGCTGGACGCGAACCTTCGAAAGTTCGAGGCGCAGGCCCGCCGCTTCATCAACTTCGAGACCGGCGACAACCGCGCCCTGCTCGCCAACAACCTCGACTTCTATGAAAAAATGTCGGTGCTCGACTTCCTCCGCGACGTCGGCAAGCACCTGACGGTCAACTACATGATGGCGAAGGACTCCGTCAAAAACCGGCTCGACCGCGAATCCGGCCTGTCGTTCACCGAGTTTTCCTACCAGTTGATTCAAGGTTTTGATTTCGCCCAGCTTTTTGAAAAACACGGCTGCACCGTCCAGATGGGCGGCTCCGACCAGTTCGGCAACATCACGACCGGTGTCGAGCTGACGCGGCGCATCCACAACGGGAAGGTCTTCGCCGTCGTCACGCCGCTGCTGACGAAGGCCGACGGCTCCAAATTTGGGAAATCGGAGGCGGGCAACATCTGGCTCGACCCGGCCATGACCTCGCCCTACCAGTTCTACCAGTTCTGGCTCAACGCCGACGACGCGGACCTGCCGAAGTTCACCCGCTATTTCTCGTTGAAAAGCCGCGCCGAAATCGAGCGCATCGAGCGCGAGGAGGACATCATCTCCCAAAAAAGGCTGCTGGCCGAGGAGGTCACGCGCCGTGTCCACTCGGACGGCGATTTTGAGCGGGTCCTCGCCGTCAGCCGCCTGATTTTCGACGCGAAAATGGACGCGGCCGCCCTCGCCGAGATGGACTTGGAAACCCTCGAAGCCGTTGCGGCGGAGATTTCATCGCCCAAAATCGCCGGGAAACTGCTCGACAGCGACGGCATCGGCATCGTCGAGCTGCTCGCCTCGACTGGCATCTGCGCCTCGAACACCGACGCGCGGAACGCCATCAAGGGCAACGCCATCTCGCTCAACAAGGAGAAAATCGGCGACCCGAACCGGCGCGTTTCTGTGAAAGACCTGCTGAAAGAGACCTTTTTGATGGTCGAAAACGGGAAGAAGAACAAGTTCCTCGTGCGCGCCGCCGGTTAGAATCGGAAGAAGAAGAACAGCGCGGCAGGGGGCTCGATGTTCATAGACTGCACCGTCTCGTCGGTCCGCTCGGCAAAGGGGAGGTAGAAGTCGTTGTGGTACTCGGTCTTTTTGCGCAGCCAGTAGCCGGTGGCCTCGGTGCGAAGGCCGCAGCGGTCGTTGAAAAAATACTTGATGCCGACGAAGCCGCCCCCGCCCCAGCGGGTGAGGTCTTCCCCGATGCGGCCGCTCTGTTTGTTGCCGAACGCGTCGGTGAAAAAAGTGGTGATGGAGCGGTCGCCCCAACCGTAGACGCCGTCGGCCCCGGCCGATGCCCGCCAGTGGCGCGAGAGCTTCAGCTCGTATTCCAGCCCGAGGCGGAAGTCCTTCTGCGATTCGCCGTTGATGACGGGGGCGTTGTTGTTGGAGCCGCCCTCGTTGAGGTTTTCGAGGCTCGTCCAACCGGCGGCCGCGCGCAGGCCGATGTTCCGATAATACAAGGTGTAGCCGACGACATAGGGATAGCTGTTGTCGATGCCGGCGGAGTCGCGGTCGATGATTTTGCGCAGGAAACTGGTGCAGTTGACGCCCGCCTCGCTCTGGAAGCCGCGCAGGAAGGCGAGCTTTTTGACGACCGGCGCGTCGGATTCTTCCTGTGAAAAAAGGGCGAGCGGCGCGAGGAACAGGGCGGCGAGGAGCAGTTGGCGGAGATTTTTCATGACCTTTTCTTTTTCCACAAAATTGGAAAACAGGTTGTTGCCGCGCAAGGCTGGGGAGCTGCTTTGCCGTTTTTGGGCAAAAAAAGCCCGCGCCTCAAAGCCCGAGCAGCCACCGCATCTTCTCGAAAATCGCCGTGTTCTCGTAGCTGCCGCCGAAAAGCTCGGCCCCCGGCCCGGCCGCGAAGACCGGCGCCATCACCCCCGTGTGGCCGGCCGTGCTCCACGAAACCTTGAACGGCCCGCCCATTTTCGACTGCTGGTTGATGGAAAGCCCGCCCGTCTCGTGGTCGGCCGTCACGATGACAAGGGTCTCGCCGTCGGCCTTTGCCCAGTCGAGCAATTCGCCAACTGCCTTGTCAAAATCGAGCACCTCGGCGACCATGCGCGGCAGGTCGTGGTCGTGCGCCGCCCAGTCGATTTGGCTGCCCTCCATCATGCAGAAGAAGCCTTTTTCCGACCTGTTTTTCAAAAAATCGACCGTCAGCCGGGCGGCGGCGGGCAGGTATTCGCGGCCCTCGGTGACGGCGCGAGGCTCGCCGTCGGCGGTGAAAAGGCCGAGCGGTTTCGACGGGTCGGGGACGAAGGTTTTCAGGTCGGTGGCTTTGAGGTCGGCGATTTGATAGCCTTTCGCGGCCAGTTCTTTGGTCAAATCCTGTCCGTCGGTGCGGCCTGAAAAGTGGCTGCGGCCGCCGCCGATGAACAGGTCGATGCCCGATTTCGGGAAGAAGGTCGCGATTTCGTCCATCTCAGCCCGGTCGCGGCTGTGGGCGATGAAAACGGCCGGCGTCGCGTGGGTGATGCTCGACGTGACGGTCAGGCCTGTGGCGAGGCCCTTCGACTCCGCCAGTTCGAGGATGCTCGAAACGGGCTGGCCGTTGGGCAGGGTGCCGATGCGGCCGTTGGCTGTTTTTTGGCCGCAGGCGATGGCCGTCCCGGCAGCGGCGCTGTCGGTGATGAGGTCGTCTTTCGAGTGCGTCTTCTGGATGCCGGTGACGGGCAGCCGCTCGAGGTTGAGGCGGTTGCCGTTGGAGTACATCGCCGCCGTGATCTGTGGCAGGCCCATGCCGTCGCCGATGAGAAGGACGATGTTCTTCGGCTTTTTCAAATTGGGGAACCGCGCCGCCGGGTCGGGGGCGGTGATGGTCGCGTCGCCGCTGCCGGACGTTGTGCCGGTCGGGGCCGGTTTCGTGCAGGAGAAAAACGCGGTGGCGAAGAGGACTTTTATGGGAAATCGCATCGAAAGGCTGGGTCTAATTGGCCGAAACCGGGCTGTCGGGAATCAGCCCGAACTGCTTGAAATGGTGCCGGAAGTGGACCATGTGCGCCGTCTTCCATTCCGAAAACTCCAAAGGGCCGAAGACCGGGTGGACCGGCCGCGCCTCCGGGTTTTTTGAAAAATGGTCAAAGAAGCGGTCGATTTCCGCCAAAAACTTCCCCTTCGCCGTCTCGATGTCGGGGAAGCGCAGCGCGGCCGGGGTCTCCGGCACGCCCGGCGCGACGACGTGGTGCGGGTAGCTGTCGTAGCCCGGCGCGAACATCTCGGCGCGGTGCTGGCGGCCCCACTCGGTCCCGTCGGCCCCGCCGGGCCAGGCGAACTTTCCGTTGGAGATGATGACCGTGCCGCTCAAGTGCTCGACCATGTGCTGGGCGGTCATCTTGCCCCACTTGGCGGGGGTGTCGGCATGGAGATTGGCGAGGAGCGAGGGGAGTTCTGATTTCAGAAAGCGTTCAGCGTCAAGCATTTGCAGCAAAATTGATGGGTCAAATTCATAATTGGAGATGGTCAACAGCAGCCGCGGCCAGCCGGAAGTGTCGTGCATGAAACCGTCGGTGGCGACGGCGACGGCGGCCATCCCGGCGCGGTGGGCGGCTTCGAGGCCGCTCCGGCTGTCCTCAAACACGAGGCAGTCGGCCGGCCGGACGCCCAGTTTTTCGGCGGCCTTCAAAAAGACCTCGGGGTCGGGCTTGCCGTTCAAGACGTCCTCGGCCGAGCTTATTTTTTCAAAAAAAGGGCGGACGCCGAGGCCGTCGAGCGCGAAGTCGACATTGCCCATGTCGCCCGCCGTGCCGAGGCCGACGCTGATTCCGAGCGAGCGGGTCTTTTCCAAAAAAGCCTCGAGGCCGGGCCTCGCCTCGATGTGCGGGCGATAGTATTCTCGATAAAGCGACTCTTTTTCCCCGGCCATCCGGTCGGCTTCGGCGTCGGGCATCTCGCCGAAGATTCGCTTTATCGCCTCGCGGCCGGTGCCGTAGGCCAGTTTGGCGACCTCTTCCTCCGAAAGGGAAAGCCCGTGCCGACGGGTGAAGGCGAACCAGATGCGGTCGTGGAAGGGGAGGTTGTCCATCAGCGTCCCGTCCATGTCGAAGATGAAGGCTCTTTGCATCGGGCAAAGGAAGTTGGGGATTGCGGATTCGGGCGCGAGCGGGCGCTCGAAAAAAAAACTCGAAAAAGATTTTGCGCAACCAATTGGTTGCTCATAAATTTGCAACCAGTTAGTTGCACAACGATTTTTCCGAACCATGCGCCGAGACATCTTCCAAGCCATCGCCGACCCTACCCGCCGGGCCATCATCGCCCTCATCGCCGTGCAGGCCATGACGCCGAACGCGCTCGCCGAGCAGTTCCACACGTCGCGGCAGGCCGTGTCGAAGCACCTGCAAGTCCTCGTCGAGTGCGAGGTCGTGAGCCAGCAGCAGCAGGGGCGGGAGATTTACTACGCCCTCCAAATGGACAAGATGAAAGAGATAGACCAATGGCTGGAGCAGTTCCGCCGCCTTTGGGAAACCCGTTTCAACCAACTCGACGACCTGCTCAAGACCCTCAAAAAAGGGTAGTGCCGTCGGCCAAACCACCAGAAAAAATGAACGAGGCGCGCCATTGGCTCGAACGTTTCCGCCAACTCTTGGAAGCCCGCTTCCGACAACTCGACGATTTGCTTCGAACTTTAAAAACACAGAAAAATGCCAGCAAGTAATCTCCCATTCGACTTCCTCGTGGACAGGGAAAACAACCGCATCACGGTCAAACGGGGGTTTGCCGCCGACCTCCCGCTGGTCTGGGACGCTTGGACAAAGCCCGAGCTGCTCGACCAGTGGTGGGCACCCAAGCCCTTCCGCACGCAGACCAAGTCCATGGATTTCAGGCCGGGCGGCGCGTGGCTCTACGCCATGATTGGCCCCGAAAACGAGGCGCATTGGTGCAAGGCCGAATACCAAACAGTCGAAGCCCAGCGGCAATACTCGGCCCTCGACGGCTTCTGCGACGAGCATGGTAACCTCAACGAGTCCTTCCCCCGCTCGCTCTGGACGAACGCTTTCAACGGCGACGGCGACACGACCACGGTCGACATCACCATCGCCTACGACTCGCTCGCCGACCTTGAAAAAATCATCCAACTGGGCTTCAAAGAGGGCTTTTCGATGGCGATGGAGAACCTCGACCAGTACATCGCCGCCCAGTTCCAGTTGCGGCAGCAAAGCCCCCTGCGCAGGCGGCCGAGGGTTTCCTCCTATGTCAACTTTCCGGGCAACACCGAGGAGGTCTTCAATTTTTACAAGGCCGTTTTCAGGACGGAATTCGCCGACGGCATCAAGCGGTTTGGCGAGATCCCGGCCGGGCCGGGTCAGCCGTCCGTAGCGGAGAGCGTCAAGAACATGGTCTTGCACGTCGAGCTGCCCTTGCTCGGGGGGCACGTTTTGATGGGAACCGATGCTCCGCAGGAAATGGGCTTCGTGCTGAACAGGGGCAACAACATGCACATCCAACTCGAGCCGGAGACCAGAGAGGATGCCAGCAGGCTGTTCAACGAGCTATCGGCGGGGGGGGTGGTCGAAATGCCCATGCAGGACATGTTTTTCGGTGCCTACTTCGGCAGTTTCACCGACCGGTTTGGCATCAACTGGATGATTCACTTTCAAAACAACGATTGACATGAAAAGGGACAAAGTCATTTTCTGGGTCGTCACCGGCCTTCTCTTCCTCCAGCTCGGCGTGCTGACGCTGGTCTACTTCGGCAGCCCGGAGCAAAAGGCGGGCACCGAGCACTTCGGCTACCCGCTCTATTTCGGGAAGATGGTCAGCGTGTTCAGCATCTTGGGTTCGTTGGCGCTGGTGCTGCCCGCCGTCCCGGCGCGGGTGAAGGAGTGGGCCTACTTCGGGTTTGCCCTCAATTTCATCGGCGCGGCGGTCAGTCATTTCGTGGTGGACGGGGCCGGTTTTGCGATGGTCATCCCGCTGCTGTTTTTCGTGCCGCTGGGCATTTCCTATTTTTTGTTTCACAAAATGGAGGCAGCAAAGCCTCATTGATTTTCTCAACAACTAAATCACAGAATAAATGGACACGAACCTGTTGTTCGAATTCACCGTCGACAAGCCTGCCCAGACGGTCTACATCAAAAGGGAGTTCGACGCCGACCGCTCGCTGGTCTGGGACGCCTTCACCAAAGCCGAACTGCTCGACCAGTGGGTCGCGCCCGCGCCGTTCACCGCCCGGACGAAGCACATGAACTTCGAGGTCGGCGGCCGGCGGTTCTACGCGATGGTCAACCCGGACGGGGGCGAGATGTGGGCCATTCAAGAGTTCAGGGCCATCAGCCCGAAGACCAATTTCAAGATGTGGAACGTCTTTGCCGACAAGGACGAGAACCCGCAACCGCCCGGCTCGGACTGGGACTACACCTTTAGCGAGCAAGATGGGAAGACCCTCGTGAGCATCACCATCTACAACGAGTCCTTCGAGCGGATGGAGCGGATACTCGAAGGGTTCCGGCAGGGGTTCACCATGTCGCTGGAAAATCTGGAAAAGCTGCTGGCAGCTTTGTCGGAACGGGGCTGACGAAATTGCGGATCCGGGAAAGCGGGCTGGGCGAGGGTTTTGGCCGTCCACAATCCGCAATCCCGAATCCGCAATCTTTCTTTGCCCCACTATGGAAGGACTTATCGAGAAATACAACTTCCTCCAAGACTTCGGCCGCTACCTGACGATGCTGCGCACGGCGGCGAAGCGGCCCGAGAAGTTCTCGATGTATTGGAAGGAGACGATGCGGCAGATGGTCGACATCGGCATCGGCTCGCTCATCATCGTCAGCCTCATCGCCGTGTTCATCGGGGCGGTGGCGGCCGTGCAGTTCGCCTATCAGCTCGATGGGCAGATGATTCCTCGCTACTACATTGGCTACATCGTCCGCGACCTCGCCATCATCGAGCTGGCGCCGACCATCACGGCGCTTGTGCTGGCCGGGAAGGTCGGCTCCAACATCGCCGCCGAGCTGGGCGGGATGCGCCAAAAGGAGCATATCGACGCGATGGAAGTGATGGGCGTCAACACGGCGGCCTACCTCATCACCCCGAAGGTCATCGCGGCGGTGGTGGTTATCCCGATGCTCGTGACGTTCGCGGCGGCGGTCGCCATCATGGGCGGCTACGTCGCCACAGTGCCGCCGGGCGAGATCACCGGCGACGAGTACGTCCGGGGCCTGCGCGTCTATTTCAACGAGGTGAACGTCTACGCGATGTACATCAAATCGGCCGTCTTCGCCTTCCTGCTGACGACCGTCTCCGCTTATCAAGGCTACTTCGTCAAGGGCGGCTCCATCGAGCTTGGCCACGCCAGCACGCGGGCTGTCGTCTACTCCGATATCTCCATCCTGCTGGCCGACTACATCATCGCCGTCCTCATAACTTCCTGAAAACCAGCATGATAAGAGCCGACCACATCACAAAGACCTTTGGCGACCACGAGGTTTTGAAGGGCATCACTTTCACCTTCGAGGCGGGGAAGACCAACCTTATCATCGGCCGCAGCGGCGCGGGGAAGACTGTTTTGCTGAAAGCTCTGGTCGGCCTCGTCGTCCCGACGAGCGGCACAGTCTGGTACGACGACGTCAACTTCACCGCCCTCGACAAGACACAGCTCCGCGAGGTGCGGATGAAAGTCGGGATGCTCTTTCAAGGCTCCGCTCTGTTTGACTCTTTGAAGGTGGAGGAGAACATCCGTTTCCCGCTCGACATGTTCACCAACATGACCCGCTCCGAGAAGCTGGCCCGTGTCAACTATTGCCTCGAGCGGGTCGGCCTCGCCGGGCAGAACCGGAAATACCCGAGCGAGCTGTCGGGCGGCATGCAGAAGCGCGTCGGCATCGCGCGGGCCATCGTGCTCAACCCGACCTACCTTTTCTGCGACGAGCCGAACTCGGGCCTCGATCCGAAGACCTCCATCGTCATCGACGAACTCATCAAGGACATAACCGTCGAGAACAACATCACGACCATCATCAACACCCACGACATGAACTCGGTGATGGAGATCGGCGAGAACATCTGCTTCTTGCACGAAGGCCGCCTTGAGTGGAGCGGCACCCGCCACGAGGTGCTCGGCTCGACGAACGAGACCTTGCAGCAGTTCATCTTCGCCTCGCCGTTTTTGCAGCGGCTGCGGAAGGCGGCGATAGGGTGATTTTGTGGCCCAAATTTCCAGCTTCGGGCAAATCCAAAGCTGTAGGCTTGCTCCTAAAACTGCGTTTTTGACCCACCAGCAACCTCTCCCAAAGCTTCCTTATTTTTTCACCACGACATTTTTCGAGAAGGTCCGACTGTCGCCACGCAAGATTTCTAGCCGGTAAACCCCGCTCGACAGCCCGGCGGGAAGGACGACCTCGCCGCTGGTTTCTTCTTCCATGACCAGCCTGCCCGTCGGGTCAAAAAGCCGCGCCGTCGCCGCCGCGCCGTTTGCAACTGGTTGAAAATGAACGCTTTCACTCGTCGGGTTCGGCCATACGAGCCAGTCTTTGGAGGTAAAATCTGCCGGCTCCGCGGCCTCGACTTTTTTGAAGATGGATGAAAAATCGAACCGCCAGAGACTGGCTGGGACGGTGATTATCTGCGAAATCCGCTCGTTCGAGAGATAGCCCTGCCAACTGCCCGCCGACCAAGCCAGTCCCTCCGACTGCCCGAGGACGGGGACGAAGCCGAGATCGACCTTCCTTTTATTGCCCGAGAAAAACAGTTCGCCCGAATAGTCCCACAAGAGCCAGGCGAAGACCGTGTAGCTCGTCAGGTCGTAGCCCAAGAGGGCGATGGAACCGTCGGCCGCGACGTCGGCCGCGGTGATGAGGCCCGATTTCGAGGGGAAGGTTTCCAGTTTTTCACACGCGCCGGTCGCTGGGTCGAGGGCGTAATGGGCCGTCATGAGCGCCTTCCAATCTTTGGTGAAGAGGTGGAGGCGGTTGTTCCTCCACAACATCGCCTCGCAGTCGAAGGGGGTCGTGTTCGGGCCGTCGGGCGAGAGGTCGGTCTGGTCGGGGTAGGAAAAGGGGATTTTTTCGACCTCGGACTGGTCGAGCGTGTCGTCGCCGACGGGCGGGATTTTCGAGAGGTCGATGGAGTAAACGGTCAGGTCGGTTCGGTTGCCAGACCAGTTGTTGCCGAAGTCGCCGATGAAAAGATGCTGGCCGTCGGTGGCGACGTCCTCCCAATCTGTTTTCGCAAGTCCCTGAAGGTCAACGGTTTGCAGGATTTGGCCGGTCGTTGTGTCGATGGCGAAGAGCTTCGGCACGCCGTCAGAGTCGTTATGTGACCATAGCCTGCCGCCTGCCCGGACGAGGCCGCTCGACGAGTTCAGCCCGGAGGGCAGCTCGGCGATTTTCACCGGCGGCAACGAGGTCGGCGGATAGAGGCAGGAGCCGTCGTTCGACATTGCCGAGGGGCTGAAATTGGTGGCTTGGGGGTCTGGGCAGCCGGGCTGGCTTTTCAAGGCAAAAGAGAAAAGGCAAAAGGCAAAAGGGAGGGCGAGCGAGGTTGGGCGCATTTCTGAAAATTCGTTTTGGCGAAGGAAGCTGGTTTTGCCAAAAAAAGAGGCGGCTGCCGGATTCGCTCCGACAGCCGCCTGTTCAAAACAGCCTTGTGGAAGGCTCAATCCTCGCTCTTCGAGCCGCCGAGGTTGATGCGCAGCGCGAGGTTGTGGATGCCGTTCCAGCGGTTGGTCGAGCGCCACGAGTAGTCGATGGCGAGGTTCGACTTGCCGCCGCGCTTGAACGGGGCGAGGAGGCTGGCGCCCGCCGCCACGCCCGAGTCGACGGAGGCGTCGGTCGAGGAGGTGGAGAGGCCAAACTCGTACTTGTAGCCAGCGCGCAGGGCGAAGTTCTCGCCGAGTGCGTACTCGAGGCCGCCGCCGAGGTTGTCGCGCGAGAAGGCGTTGGAGACGAAGTTGCCGATGAGCGTCACGCGGTGGGCGAACTTGTCGGAGGAGCCGCCGAGGTACAGGTCGTAGCTCATGCCGATGTTGAGCTGCGAGGGCAGGTTGTACTCCGCGCCGCGCGAATAATAGCTGACGTTGTAGTTGAACGTGCCGTCCGGGTTCGGGCGCGGGATGGTGAGGCCCTGGCCTCGGAAGACCATCTTGGTGCCGACGTTGCGCAGCGAGATGCCGAACTTGAACTTGTCGTCGTGCCGCTTGTCGCCGGTTACGTACTGAACACCCGCGTCGAGCGCGGTGGCCCGGGCGGAGACGTTGGTCAGCGACTCGTTGACGAGGCGGACGGTTGCACCGACCGAGATCTTGTTGGCGAACATGTAGCCGTAGCTCACCCCGATGTTCGAGAAGTTCGGCGAGAAAGTGCCGAGCTGGCCCTCCGGGTTGTCGACCGTCGTGGTCTCGATCTTGCCGAAGTCCATCAGCATGACGCTGATGCCGAGCGTTCCGCCCTTCGAAATGCGGGTGGCCATGCCGACGGAGTTGATGTCGATGCCTGTGCCGACGAGGTATTTGGTGTGGCCGAGCGCGATCTCGGTCTTGTCGATGCGCGTGATGCCGGCCGGGTTGAGCTGCATGGCCTCCACGCCACGCGTGCCACTGGTGTACATTGTGTGCAGCCCCGCCGAGCGCGCCCAAGGGTTGATGAGCAGCTCGTAGGCCCCGGCTTCGCCCTGCCGGTCGGGGTTGCCCGCCCAGGCCGACGAAACGACGACCAAGAGGGCTATGGTGGTGGAAAATTTGTTCATCTAATAGAAAAAGTTAGTCGGTTAAAACGGGGATTAGGGAAAAGGGATTGGGGATTTGGTCGCCCAATCCCCAATCCCAAGTCCTGAATCCCTACAATCCTGACGGGTCGAACTCCCGCCCGACGCCGAACCACTTCAGCGTTCGCTCGCCCATGCCGGGCGCGTCGATGTGGACGAGGTAAACGCCCGAGGCAACGGGGATGCCCTTCGAGTTTTTCATGTCCCACTCGACATCAGGATAGATCTGCCGGGCGGCGATGGGCGGGTTGACCCGTTCGGGGTCGACTTGCGGAATCTCGTCGCGGTTGTACTGGCGGATGAACTTGCCGTCGAGTGAGTAGATGGTCACAGTGCACTTCGCCGGGAGGTTCGAGATCTTGACGATGTTCGTGAACTGCGAAGTCTCATAGGCCGAGTAGCCGTAGTAGGGGTTGGGCACCATCTTGACTGAGTCGAGCGCATTTGCGATGGCGACCTCGTCGAGCTGCGTGGCGGCCTTGCCCTCGATCTTGAACTTGTAGTGCGGGTGGCCGTCGCCTGCCCTGCGGTAGACGCCGTATGGGTTGTCAACGCGGATGTGCATGACCGTCTCGTTCGGGATGAGGCCCTCGGCATAGGAGAGCATCTTCTTGCCGGGCGGCAGGAGCATCAGGGCCGTCCAAGTGATGTTGGGGATGGCCTTGATCTTGTTCGTGTACTTCTTCGACGACGTGGTGACGTTGTCCGGCTCCAGCCACTGAAGCATGTCGGCGCAGCCGTCGTACTTCTGGCGGGTGACGTAGATGAAGTGCTGGCCGCCCATCGGGAAGCTATAGGGGTTGAACAGCGCCTGGTTGGTGATTTGGCGAGCCGTCACGTCGCTCGGGTTGAACATCATGTCGGCGCCGTTGGCCGGTTCGTCGGGCCAGTTCTGCCCGCCGTCGGCCTTGCCGTTGTAGATGGAGTTCTCACCGAAGAAAACGTTGAGCCGCTCGCCCGTTTCCACGTCGACGGCGTAGCCAGGGAACCAGCCCATGCCGCGCACGGGCTTGCCGTTGATCATTTCACCGTCGGGGTCGGGCAGCCCATCGCCGTTGTTGTCGTCCTTGCCGACTGAGACGCGGTAGCGCGTGTCGAACGATTTGCGTACCCAGCGGGTGTTGGCCGGGAGGGTCGTCGTGTCGCCCTCCGTGAGGAAGCCGAGGCCGCTCGAGCCGGTGTAGTTGTCGCTGGCCGTCTCGACGACGAGGCAGCGGCTCCACTTCGACTTGTCCTTCGTGAGGATGATGTCGACGTTGTTGAGCTTGTCGAGACCGTTCGGCGCGGCGTTCGTGCTTTTCGAGAAGGCCTCGCTCGGCGGCGACCAGCGGGGCGAAATCTTGAAGTCTTGCGGTGACTGCGGCTTCGGGTTCCATGTCAGGTAGTATGGCACGAACCACTTGTTGCCGAAGGTCGTCAGGCCCTGGTCCGGGTCGTTGAGGTAGTAATACTCGACTCCCGCAGGCGGCTGGTTGGCGCAGAAGTGGAACGGCGTGGCCCCGAGGATGGTGATCTCCGGCGATTCCGGCAAGGCACCGATCCACTCGTTGGCCGGGTCGGCGAAGGTTACCCATTGGTCAATCCCGCCGTTGGTCTTGTCGGCCTTGTCGCCCGCGTCGGCCGTCTGGGCGACGGTGACGCTGAAGCCGTACTCGGCGATGAGCTGCTCGTTGAGACGGGCAAGCGTGCGGTCGCTGTAGATGGTGTCGTGCGTCACGGTGTTGACGAGCGTCCAACGGGCGTTCGGGTCGAGTACATCATCGGTGAGGTTGTCATCGGTGACGAAAAGGTCGAACTCGCCGTCCTTCACGTT
Source organism: Saprospiraceae bacterium (assembly GCA_044227705.1). Taxonomy (GTDB): domain Bacteria; phylum Bacteroidota; class Bacteroidia; order Chitinophagales; family Saprospiraceae; genus JANOQP01. The sequence continues at coordinate 12,630 of JBGAWE010000052.1, forward strand.
GAGCGGGTCGTAGACTTTGACCGAGATCGGGCCTCTGCCGTAGGTATAGTCGAGGGCGACGTTGTTGCCCGCGAGGATGCTGTCGTACTCGTTTGCTTTGAGTTCGACGGCGACGTGCCCAGCACCGCTGCCCGCATAGGCGCTGATTTCCGGTCCGTCGCCATAGGCCGACTGCATGGCGCGGTCGGTGATGGGGCGCGGGATGACGGTGTACGTCTTGATGTTCAGACGTCCTTCCAGATAGCTGTTGCGTTGGCCCGATGTCGGGTTGAGCGGGTCGAAGTCTGCGAAGTTGTTGTACGCATACGCGATGGCGACGTAGTAGTACTTCTTGTGGTTGATGAGCTGCCGCGCCCCGCTTGCGAACTGGTCCTCGGTGATGCTGAAGCTGTGGCCCACGCCGGCGTTGTTGCCGTCGATCTTCTCGACGGGCGTCCAGTAGCTGTTGCCGCCAGGGCCGAGGGTGGGCTCCCAGTTGAAGATCTTGCCGACGTTGTTCTTGATGTCGCACTGGTAGACGATGCGGGCCTTGTCCGGGTCGATCAGCTCGGCGCGAGTGACGCTCGGGTCGTGCACCTGATAGACCTTGTAGCCTTCAAACTTGTACGACTTCTGGTCGAGCGGCAGCCCGCTCGGTGCTTGGAAGTCGACTTCCAAGTAGTTCTCCTTGTAGTTGTTGGAGCCGAGGTTGTTCGACAGCGTGACGACAAGCTGGCGGTTCAACTCCACGAAGTCGAGGTCCGGCGCCGTCGGGCCGTCGATGACCTTGAAACAGTTGTCGAACAGGCCCTGAGCCAACCGGTCGGCATAGAGCAGCGGCTCGAGGTCGGGGCAGGGGTACTGGATGTTGGGCACCCACGGCACCCCGACGATCAGCTCGTTGACCTTGCCCGGCCCGAGCGAGAAGGGGCCGGAAGCCTGCAGCGTCCGCTGGTCGCCCTTCGGCAGGTTGGCTGTGCACATCGACCAGCCGTTGGGGTCGTTTGGCGGAGAGCCGAGGGCGAAATTGGTGCGGTTGGTCGAGCCGAGGTTGTAGCCCGAGCCGCCGATGGTGAAGGGCGTTCCGTCCTTCCAGCTTCCCGTCAGATAGTTGTAGAACTCGACGTCGACGCCTGGATCGGTCATGCCGCCGATGTTGGACTCGCGCAGCCAGTAGACAAACGAGTTCATGCCCAGCTCGCAGCCGTCCTCGTCGAGCGGCCCCCGGAAGTAGTCGACCCCAAGGATCGGGACGTTGTTGCAGTACGTGTTGGTGTTCGAGCCGTTGACGGAACAGTTGCAGCCCGAGATGCCGTCGACGGCGTCCTGGTTGTAGACGTACATGAGGTCGCGGCGGCGGTTGCGGTACTTGACCTTCGGGTTGCCGTCGGCGTCCTCGTAGTTGCAGGTGTCAATTTTGACAAAGACCGTGTCGCAGCCGATGTAGTCGTCGTCGGAGCAGCCGAGGTCGGGGTCGATCCAGATGGCGAAGAATGTCGAGTCGATTTCCTCAACGGCGCGGTTGATGAGCTTGTAACGGTAGAAGGTCATGTCGTTCAGCTCGTCCTGCGTGGAGTAGCCGAAGGCCTGCACTTGCACCTCCATCTGGATGGGCGAGGCTTTGGTCTGCGTGTGCGAGTTGCCCGCGTCGTTGTAGATCCAGAAGATCATCTCGTCGGGGAAGGTCGTCGCCGGGCAGCCCTTCACGTCGATGACGGGGTAGTCGCCGTCCTCGGGCTGGTACTCGCCGTCTTGGTTGGTGTCGAAGAAGAGCGCGAGGCCCTGGTTGGTGTTGGGCAGGGCGAAGTCGTTGATTTCCTGAAAATAGGCGTTGCCGCGCGCGGGCCAGCCCTTCACGTCCTTCGGGATCTCCTCCGGCGGGTACGGCTCGCCGCGCAGCTTGTGGAACTCCGCGTTGGCCTTGTGCTTGCGGATGTTGGCCCCGCTGACGCGGAAGAACTTGTCCCATAGCTTGCAAGTCGCCTGGTCGACCTGCCCCGTGTTCGGGTCAAGCGGGCCGGGCCAGAAGTCGTTGGCCGAGGCCGAGCGGTAGAGCTGGCAGGCCATCTTGAGGTTGCCGCCCGGGTCCTTGCCGCCGAGCCAAACGGAACCGGCGAAGATGGACGACACCTCCGGCTGCCCCAGCGGCACCTTCGGGACGATGTACTTGCCCTTGTTCAGGTCCCACCACATGTCGCCGCCGTTGAGCAGGCGGGCGCGGACGTTGTTGATGTCCAGGTCGGTGCCCTGCGTGGCTTGGTTGCAGTTGGCGCGGTAGCCCACTTGCTGGCTGCCGGAGCCGGGGTGCGTGTCCTTCGGGGTCTTCCACCCGTCCGGCGGGCGGCTCTCGACGCCCGTCGCGGCCAGCACGAGGCCGAGGATCAGGAGTGATTTTATCGTGCGCATTAGCTTAAATTTTTAAAAGTTGAGGATTCGAGGATTTGAGGAATCGAGGATTCGAGGGTCGATCTGTATCGTTCTCGATTCCTCAATTCCTCATTTCTTCAAAAATCAGAAGTCAAAGATGGCACCGACGAAGATGCGCCTCGGCTGGCCGTAGTTGTCCGGGTTGAGCATCCGCCACGAGTAGGCGGCGTTGTAGGCATCGAGCGACTTGCCGGCGATTTGCACCGTGCGAATCTCTGAGCGGCCGTCGGGCGTGTCGCGGAAGCCGTCGTCGTCGGCTGCGCCGGTTGCCCCGTAGACCTTCTTGATGTTCTTCGTGTTGAGCAGGTTCGAGACGCGGAAGTAGACGTTCACGCCGAGCGGCTTCTGCTCGTTGTGCGAGAGGTTGAAGTTCTTGTCGAGCCGCAGGTCGAGCCGCATGCGCCACGGGAGGCGGGCGCCGTTGAGCGCGCCGACCGTGCCCGAGCCGTCGAAGCGCGTCGGGCGCTCCTTCGCCGTGTACGGGCGGCCGCTGACGGCCGAAACGAGCAGGTTGGCCCCGAACTCTGAGAGGATGTCGTGGCCGCCGATGCTCGGGCCGCTGTACCGCTTGCCCTTGCCGAAGCGGTAGTCGACGATGGCCTGGATGTTGTGCCGCTCGTCGAAGCTCAAGGGGAAGAGCGTGCGCAGGTTGCCGCGCTCGCTGATGCCCTTCTGCGTGTTGGCGTCGGAGCCGGTGCCCTCGGCGAACTGCAGGGTGTAGGCCAGCGTCAGTTGCGTGTTCTGGATGCGGCGCAGGTCGTATTGCGCGGCAAAGCCCTTCACCGTCCCGAAGTCGATGTTTCCGAAGGTCTCGTACTGGCCCTTGACCGGCACGAAGGCGTAGGTGCGGCGCTGCACCATGTTGCGCAGCTCCTTGTAGTAGGCCGACAGCTTCAGCGCAGAGTAGTTGTTGAGCTTTTGCTGGAAGCCGACCTCGTAGTCGATGGTCTGCTCCGGCTTCAGCGCGGCGTTCGACTCGTTGGGCGTAGTCAGCTTGTCGTAGAAGTAGTAGTAGTCGAGCGGCGACATGAAGTTGTCGCTCGGCGGCCGCTGCGTGAGGATGTCGTAGTGGGCGAAGAAGTTCGCGTCCTGCGAGATGGGGAAGGAGAAGGCCAGGCGCGGCATGATGTTCGTCTGCGGCGCGTAGTCCTCGAACGACTGGTTGGGGTCGTAGCCATCCTTCTTGATGTCCTGGTCGGGGAAGCGCAGGCTCGGGTTCACCACGCCGCCGCCAAAGATGACGTTGCCGTCGGAGGCTTGCGTGCCCTCCTTCGTGTACCACTGCTCTCCTTTGCGGAAGCCGGTGACGAGCTTCGCGTCGCCCTCGTCGACGTAGACCTTCCAGTCGTCGCCGATGTTCGACGGCTTGGGCTTGCCGATGAGGTTGTAGTAGTCCTTCGCTGAGTTGATTTCATAAAGGCTGTAGGGGTCCTTCATGATCTTCGTGTTCGCGTCGTAGCGGTCGACGCGAACCCCGACGCGGAAGATGATGTCGCGGTACGAGAACTTGTCCTGGATGTAGCCCGCCTGGTAGACCGGCGTGCGGGCCGCCATCGGGAAGGTCCGGAAGCCGTCCGCGTCCTTTTTCGTGAAGAAGTCGTTGAACGACGGCTGCGTCGTCAGCTTGTTGCCGAGGTAGTCGTAGCCGTAGTAGTCGAGTGCTTCTTGGTCGGTCAGCTCCTTCGGCGAGAACATGTCGAGCCGCAGCTGGTCGGGCGAGAGGCCGTTGACGTTGAAGAACTCGGAGATCGGCGTGTTCGTCGCCTCGCGCACCTTTTTGTAGAACTTCGACTCGGGAAGGTCGGCGATGAGCTTGCCGTAGATGTCGACCGTGTCAGGGAAACGCGGGTCGAATAGATGGTCAACCACGTTGTTGGTGTCCACCCCGAGGATGTGGACGTTGGCGAGCAGCCGCCCGAAGTCCCAAAGGCCGTAGGGGGCGAGCTTGTACTTGCGGTCGATGCGCTGCTCGTAGATGAGGCCCATCGAGATGTTGTGCACGCCCTTCGACGTCCCGCCCGGGGCGAGGTTGAAGGAGGCCGTCGCGTTCATCGTGTAGATGTCGTTCTCGTCCTTCTCGTAGTTGTTGTACACCGACCCGATGTTGGTGTGCATGTCGCTCCAGAAGTTGTTCAGGCCGGTCTCGCCGTTGAGGCCGTTGCGACGCTTGAAGGTCGTTATGTCCTCCACATTGGCGAACTCATTGTAGTTGGCGAGCACCGGGTTCTCTGTGCCGGGCGTGTAGCCGGTGAAGGTCTCCGTCCAGTCGAGGTGCTTGCCGAAGGTGGGTGAGAAGACGACCGTGTCGATGAAGTTGACCCAAGTTTCGTCGAACTTGCCAATGTAGCCGTAGTCAAAGAAGTTCTTCCCGTGCCTCGGGTCGGCGATGTGGTCCTTCGCCTTTTCATAGCCGAAGGAAAGACTGTACTGCGCGTTGCTGATGAGCGGTGCCTTTTTGTCTTTGGAAAGCTCCGTTTGCCCGCCCAGTCGGTGGCGGAAGCGGAAGATGCCGCGCGTGCGGTTGTCGTAGCGCGTGGGGTTGTTGCGCGAGTTGACGACGAGCCACGACGGGAACGTCGTCCGGCCGGGCGTCTGCTTGTTGCGGCTGTCGTTGTAGGTGCCGGTGAGGCTGATGTCGATGTTGTCCGTCACCCGCAGGTCGAGCTTGCCGGTCACGTCAACCTGCGTCTGCCCCTCGTCGGGGAAGTAGTTGAGCTTTTCAACGTCGGCGTCCGTCAGGTTCTCGGCCGACTTGATGGGCGTCGTGCCGAGCAGCGTGTACGGGTGGGCCTCCAGCTCCTTGAACTTCTCCTCTTTCACCCGGTAGACCGGGATGCCGGGGCGGATGTCGTCCTTGTCGTGAGTGTAGGTGCTCGAAAGGCGGAAGCCGAGCAGCGTCGCCCCTTTCACGCCGTCCACAGAGCGCCGCTTGATGAGCGGCCCCGAGATGTTTGCGTTGGCCTGCGTGTAGCCGAACGGGTCAAGGCCCTCCGAAGTCTCCACCTCGACGCCGCCCGTGAACTCCGAGGCTGGGCCTTTGGTGTAAATCGACACGACGCCGCCCGTCACGTCGCCAAACTCGGCCCCGAGGCCGCCCGTGGCGACGTTAAGCTGGTCGATGTCCTGCGCGGGCGGCAGGTTGTTCTTCGTCGTGCGGATGCCATCGATGTAGTAGTTCGTCGCGTTGTCGCGCGAACCGCGAATCGACACGTCGCCCCCGTCGACCGACGACACGCCCGCCGTCGTCGAGACGATGGCGTTGACGTTCTTCGTCGGCAGGTTGCGGATGGTCTCCGCCGTGAAGGCACCGCCCTGCGTGGTGTTGTCCTGCTGGATGAGCGGGACTTTGTAGGCCACGACGACCGCCTCCTTCAGCACGACGCCCTGGTCGTCAGCCTTGAATTGCTGGTCGAGGACGTTGTTGCGACCGGCCAGCACCTGCACCCCCGTAACGCGTTGCGAGGTCCAGCCGACGTAGACAAACTCCACGTCGTAGGTCCCCGGGTCGACGGAGATGAAATAGTTGCCGTCGAAGTCCGTCTGTGCCCCGGCCTTGACGTTGTCCCCCTTCATCACCTTAACGGTGACGCCGAAGGCTGGCCCCGCAGGCTCGGTGACCTTTCCTTTCAGAGCGGTCTGCCCGATGGCCCACGTCCCGACCACGAGCAGGGCAAGGGTGAGTAAAAATGAACGTACCATAGACTTGAGTTTTTTATAGAAACCTGATTAGAGTGATTCGAGAAGAAAGGGATTAGGGGTTTGGGATTTGGTATTCGGTCGGGAGCACGGCCAACTTGCGGTTGGCCCCTTTAAAAGGTGCAATTTTAGACAACTCCCCCAGCTTGTTCCCGGCGCGGATTTTTTTGGTGTCGGTGTTTTGACAAAAAGCCGCCGCGAGGTTTTGACCGGACAACCGCCGGGGGAAATCCCCCATTCGCCGACGGTCAATTTTGGGTCAGTTCGGGCCATCGCCGCCGCCGAAGAGTTTTTCTAGCAGCACCTCCGCCATCCGCCGCTTCGACTCGTGCGTCCAACCGGCGACGTGGGGCGAGAGGACGGTGTTCTCCATCTCGTAAAGCCGCTCGTACATCGCCGCCTCTTCTTTTGAAAAACTGCCCGGCCGCTCGTTTTCAAAAACGTCCAGACAAGCCCCGCCGCAATGCCCCGAATGGAGGCTCTCTATCAAATCCGCCGTCCGCACGCAGGCCCCACGACTCGTATTTAATAAGACGAAGCCCGGCCTGCATTTTTCAAAAAACCAGCGGTCGGCAATCCCTCGCGTCTCCTCGGTCAGCGGCAGGTGGAGTGAGACGATGTGCGATTTTTCAAAAATGTCTTCCATCAAAGCCTCCCTGACGTGCGGCTGGCCGGCCGCGAAGCCCCGCTCGAGGTATTTGTCGAAAGCCAAAACCTCGACCTCCAGCCCGGCCAGTTTTTGAGCAAACCAGCTCCCCGTGTGCCCGAAGCCGACGATGCCGACGGTCTTGCCCATCAGCTCCCAGCCCCGGTTCTTTTCGCGCAGCCAGGTTTTTTGCCGCACCTCGCGGTCGCCCCGGCAGAGGTTGTTGGCCAGCGCGAGGAGCATCCCGAGGGCGTGCTCGGCGACGGCGTTGCGGTTGCCCTCCGGCGAGGTGACGGCGCGAATTCCTCGCGCCTCGGCGGCGGCGAAGTCGATCACCTCGCGCCCGCTCCCGAGTCGGCCGACGAACCGGAGCCGTTCGGCCTTTTTCAGGAACGCCTCGTCAACCCTGATTTTCGAGTTGATGACGAGGCCCGCGTAACCGGCGATGCGGAGGGCGGTCTCCTCGGCCGAGATGTTCGGCTCGAAGTCGACGGCGAGGCCGCGCTTTTCAAAACCTTCAATGAGCATCGGGTGGCAGTCGTCGGTGACGAGCACGCGCGGCTGCTGGGGTTGGTCAAAAGTGCCAGGCATATTAATAAAGGAATCGGCAGGATGAGCGGGCGAGGCTTTTGGCTGACTGAACGCCTCCTCTGGACGAGCGGGGAAATTCGGCTGGCCGACGGGCACGGCTACCTTTGCCGCAAAACTAATTCGACCGTCCACATGAGAATTGCCCTTTTTTCCGCAGGCCTCGCGCTGCTCTCCCTCGCTTGCAAAGACCCGAAAAAGGCCCGGCTGGCCGAGAACGACTTCTACGTCCGATTCATCCAGGACGACAACACCGTCAAGGCCACGGCCAGCTTCCGGGCGGGCGAGGCGGGCGCGAAACTGGCCCCCCGCACGATGGCCAGCGTCACCTTTCAGGACGAGGACATGGGCGAGCGGCAGTCGGGCGACCTGTTGCGATACGTCCACGATGGCCATTCGAACGGCTTTCAGCGCGAGTACAAGTTCAGTTGGAAAAACGACGCTGGGACGGAGTTCAGCCACAAGCTGCGCCTCTCGCCCATCCTCCGCCCGAGCCTCCCCGCGCCGTGGCCGAGCAGCGGCAACGCCGTCGTGAAATGGGAGGGCGCACCACTCGAGGCGGGCGAGTCGCTCACCGTCCTCTGTGAGAGCGCGACGGGCCATACCTATTCACAGGAGTTCGCCGGGCCGACCGACCTGCCCGCCGTGCCGCTCAACGCCGCCAAGATTGGAGCCGGGAAATGGAAGGCGACCCTCGTCAAGACCCGCATCGAGGAGAAAAAAGAAGGGCCACTGACCACGAAGTCGGTCTTCGAGTTCTACGCCGAGCCGGTCGCGTTTGAGGTAAAGTAGCAGAGCTGATTCAAGCCTCCGGCAATCCTATTTTTTCACGCAACTCGCTGATTTTCAATTCCAAAAGAGGCTCGTACTCGAAGCCGTGATAGAGGTTGGTGCGTGTCCGCCATCCTCTTTTCCACGCCCGCCAGACAGCCCGGGGCCACAGCACGAGGCCGACGGCCACCGCCCCTCCGTTCAAAAACCACGCGACGAAATACGGGCCGCAGCTCGTCGCGATTTCCCATGCGCCGATTTCGGCCTCGCCTCGCCAGTTGGCCGGGTAGCCCGTCAGAACGTGGTGGATGTCGTGGAAGCGGGCGACGCGAACGCGGCTCGGAAGATTCGGCAGCTTGACCTTCATCGGGCCGACCGGAACCGAGAAATGAGGAGCCGAGTAGGCGTCGGCCGGGATTCCGAAGCGGTCGAGGAACTGCCCGACCGCGGTGCCTACGGGCAGGCTGTCGTCGTATTTTTCCATGTGTAAGGCGGTTCAAGGCCCACGGTTGGAACAATGCGGCGACGGGAGGGTTTCACCAAAGCCCCGCAACTTGGCCGTCGGAGCCGTCTTTTTTGATGGTTTTCGCATCGACGCGGCGAAGCGGCCCTGGGGGAGCGGCAATGCCGCAAACAAGTGCTTTTTTTGCCCCTGAAATTCACGAAACCGGTCCTCAACAATGCCCAGCCCGGCCACAACCGACTCCCCGCACTCGTTCCAGTTTCTGGAGACGGCCACCGAGGTGCTGCGGGCCATCGCGCACCCGCACCGGTTGCTCATCGTCGAGATGCTCTTTCAGCAAAAGGAGATGAACGTCACCGCCATTTTCGAGCGGCTGGGCATCGAGCAGGCGGTCGCCTCGCACCATTTGCGCATCCTAAAGGACAGGGGCGTCGTCCAGTCGCGCCGCGACGGAAAGAACACCTTTTACTCGCTGTCCGACGAGGATTATTACCTCGTTTTCGACGTGATGAGTCGCGTGATTTGATTTTTTGACGGAAAACTCCGCCTCTTTCCAAACCATGTTCTGGGATTCTCACCTGAACGGGCCCCGCCCGACGGCGGTCGGGGGTTTTCCGTGCTTTGCCCCGAATTCTGCCAAATGTTGTTCGGAATCAGAGCATGATTTTGCCGTCTTCCCAAATTTGTGAAAAGATTATTGGAAAATCACGTGCCTGGAGAAAAAAATTTTGATTTGACTAACAACGAATATAGATGTATATATATGTTCGCTCCTGCTTTTCCGCTCTACCGTTTCCATCCACCAACTTCATTCAGGACAAATGCGGTTCAATCTCATCAAGAAGCTCGGCCAACTGGCCCTCGCCACGACGGTGGCCTGCACGGCGGCCCTCGGACAGACCACGCCCACGGCCCAGCCGCCGGTAAAACCGGCCGTCGACCACACCTACAAGCCCCTCACCCTCAAACTGACGGAGGACGGCTCGAAGTACGTCCGCTTCATCATGTGGCACCAGGTCTGGATGACGGCCACGCAGAACAACCCCGGCACGGTCAACGTGCGCGGCAAGGACATCGGCGACGACTGGTCGACCTCGGTGGCCATGCGCCGGTCGCGCTTTCTTGCCTATTCCCAGATTTCGCCGCGGGCGCTCATCCTCACGCACTGGGGCATCAACAACCAGTCGCCCGTCAACGGCGGCGCGTCGGCCGGGTCGAGCCTCAACGTGGCGGCCAACAGCGGCGCGAGCAACCTCGCCAAGCGCCCGCAGATCTACCTGCACGACGCCTACACCGAGTTCGAACTGAAAAAGGACAAGCTCTACCTCGGCGCGGGCCTGCACTACTGGAACGGCATCTCGCGCCTGACGAGCCAGTCGACGCTCAACTTCATGACGCTCGACGCGCCCATCTTCAACTGGGCCACCATCGAGGCCGGCGACCAGTTCGCCCGCATGTACGGCATCTACGCGAAGGGCCAGCTCGGGCGGCTCGACTACCGGCTGTCGCTCGACAAGCCCTTCGTCAACGGGAAGACCCCGCTGGCCGTCGGCAAGAACGTCGCCGAGAACGTCCTCAACGAGCACTGGGCCGAGGCGGGCTACGTCGACTACATGTTCTGGGACAAGGAATCGGACAAGCTGCCCTATTTCGTCGGCACGCACCTCGGGGCAAAGAAGCTGTTCAATCTCGGCGCTGGCTTCTACCACCAGAAAGGTGCCTCGCTGTACAAGACAGAAACCGACTCGACCTTTCAGGACCACCTCTGCCTCGGGGCCGACGCCATCGTCGAGTACCCGCTCAACCGGGCGAAGGGCACGATGCTGCACGTCTTGGCCACTTTCTACGACTACGACTTCGGGAAGAACTACATCCGCAACATCGGCATCCTCAACGAGCATCCGTCGGTCGCTGCAGCCGCCGCGGGCGCGACGGTCGATTCGTGGGCAGGCGGCGGCAACCTGCAGCCGACCATCGGGACCGGCCAGATCCTCTACGCCCAGGTGGGCTACCTGATGCCGAAAATGCGCAACGGCCAGTCGCTGATGCCCTACTTGACGACGACGTACAAGAAATTTGAGCGGTTGGCCGACCCGTCGGTGCAGTTCGGCCTCGGCCTCAACTACCTCGACACGGGCCACAACGCGAAGGTGACGCTCGAGTACGCCACGCGGCCGGTCTACAAGGCCAACGCCTCGACGGGCGCCGTCGAGTCGAACGGCTCG
>JBGAWE010000053.1:0-23459 GCA_044227705.1 Saprospiraceae bacterium
GGCGATGGGTTTCCTGTTCCCACTCGTCTTTTTCGGGCAGAACCTCGGCGGCGGGCTGGCCGCCTACCTGCCGACGTGGTTCTTCTCGACCGGCTTCGTCACGGCCATCTGGTTTCTCTGCCGCGCCCTGTGGGTGGGCTTTTTCGAAAAATTCCCCGACGACGAGCGGCGGCGGCTGATGGTCTCCATCCCGGTTCTCCTCGTTGCGCCCGCGCTTTTCTCGGTGTTTTTGCACTGGGTTTTGGGCAAGGCCGGGGCGCCGTGCCCGTTCAGCACCTCTAATTTTCAAGAGGTCGTCTCCAGCCTCTTCGGCACGGTCATGGTCGTGGGGAACTACGAGGCGGCCCACTTTTTCAGCCGTTTCCGCTCGGCGGAGATTGAAAACGAGCGCCTCCGCCGCGCCACGATGCAGGCCCAGCTCGACGGGTTGCGGCAGCAGGTCAACCCGCACTTCCTATTCAACTCGTTGAACACGCTCGCCGCGCTCATCCCGGAGGACACGCCGAGGGCCGTCAAGTTTGTGGAGAAGATGGCGAAGGTCTACCGCTACCTCCTCGACCTTGGCGAGGGCGAACTTGTTGAGTTTCGCGAGGAAATTGCGTTCACGGAGAACTACGTCTACCTGTTGAAGGAAAGATTTGGGGAGAACATCCTCATCTCGCTCGACATCCCCGAGGAGCTTCGCGGCCACCGGCTCCCACCGTTGACCCTCCAAATTCTCGTCGAGAATGCGGTGAAGCACAACGTGATCTCCGCTGCCCGGCCGCTAAAAATCGAGGTTTTCGCAGAGAAAAGCGGCCGAGTCGTGGTGAAAAACAACCTCCAGACAAAGGCCCGCCTACCCAACTCGCCGGGCAAGGGGCTGGAGAACGTGCAGGCCCGCTACGCCTTTTTCACCGACAAGAAGGTGGACGTTTTGGAAACGGCGGACGAGTTCATCGTCCTCTTCCCGCTCGTCGAGGCGATGAAGCTTTCTGAAAAACCCGTTGCCCGATGAAATTCCTCATCATCGAAGACGAGGCCCCGGCAGCCCGCCGCCTCGCCAGTCTGGTTCAATCCGCCCGCCCGCAGGCCTCGCTGCTCGGCCCGGTCGACAGCATCGAGTCAGCCGTCGAGTTTTTGGGAAACAACCCTGCGCCCGACCTGATTTTCATGGACATCCACCTCGCTGACGGCTTGAGCTTCGAGGTTTTTTCAAAAACGACCGTCGCCGCGCCGGTCATTTTCACGACGGCCTACGACCAGTACATGATGCAGGCGTTCAAGGTCCACTCGGTCGACTACCTGTTGAAACCCATCGGCGAGGAGGAGCTTTGGGCGGCGCTCGACAAGTTCGACCGGCATTTTTTGAGAGCAAAAACCGGTGGACAGGATGCCATGCCAGACCCGCTCTTTTTGGAAAAGATGCTGCAAGGGCTGCAAAAACCGGCCTTCAAAGAGCGCTTTTTGATAAAAACCGGCCCGACGCTCGGCTACCTGCCGGTCGGCGACATCGCCTATTTCTTCTCGGAGGACTCGCTCACGTTCGCCCAGTCGGCCGAGCGCCGCTTCGTCCTCGACCAGCCGCTCGACCAGATCGAGGCGATGCTCGACCCGTCGCGGTTTTTCCGAATCAACCGAAAGCAGATCGTGAGCATCGGCGCGGTCTCCAAAATCCACACGCACCTCAACGGTCGGCTCAAGCTCGACCTCGCGCCGCGCACCTCGGAGGAGGTCTTCGTCAGCCGGGAGCGGGTTTCTGATTTCAAAAGCTGGCTCGACCGATAGGGGAAACGTCACCACCGCCCCGCCCGCATCTCCTCGATGAATGGCGCGAACTCCGCCAGCCGCTCCCCTCTCCCACCCCGCGTTGCTTCGATGAAAAAATGCTCGACGAGCTGCGCCTGCGCCTCGCGGTTGAGGTCGGAGAAGCGGCCGCCGCGCTGGGTTTGCTCGCAGAGCGGGCAGTCTTTTTCAAAATCATAAGCCGCGCCGCCGTGCTCCCATTGGGCCAAAAGGGCCTCCGGCGCGTACCTCGCCCCGACCGCCTCGAACTGCGCGACATGGGCCAGTTCGTGAATCAGGACATTGAGCCGCTCCGACCTTTCCGGGTAGTGGATGATCCGGAAACTGGCCAGTGCCCGCCCGCCGCTCAACCGGCAGAGGCGCGAGTTTTCCTGCAGCCAGACTTTATCAAAAGGGATTTGCCCATCGGCGAAGACCAGTCGGGCGGCCGCGATTTCATGGGCCGTCAGCCGCCGGGGCCTGAAGATTTTCACCCAAAAAAAGCAGGCCGCCCGCCAGATGCCGAGCTTTTCGAAGGCTTGGAAAAAGAGGACAAAGAGCATTTCCTATTCCTCCGCCCTTTTCACCATGGTGACGCCGTCGAGGCCCTTGATGGCGTGGATGGCCATGTTCACCTGGTTGACGGAGTTGACGACGAGGCCGATTTTGGCCTCGAAGGTGCCCTCGACGCCGCTGATGGCCATGGAGCGGATGTTCAGCCCGAGGTCGCTCGAGATGTGGCGAGAGAGGCGCTCGATGACGCCCTTGCCCGAGTCGATCCCTTTGACGGTCAGCTCGACGACGTAGTCGGAACCGGTCAGCTCGCCCCAGCTCGCCTGGAGGATCCGATAGCTGTAGTTGGCCATCAAATTGGTGGCGTTCTGGCAGGTGACGCGGTGGATTTTGGCCCCTCCGCTGCTCGTGAAGGCGAAAATCGGGTCGCCCTTGATGGGGTTGCAGCACGAGGCGAGGGTGTAGTTGTAGAAGGTGCCGGGGTCGCCGTTAATGACGATTTGCGGCGGCGGCGTGTGCGAGGCGCCCTTTTTCGGGGCGGGCATCGGGCCAGGCTCCTTGTCCTTTATCGGTACGAGCTTCCCTGCGGCCACCTTGAACGGCTTGAGCAGGCTGGAGAGCGAGGTCTTCTCTTTGGCCAGTTCGAGGAAAAGCTCGATGCGGCTCGAAAAACCGTGCTTCTTGGCCAGCAGGTCGGCGCCCGAGTCGAAGTCGGCCTTCAGTTGGCCGAGCTTTCTTTCCACCAGCTCCTTTCCGATTTCGCCCGCCTTGCGCAGGTCGTCCTTGAGCGAGGAGCGGATTTTGCTCCGCGCTTTCCCGGTTTTGACAAACCGCAGCCAGTCCTCGGTCGGCTTGGCGTGCGGGCTGGTCTTCACCTCGACGCGGTCGCCGGTCTTGAGCGGCGTTCCGAGCGGGACTATTTCGTTGTTGACGAGGATGGCCACCGTCCGCGCTCCGATGTTGGAGTGGATGGCGAAGGCGAAGTCGAGCGCCGTCGCGCCGTCGGGCAGCGTGATGAACTGGCCCTTTGGGGTGATGACGCGGATCTCGTCCTGGAAGAAGTTGCCCTGCAGGTCGTTGAGCTTCTCGACGGCACTCGAGGACGAGGTCTCGAGAGTCTCGCGCACGTTGTCGAGCCACTTTTCGAACGAATTGTCGTTCGTCCCGCTCACGCCCTTGTACTTCCAGTGGGCCGCGAAGCCGCGCTCGGCCACCTCATCCATGCGCTCGGAGCGGATTTGCACCTCGACCGACTTGCCCGCCGGGCCGATGACCGTCGTGTGGAGCGACTCGTAGCCGTTGGACTTTGGGTTGGAGATGAGGTCCTTCCACCGCTCGGGGATGGGCGTGTAGAAATCGGTGACTATGGAGTAGATGAAAAAGCAGATTTTCTTCTCGTCGGCCTTCGGCACGTCGACGATGATGCGGACAGCGAACAGGTCGTAGATATCCTCGAAGCGCGTCCCTTGCTTTTTTTGGAGCTTGTTCCAGATGGAGTAGATGCTCTTGACGCGCCCCGAGATTCGGTACGGGACGCCGAGCGTGTCGATGGCCTCGGTGAGCGGGCGGGTGAAGTCGTTGATGTAGGCGTTGCGCTCGCGCAGGGAGCTCTCGAGCTTGAGGACGAGGTCGTAGTAGTCGTCGGGCCGGTTGATGCGCAGGCAGATGTCCTGAAACTCCGTCTTGATTGCGTTGAGGCCGAGCCGGTGGGCAAGCGGGGCGTAGACGAACTCTGTCTCGGCGGCAATTTTGCGCTGCTTGTCCTCCTTCATCCCCTTGATGGTCCGCAGGTTGTGCAGCCGGTCGGCCATCTTGATGAGCACGACACGGACGTCGAAAAGCATGGAGGTGAGGACTTTCAAGAAATTCTCGGCCTGCGCACTTTCGGCCTTGTGCAGCCCGTCGAGCTTCGTCAACCCGTCGACGATGAGGCGGACGACCGGGCCGAACTTTTCTCCAACCTCGTCGAGCGTCACCTCGGTGTCCTCCACGACGTCGTGCAAAAGGGCACAGACGACGGCCGTCGGCCCCAGCCCGATCTCCTCGACGCAAATCCGCGCCACCTCGATGGGGTGCAGGATGTACGGCTCGCCGGTCTTGCGCCGCTGCCCCGCGTGGGATGCCACGCCCAGCTCGAAGGCGAGGCGGATTTGCTCCGCGTCCTCCTCCGAGAGGGGCGACTTGAAGCCTTTGAGCAAGTTTTGGTAGGCACGCTCGATGAGGACCTGATCCTCGTCTTCTCGTTCCATGATGGCGGTGGGCATGTCCATTTCCGGGCCTTTTTTCTGAAAATCCTACAAAACTACGCCCTCTCGCCGGGCGAGGTTTCCCTTTTCGGAAATTTGGAAGGCGTTTTCAGGTTTTGACGGATGACCAAATACTTTTGCCCGCTTTTTCGGGGATTGGGGAAATTGGTAGACGTACCAGACTTAGGATCTGGCGCCGCGAGGCATGAGAGTTCGAGTCTCTCCGCCCGCACTTTTTGAGAACAGTTTTCTAAAAGAACAGACTATGCCAACCGTCGAGCGCATCGACCACGCCGACCTGACGACGACTGTCAGCGTCCACGTCCCCAAAACGGAGATTGCCCCCGTCATCAAAAAAGAGCTGAACAAGCTGCAGAAGTCCGTCGCCATGAAAGGCTTCCGGCCGGGACAGACGCCGTTGCCGCTCGTCAAGAAAATGTACGGCTCCCGCCTCCTCGCCGAGACCCTCAACGAGATGACCGTCGGCGAGCTGCAAAAGCACATCGACGAGGCCAAACTCGACATCATTTTCGCCCCGATTCCCTCTGAAAAGGAGTCGCGCCACCGCTTCGACATCAACGAACTGGAGGACTACACCTTCCACTTCGACCTCGCCCGCCAGCCGGAGTTCGAGTTGAAAGGCCTGTCGAAAGAGGACACCTACGAGAAGCTCGTCCCCTCCGATCTCGCCGATTTGATTGACATGGAAATCAAGGCCGCGACCCGCCGCCACGGCGAGCGCCTCAACCCGACCGACGGCATCGCCGACGAGGACGTGGTGAAAATCGCGGCCGTCGAACTGAACGACGACGGCTCGCCGAAAGAAGGCGGCGTGGTCACGACGATGTCGGCCTACATCCCGAACATCACCTCGCAGCCGCTGAGGACGCTCCTTTCCGACATGAAAACGGGCGACACCTTCCACTTCGACCCGCGCGAGCTCGACACGTTCACCAACGAGAAGCTCTACCGGAAGTACATCCTCAACCTCGCCGACGGCGACGGGCGCGAGGTCGGCCACTATTTCGAGGGTCGCATCGAGGAGGTGTCTCGGCTCACGCCCGCCGAGGTCAACCAAGAGCTTTACGACAAGCACTTCGGCCCTGGCACCGTCTCTTCCGACGAGGAGGCACGGGGGATGTTCGGCGTCAACCTCATCCGTCACTTCAACACACAGGCCGAGGCCCTCTTGCTGCGCGACATGCAGGACCGCGTGCTCGACCTGACGGAAATCGGGCTGCCCGCCAATTTCATCAAAAGGTACCTCCTGCTCAACCAGCGGGAGGGCAACGAGGTCAGCCCGGAGCGCATCGACGCCTCGATGCCGGGGCTGCTGCGCACCTTCTCGTGGGACCTCATCCGCTCCCGAATCGAGGGCGAGGCGGGCATCGAGGTGATGGAGGAGGAAATCAAACAGGCCTTCATCAAGCGCGTCCACGGCTACTTCCAGGGCCAGACGGCGCACCTGCCCGAGGACTTCGTGGAGAACACCGCCGCCCGCCTCATGGCCGACAAGGAGCAGCGCAAGGACGTGCGCGACAACATCCTCTACGACAAGCTCTTCACGGAGATGGCGGCGCGGGTGACCATCGTCGAGCGGCCGGTGCCGAGCGCGGAGATCTCCGAGCGCATCAAACTGGCCAACCAATCGGCCGGGGCGAGCAACGACGACATCCTCGACATCGAGGGCGGCGACGATTTCGAGGATTGATTTTCAATCACTTATGGGCATAAAAAAACCTGTCGGCGGCAACCGGCAGGTTTTTTTGTGCCCAAAACGGGGGTTTAAACCATGTTCTGCACAATCATCTCCGACAGGTCGAAGACCATCACGTCGTCCTGTTTCTCACGGGCCTTCATGCCGTCCTGCAGCATGGTGATGCAGAACGGGCAATTGGCCGCCACTGCCGTCGCGCCGGTCGAGAGGGCCTCGTCGGCGCGGGCGATGTTGATGCGCTGGTCGCCCGGCTCGTCCTCTTTCCACATCTGGGCTCCGCCCGCGCCGCAGCAGAGGCCGTTGGCGCGGCTCCTTTTCATTTCAACAAGGTCGACGTCGAGGGCCTCGAGGAGGGCGCGCGGGGCTTCGTAAACCTCGTTCGCCCGACCGAGATAGCAGGAGTCGTGGTAGGTGACGCGGCGGCCTTTGAAGGTTCCGCCGCCCGCCAGCCGCAGCCGCCCGTCGGCGATGAGCGACTGGAGAAACTGCGTGTGGTGGACGACCTCGTAATGCCCGCCGAGCGCGGGGTACTCGTTCTTCAAAGCGTTGAAACAGTGCGGGCAGGCGGTGACGAGCCTTTTCACGCCGTGCATCGAGAGCGTCTCGATGTTCATCGCGGCGGTCATCTGGAAAAGGAACTCGTTGCCGGCGCGGCGGGCCGGGTCGCCGGTGCAGCGCTCCTCGTTGCCGAGGATGGCAAATTTCACCCCGCACTTTTCGAGTATCTCGCAAAAGGCACGGGTCACGCGCTGCGCCCGGGCGTCGTAGCTGCCCGCGCAGCCGACCCAGAAGACGATTTCGGGGGTTTCGCCGGTGGCGGCGTAGTCGGCGATGGTTTTGATTGACATAAAAGGTTGGCTTTCAATTGTTTAGGCAAAATTCTTCCACGCATCCCTTTCCACCGGCATCTGCCAGCAAGCCCCCGAGTTCTCGATGGCGTTGAACAGCGGGAGCCACTCCGTCGGCCCGGCCGATTGGGTGAGGATTTCATGGCGGCGCAGTTGCACGATGATGTCGAGCGGGTTGAGCAGCACCGGACAGGCCTCGACGCAGGCGTTGCAGGTCGTACAGGCGTGGATTTCCTCGGGCGTGATCCGGTTGAAAAGGGTTAGGCCGTCGTCGTAGCCCTCTTTTTGAAACTTGCCCGAATCAATGTTCCGGCCGACCTCCTCCATCCGGTCGCGCACGTCCATCATGATTTTGCGGGGGGAGAGCTTTTTGCCGGTCAAATTGGCCGGGCAGGCTGCCGTGCAGCGGCCGCACTCGGTGCAGGAATAGGCTTGCAGCAGGTTCGTCCAGCCGAGCGAGAAGACGTCGTTCGCGCCGAACTCGGGAAGTTCCGCCGGCGCGGCCTCGCTCGGGTCGGGCTGGTCGAGGCCCATCATCAGGCGCACCTCTTTCTGCACCTCGGGCATGTTGTCGAGCTGGCCCTTCGGCTGGTTTTTCGCAAAATAGGTGGCCGGGAAGGCGAGGAAGATGTGCAGGTGCTTCGAGTACGGCAGGTAGACAATGAAGCCGAAGACCGTCAGCGCGTGCAGCCACCAGCCGAACCTTTCGATGCCGACGAGCGCGGCGGTCGACAAATCCCCGAAAAGGGCCGGGCCGAGCCAGCTGCTGACGGCGAACGCGCCGGTCGGGTGGTAATGCCCAAATTGGAGGTTTTGAAGCACCCGGTCGCCGCCGTTCATGCAGAAGATGCCGACGATGAGGGTGATTTCGCCCAGCAGGATGAGGTTCGCGTCGCGCATCGGCCAGCCGCGCAACTCAGGTTTTTGGAAACGGTTGATTTTCAGCACGTTGCGCCGCATCAAAAAGGCGACGGTCGCCACGAACGCTAGCACGCTCAACACCTCGATGAAGCTGATGACGAACGTGTAGAACCCGCCGAGATGGGTCGAGAAGAAGCGGTGCGAACCCGTCAGCCCGTCCACGAAGATTTCGAGAAGCTCGACCTGCGTGATGACAAATGCCACATAAATAAAGAGGTGCAGCACGGCGGGCAGCGTCAATTTGAACATCTTCCGCTGGCCGAGCGCGACGAGGAGGACGTTGCGCCAGCGGGCTGAGCTGTCGCCGCCCATGGCCTCGTCTTTGCCCAATCCGATGTTGCGGAAGACCCGCGAGAAGCCGCGCCAGCCGAGCCATGCGGCCGCCAAAAGCACCGCCGCGAACAGGATTTGTTGGAACATGAGCCGTTGAATTTTTTGCCCTGAATGGAGGCGAAAGTAAACGGACGGGCCTGATTCAAATGCGCACGATTCGGAACTCCGTCCGCCGGTTCAAGGCCCGCAGCTCGGCCGAGGAGTTGTCGTTGAGCGGCGCGGCAGGCCCCATCCCGGCGGTCTCGATGCGGGCGGCGGCGATGCCTTTTTGAACCAAAAAGGCCTTGATGGCCTCGGCCCGCTGCTCGCTCAATTTCTGCAAGTCCTCCGGCCGCCCCTGGTTGTCGGTGTAGCCCTCGATGCGGACGACGAGCGTCGGGTTCTCTGTGAAAATCTGATAGAGCCGCTCGATTTCAGGGTAGCTCTTCGACAGAATCTCGGCCTTCGACTGCTCGAAATAGATCGGGTTGAGCCGGATGACCGCCCCGCTCGCCAGCGGCTCGATGACGAGGTCGACGATGTACTTCTCCTGAAAATAGGGCTTGCCCGCCTCGTAGAAGACGGTCTGTTTCACGCCGGTGTAGCCCGGTTTCTCGCCTGTGAAGTCCATCGTCACGCCTTTCGGTATCTTGATGACAAACCAGCCGTCGGCCGCGACGATTGGGTTGGCCTTCCCGCCCGGCTCGCCGTACCAGACGACCGCGTCCCTCACCACGTCGCCCGTCTGGCCGTTGAGGACGCGGCCGGTGACGGTCAGCTCCGTCGGGCTGGGCGGCGCGATTTGGGTGCGGAAGATGTCGCTGGAGCCGTCTCTTTTTGACGAAAAATAGAGCTGGCCGGTGCTCATGTTGAAATAGGGCTGGCTGTCGTCGGCGGCCGAGTTGATCGGCTCGACGAGGGGCGAAGGCGTCGTCCAATCGTCCCATCCGTCGCCGAGGCGCTTGGCCATGTAGATGTCGTTGCCGCCGAGGCCGCCGGGCCTGTTCGAGGAGAAGAAGAGCGTCCGGTTGTCCTCCGAGAGGAAGGGAGTGGTCTCGCGCTGGAAAGAGTTGACCCAACCGCCGATGTGTCGCGGGGCGGAAAACACGCCGTCCTCCTCCCGGAAACAGACATACAAATCCATGTCGCCGAGCGCGTCGGAGCGGCTGGCGGAGAGGACGAGGATCTTCCCGTCGAAGCTCATCGTCAGGCTCACGTCGCTCGTCAGGGTGTAGAAGTCCTTGATTTCCAACGGTTTGGGCAGCGTCCAGATGTCGAACGCCGAGCGGCGGACGGTCGAGAAGCCGCGCTCCATGCCGCCCCCGGTAGGGAATCGGTTGACGACGACGAACTCGTTGGGGTCGGGCGTGATGGCGACGAGGGAGTTGGGCAGGGCATTGTTCAGCGGCGGCGGGGCGTGCCAAGTCTTGTCGAAGACCTTTCCGTCGCCCTCGGCAAACCAGATGTCCTGATTGAAATCGGAGGCAACGGGGTCGGCGACGGGCTGCTGGGAGATTTCAGAATAGATGTTGCGCAGCTCCGAGAGGTAGGCCTCGGGCGCGAGCACCTGTGACTGGTCGATGCCGCCGACCATCAGCGTTTTTGAAAAATCGGGGAAGCCCGAGCGCGTGAAGAACAGCGTCAACCCGTCGCGGGAGGTGACGGGCGTTATCTCGTCGGAACCGCTGTTGATGCTCGGCGGGAGTTTTTCGAGCGTGAAAGGCTGAGCCTCGGCCGGTTTTTTCACCAAAAAGACGACGGCGAGGAGGACAAATCGGCAGGGGGCAAGGTTCATACAGTTGAGATTTCCGGGGCAAAGGAAGAATGCGTCGCAGCATTTATGCTGTGCCCATTCGAGCCGCAACGCAGCATAAATGCTGTGCTACCTTCTACTTTCGCCGCCGCTTATGAAGAACGTCCGCAATTTCTGCATCATCGCCCACATCGACCACGGCAAGAGCACCCTCGCCGACCGCCTCCTCGAGACCACCAACACCATCTCACAGCGCAACATGGTCGACCAGGCGCTCGACAACATGGACCTCGAGCGCGAGCGCGGCATCACCATCAAGAGCCACGCCATCCAGATGAAGTACATCCGCCCGACCGACGGGCAGGAGTTCACCTTCAACCTCATCGACACGCCGGGCCACGTCGATTTCAGCTACGAGGTCAGCCGCTCCATCGCCGCCTGCGAGGGCGCGCTACTCCTTGTCGACGCAACGCAGGGCATCCAGGCGCAGACCATCTCCAACCTCTACCTCGCCATCGACAACAACCTCGAAATCATCCCCGTCCTCAACAAAGTGGACATGGCGACGGCCAACATCGAGGAGGTGACCGATCAGGTAATCGAGCTTATCGGCTGCAAAAAGGAGGACATCATGCTCTGTTCGGGCCGCACCGGCTTCGGCGTGCCGGAGCTTTTGGCGGCCGTCGTCGACCGAATCCCCGCGCCGACGGGCGACCCCGAGGCACCCGCGCAGGCGATGATTTTCGACTCGATGTTCAACTCCTTCCGGGGCGTGATCTCCTATGTCCGGATGAAGAACGGGGTCATCAAGAAGGGAGACCGCATCAAATTCGTCGCCACCGACAAGGATTACATCGCCGAGGAGGTCGGCGTCTTGCAGATGAGCCAAGTGCCGACCGGCCAGCTGTCGGCGGGCGACGTGGGCTACATCATCACCGGCATCAAGATTTCGAAAGAGGTGAAAGTCGGCGACACCATCACCCTGCGCGACCGGCCGGGCGAGATGTTGCACGGCTTCGAGGAGGTGAAGCCGATGGTCTTCGCCGGGATTTACCCGCTCGACAACGACGACTTCGAGGACCTGCGCGACAGCCTCGAAAAGCTCCAGCTGAACGACGCATCGCTCGTCTACGAACCGGAAAGCTCCTCGGCGCTCGGCTTCGGCTTCCGCTGCGGCTTCCTTGGGATGCTCCACCTCGAAATCGTGCAGGAGCGGCTCCAGCGCGAGTTCAACCAGGACGTCATCACGACCATCCCGAACGTGAGCTATTGGGCGACGGACACGAAGGGCAACCGCTTTTTGGTGCAAACGCCCGTCAACTACCCCGACCCGAACCACCTGGCAAAGACGGAGGAGCCGTTCATCTACGCGCAGGTCATCACGAAGCCGGAGTACATCGGCAACATCATGAACCTCTGCATCGAGAAGCGCGGGATGCTCATCAAGCAGCACTACATGACGCCGACGCGCATCGAGCTGATCTTCCATTTGCCGCTGGCCGAGATAGTTTTTGACTTCTACGACCGCCTGAAGAGCATCTCACGGGGCTACGCCAGCTTCGACTACCACATGCTCGACTTCCGCGAGACGGATTTGGTGAAACTCGAAATCAAACTCAACAGCGAGCCGGTCGATGCGCTCTCCGCCCTCGTCCACCGCTCGAAAGCTGAATCAGTTGGGCGGAAGATGTGCCTGAAATTGAAAGACCTGATCACTCGGCAGCAGTTCCAGATCGCCATCCAAGCCTCCATCGGCGCGAAAATCATCGCCCGCGAGACCATCTCGGCTCTGCGAAAGGACGTGACCGCCAAGTGCTATGGCGGCGACGTGACCCGCAAGCGCAAACTCCTCGAAAAGCAGAAAGAGGGCAAGAAGCGCATGAAGCAGTTCGGCTCCGTCGAGGTGCCGCAGGAGGCGTTCATCAAGGTTTTGAAATTGGACGATTGACGAAACAACAGCCTCGGAGGCGAGAAAACCGTGTCAGCGGAGTGAATCGAGGAAGGAGGATTCCGCCATTGACTCACCCCTCTGACACAGTTCTCTAAAAACGCTCATCTCCAGCCGCCGCCGAGGCCGCGATAGACCTGAACCCCCGCCGCTAATTGGTCGCGCTTGATTTCCAGCAGCTCCAGTTTCGCCTCCAGCACGTCGCGCTGCGTCATCAGCACTTCGAGGTAGTCCGCGCGGGCGGATTTGAACAGGTCGGTCGAAACGCCGATGGCCGTGTTCAGTGCGTCCACCTGCTGGGACTTGAGGGCGAAGCGTTTTTCGAGGTTCTCGCTGTTCGAAAGCTGGGTCGAGACCTCGGCGCAGGCGTTCAAAATCGTGCGCTCGTAGTTGTACATCGCCTGTACTTGCCGGGCGGACGCGCTGTTGAACTCGGCCTGGATGGCCTTCCGGTTGATGATTGGCCCGGCCACGTCGCCCGCGAGGTTGAACAGCAGCGATTCCGGGATTTTCACCAAAAACGCCGGGTTGAACGCCTGCAAGCCGAGCGCGGACGACACTTCCAGCGTCGGGAAAAACTCGGCGCGAGCCACGCTGACGTCGATTTTGGCCGCCGCCAAGTCTAGTTCCGCCTGCCGGATGTCGGGGCGGTTGGTGAGCAGCCGTGATGGGACGCCCGCCCGGATCTGCGTCGGCGCCAGGCTCAAAATCCGCCTTGCTGCGCTCGATGGGTTGCGGGAAACGCCCGGCGAGGAGGTTGAGGCGGTTTTCTGTCTCCTTGATCTGCCGGAGGATTTCGAATTCGAGGCTTTGCGAGGCCAGCACCTCTGCCTCGAATTTTTTCACCCCCAGCTCCGTGGCCTGCGCGGCCTCCTTCTGGATTCTGACCGTTTCGAGGGCGTTTTTCTGCAACTCGATGTTTTGGCGGACGATGCCCAGTTGTGCGTCCAGCGCCAGCAACTCGTAGTACGATGTGGCCAGCTCGGCCACCAGATTCGTCACGACGAAGTTTTTGCCCTCGACAGAGGCCAAAAACCGGGTGACGGCCGCCTTTTTCGCGTTGCGGAGCTTTTTCCAGATGTCGACCTCCCATCGGGCGGCAACGGTCGGCGCGAAATCGGGCAGCCATTCCGGCACTTCCTTCCCGGGCTTGATTTCGGTGGACGCATCGCCCGCGCCCTGGCTGGTGTATCGCCCCACCTTTTCCAAACCGATTCCGCCCCCCGCGCTGACGGCGGGCAGCAGGGCGCCTTTCCGCGCCAGGATCTCGTTGCGGGCGACCTCGATTTCCTGGAGGGTGATGGCAAGCTCCCGGTTGTTTTGGAGGGCCGTGTCGATCAGTTCCAGGAGGTTTCGGTCGGCAAAAAAGGTTTTCCACGGCAGGGCGGCCATGCTGGCCGTGTCGGTCTTGGCCTCGCCGAACGAGGCGGGCATCGTGGTCCTCGCCTCTTTCAAGGCGACGGCCGGGGCCTTGCAGCCCACAGCGAGCAAACCCGCGGCCAGCGGGGCGAGCAGGAGATATCTGTTCTTAAGCATTGACGTCGATGGGTTCAGTTAAAGGATGTTCGGACGGCTCTTCCACGTATTGAACCCGCTCGGACTCGCGGCCGAACAGGTAGTAGAGTCCCGGAATGATCAGCACCCCGAAAACGGTGCCGATGAACATGCCGCCCGCCGAGGCGGTGCCGATGGTCCGGTTGCCGACCGCGCCCGGCCCCGTGGCCAGGGCCAACGGGATCAGGCCAGCAATAAAGGCGAACGAGGTCATCAGGATCGGGCGGAAACGGGCCAGCGCGCCCTCGATGGCCGCGTCAAAAACGGTGGCCCCGGCGGCGTGCCGCTGCACGGCAAACTCGACGATGAGCACGGCGTTCTTGCCGAGCAAACCGATGAGCATGACCTGCGCGACCTGCGCATAGATGTTGTTCTCAAGCCCGGCCAGTTTCAAAAAGAGGAACGCGCCGAAGACGCCCGTCACGAGCGACAGAATGACGACCAGCGGCAGGATGAAGCTCTCGTACTGCGCCGACAGGATGAGGTAGACGAACGTCAGGCAGATGAGGAAGATGTACAAGGCCTCGTTGCCGCGCCCGACCTCGTCCTTCGAGATGCCCGCCCAGTCGATGCCGAAGCCGCGCGGGAGGGTCGCCTCGGCCACCTGCTTGATGGCGTCGATGGCCTGTCCGCTGGAGTAGCCGACGGCCGCTTGACCGCTGATCTCGGAGGAGTTGTAGAGGTTGTGCCGCGTGATCTCGGAGAGGCCGTACACCTTTTCCATGTGCATGAAGGCGGAGAAGGGCACCATCTCGTCGCGGTCGTTTTTGACGTAGAGCTTCAAGATGTCCTCCGGCAGGGCGCGGTATTCCGGCCCGGCCTGCACGATGACCTTGTACTGCCGGTCGTACTTGATGAAGCTGATCTCGTAGTTCGAGCCGAGGAGCGTGGAGAGCGTGTTGGTCGCGTTCTCGATGGAGACGCCCTTCTGCTGGGCAATCTCGTTGTCGATCCGCAGCATGTACTGCGGGAAGCTGGCGCTGTAGAACGAGAACACGGAGCTCAACTCGGGGCGTTTTTGCAGCGCGGCGACGAAGTCGTTGTTCACCTGCTCCATTTTCTTGTAGTCGCCGGAGCCGGACTTGTCCAGCAGGCGCAGCTCGAAACCGCCCGCCGCGCCGTAGCCGGGAACCGCCGGGGGCTGGAAGAACTCGATGGTCGCGCCCGTGATGCCCATCGATTTTTCCTCCATCTCCTCGATGACCTGCTGGACGGAGTGCTTGCGGTCGCTCCAGTTTTTGAGGTTGATGAGGCAGGTGCCGGAGTTCGAGCCGGTGCCCTCGGTCAGGATCTCGTAGCCCGCGAGGCGCGAGACGGACTGGATGTCCTCCATTTCCTCGGCAACGGCCTGGAGCCGGCCTGCGATTTCGTTCGTCCGTTCGAGGCTTGAGCCGGGCGGCGTCTGGATGACGGCGTAGAACATGCCCTGGTCCTCGGAGGGGATGAAGCCCGTGGGCAGCGCGCCGTTGAAGTACCAGGTGCCGAGGAAGAACAAAACCAGCGCGCCGAAAGTGACCACCCGCCGATTGACGATGGCGTTCAAGATGCGCCGATAGCCGATGGAGAGGCGGTTGAACCGCTCGTTGAACTTGTCCAAAAGGAGGTTCAGCGGGTTCTTCTTCCGGGGGACGCCGTGCGTGTTGCGCAGCAAAATCGCGCAGAGCGCGGGCGTGAGCGTGAGGGCGATCAGGCCGGAAAGGATGATGGCCGTGGCCATCGTTATGGAAAACTGCCGGTAAAAAATGCCGACCGGCCCCGACATGAACGTGACCGGGATGAACACCGCCGCCATGACCAGCGTGATGGCGATGATGGCCCCGCTGATCTCGTGCATCGACTCCTCGGTGGCGCGGGAGGCGGTCAGGTTCTTCTGCTCCATTTTGGCGTGCACCGCCTCGACGACCACGATGGCGTTGTCGACCACGATGCCGATGGCCAAAACCAGCGCGAAAAGCGTGATGAGGTTGAGCGTGATGCCGAACATCGACATGAAAAAGAACGTCCCGACGAGCGAGACCGGCACCGCGATGGTCGGTATCAGGGTCGAGCGCCAGTCGCCCAAAAAGATGAACACGACCAGGCCGACCAATATGAACGCCTCGACGAGCGTGTGCAGGACCTTTTCCATCGAGGCGTCGAGGAAGGTGGAGACGTCGTAGCTGATCTCGTAGTCCATTCCCTTCGGGAACGACGCGCCCTTGATCTCGGCCAGTTTTTCCTTGACGTTCTTGATGACCTCGCTGGCGTTGCTGCCGTAGGACTGTTTGAGCACGATGGCCGCCGAAGGCTTGCCGTTGAGGTTGGAGTAGATGTCGTACATCGAGCTGCCGAACTCGATGTTGGCCACGTCCTTCAGGTGGATGATCTCGCCGTCGGGCGTGGCGCGGAGGACGACGTTGCGGTACTGCTCTTCGGTGGTGAACCGGCCGGGGTACTTCAGCACGTACTCGAAGGCCTGCGATCGTTTGCCCGACGACTCGCCCGTCTTGCCCGGAGAGGCCTCGAGGCTTTGGGCAGAGAGGGCCTCCATGACCTCGTCGGCGGAAATCTTGTAGGCCTGCAAGCGGTCGGGTTTTAGCCAAATCCGCATCGCGTACTCGCGGTTCCCCAAAATATCGGCGAAGCCGACGCCCTCGACGCGGCGCAACTCGGAGAGCAGGTTGATGTCGGCGAAATTGAACAGGAACTTCTGGTCGGCCAGCGAGTCGGTGCTGAACAGGTTGATGTACATGAGCATGTTCGACTCCTCGCGGCTGATCTTGACGCCTTCCCGCACGACGATGGGCGGCAGCTTGTTGATGACCGAAGCGACGCGGTTCTGGACGTTGAGCGAGGCCACGTTGGGGTCGGTGCCGATGTTGAAGATGAGCTGGATGCCGCCCTCGCCGTCGTTGCCGGCGTCGGAGGTCATGTACTTCATGCCGGGGATGCCGTTGAGGGCGCGCTCGAGGGGGATGATGACGGCTTTCACCATCAGCTCGTTGTTGGCGCCCGGGTACTCGGCCACCACGTTGACCTTCGGCGGCGAGATCGACGGGAACTGCGTGACCGGCATCTTGACCAGCGCCAGCCCGCCCAGAAAAATGACAATGAGCGATATGACCATCGACAGCACAGGCCGATGGATGAAGATTTTGAACATGATGGGAACTGGTTTGGATGGAGGTTACTCGGCTTTGAGCTTGAGTTTTGACAGCACCTCTTTTGGGTTTTCAAACTCGACCTTGACGTGCTCGTCGTCCTTCACTTTTTGGAGGCCCTCGAGCAGGATCTTGTCGTCCTTCGACAGCCCGCTTTTGACGACGAACAAATCGGGCACCTCGCCGGTGACCGTGATTTCGCGCGAGTGCGCCACGCCGTCGTCGCCGACCACGAAGACGAATTTTTTGCCCTGAATGTCCCAGGTCGCCTTCTGCGGGATGATGAGCGCGTTGCGCACCGGGATGGTCATGAGCACCTTGCCGGTCTCGCCGTTTCGGAGCAGGTTGTCCGTGTTCGGGAAGATGGCGCGGAAGGCGATGTTGCCCGTTTCGTTGTCGAACTCGCTTTCGATGAGTTCGACCTTGCCCTTGTTTTTGAACGTCTCACCGTTGGCCAGCAGCAATCTGACTTCGTCACCGCCGCGCGTCCGGGCGTTGGTCTTGTACTCGAGGTACTCGGGTTCGGAGACGTTGAAATAGGCGAACACGCGGGCGTTGTCCGAAAGGCTGGTCAACAGCTCGCCTTCGTCCACGAGGCTTCCTATTTTTTTCGGCAGGCGGTCGATGTAGCCGTCGAACGGGGCGCGGATGTCGGTGAAACCGAGGTGGACCTGTGCCATCGCAACCCCGGCCTTCGCCTGTTCGAGCTTTGCCTGCGCCAGTTTTTGCTCGTTTTTGGAGATGACGTTTTTCTCGGCGAGGGTCGTGGCGTTCTGCAGTTCGATCTCGGCCGCGCCGACCTCGGCCTGCGCTTTTTGCAGCTCGGCCTCGTAGAGGTTGGGCATGATTTTGAAAAGCAGCTGGCCGGCCTTCACGAACTGGCCTTCCTCCACGAAGGTTTTTTGCAAAAAGCCCTTTTCCTGAGCACGGATTTCGATGTTGCGCACGGAGCGGATTTGGGCGACGTACTCCTTGGTGAACGCCGTGTCCATCAGGAGCGGGGAGGTGGTGGAAAATTTGACGGCCTCTTCGGTTTGCGGATTGGCGTCGGCGGTTGCGGTGGTGCAGCCTTGAAGGACTGCCAGGGCAAGCGGCCCCGCCACCAGAATCGTTCTGATCATAAGATTTTGAATGGAAAGTTTGAGTTCAATGGCACGCAAAAAGGCATACGGCGCATCGTCGAAAACGACCACGCACATGCCGGGCCAGCCGAACCGGCCGACCAAAACGAACGCCCTTCTCGGGAAACAGGGCGGGAAAACTTAAATTCGGAAAACCTGATTCAACAGGAAAATGGGCACCGAACGCCACACAAAGGGCGCGTTCGCCGTGGCCAGAAAAGGAAGGATGGCTAAAACCTCCGGCCGGAACCCATCGGAGGGGTTTTCGCGGACCAATCCGTTGCCGCCAGAAAAGCCCTCGTCGTCGTCGTCGCGATCGTCCAGGTTGTCTTCTTCAATGCAAAAAATGGAGTCATTGATTGCCCCGGCGTCCGCATCATTGATGCAAAACCCCTGCCCCCATGCCGAGTCCGTCCGGGAAGGTTTCCCGGGAGCCGCTTGTAGCGGACTCCAGAAGCTCCAAAAAAGGAGAAGTGTGAAAAAAAACAGGCGTTGCATTGTAATGGCAGCAAAGGTAGAATGCCTTGAAAGTTCGGTTTTTCAGGCTTCGTGTAAAGAAAACGCAAAAGCGTGTCAGGCCGCCCCCGGCGACCACAAGCCTTGCGCGGCACGGCGCGCTTTTCTTTCCATGGCTTCCGCTGCACCAATCGCCACCACGTTCCCGCCCGTTTGGGCCAGCACCGCCTGCGGCAGGTTCTCCAAAATGGTCTCCCGCAGCGCGTCGAGCATCTTTTTCTTGGAATAGATGCGCCGCGAGACGAGGCTGATTTCGCGCACCGGCGCGGGCGGCTGGAAAAACCGGACGCTCTGGATTTGCTCCTCGTCAAGGTCGAGCACGGCGAGCTGCGGCAAAATCGTGATGCCCGAATGCGCCTCCACGAGCCGCCGCAGGGTTTCGAGGCTGCCCGCCTCGTAACGGACATTGCTCAGCGCGCTCTGCGCTTTTTGCAGTTCGCAAAGGTTGACGACTTGGTTTCGCAGGCAGTGGCCCTCCTCCAGCAAGACCAGCCGGTTCGGGTCGATGTCTTTGGCCAAGAGGTACCGCTTCCCCAGCACCGAAGGCTCGTGCGGCGCGTAGGCTGCGAATTCTTCCTGAAAAAGTGGCGTTTCCTGCAGACCGTTTTCGCCCGTCGGCGTGGCGAGGATTGCCCCGTCGAGCAGGTTTTGTTGCAACAGACGGAGCAAAACCTCCGTCGTGCGCTCGCTCACGGCGAGGTTGACGAGCGGGTGTTTTTCCGAGAAGTTTTTCAAAAAAAGCGGCAGCAGGTATGGTGCGAGCGTCGGGATGATGCCCAAGCGGAAGTCGCCGGTGATGTGCTCGCGGTGGTCGCGGACGAGCTCGCGCAGGTGGCTGGCTTCCTGCAAAATGACGCGGGCCTGTGCCGTGATTTCGCGCCCGATGTCGGTCGGGGTGATGGGTTTGCGGCTGCGGTCGAAGATTTTGAGGCCCAGCTCGTCCTCCAGTTTCTGCACCATCGCGCTCAGCGAAGGCTGCGAGACATGGCAAGCCGCCGCCGCCGCAGAAAACTGGCGGTGCGTGTCGAGGGCGACGATGTATTCGATTTGCTGCAAGGTCATCGCGGAGAAGTTTTTGGCAAGGCCGTGAGATAGTTTTTGACTATGCAAACATACCAAAAATCAGCTTTACTTATGAAGATGGTCAGCGTTCCTTCGCCACGGAAGAGGGCAGCTTTACCTTCTTCAACAGCACTAATTTTCAACCAAGCATTTACCAAAAATGGAAAAAAACGAATCAGCCAAATGCCCCTTTTCGAGCGGCATTCTGACCCAAATCGCGGGCGGCGGCACCAGCAACCGCGACTGGTGGCCCAACCAATTGAACCTCGGCATCCTGCGCCAGCACTCCTCGCTTTCGAACCCGATGGGCGAGGGCTTTGACTATGCCGAGGAGTTTCAATCGCTCGACTTGGCGCAGGTAAAGGCCGACATTTTCGAGTTGATGACCACCTCGCAAGACTGGTGGCCCGCCGACTACGGCCACTATGGCCCCTTTTTCATCCGCATGGCGTGGCACAGCGCGGGCACCTACCGCATCGCCGACGGGCGCGGCGGCGCGGGCACGGGAACGCAGCGTTTCGCCCCGCTCAACTCATGGCCCGACAACGGCAATTTGGACAAGGCCCGTCTGCTCCTCTGGCCCGTCAAACAGAAATATGGCCGGAAAATCTCGTGGGCCGACCTCATGATTTTGGCCGGAAACTGCGCCCTCGAAAGCATGGGCTTCAAGACTTTCGGCTTTGCCGGAGGTCGCGAGGACGTGTGGGAGCCGGAAGAGGACATCTACTGGGGCGCGGAGACCGAGTGGCTCGGCGACAAACGCTACACCGGCGACCGCGAGCTGGAAAACCCGCTGGGAGCCGTGCAAATGGGCCTCATCTACGTCAACCCCGAAGGCCCGAACGGCAACCCCGACCCCGTCGCCGCCGCCCGCGACATCCGCGAGACCTTCCGCCGCATGGCGATGAACGACGAGGAAACCGTCGCCCTCATCGCGGGCGGCCACACCTTCGGAAAGACGCACGGCGCCGCCGACCCCGGCAAGTACGTCGGGCGCGAACCCGCCGCCGCGCCCATCGAACAGCTCGGCTTGGGCTGGAAAAACAGCTTCGGCACGGGCAACGCGGGCGACACCATCACCAGCGGGCTCGAAGGCGCGTGGACGACCACGCCGACCAAATGGAGCAACAACTTCTTCTGGAACCTCTTTGGCTACGAGTGGGAACTCACAAAAAGCCCCGCCGGGGCGCACCAGTGGAAACCCAAGCACGGCATGGGCGAAGGCACCGTTCCCGACGCGCACGACCCGGCCAAAAAGCACACGCCCGTCATGCTGACGACCGACCTCTCGCTGCGTTTTGACCCGGATTATGAGAAGATTTCGCGGCGTTTCATGGAAAACCCGGACGAGTTCGCCGATGCCTTTGCCCGTGCGTGGTTCAAGCTCACGCACCGCGACATGGGGCCGCGCGCCCGCTATCTCGGCCCTGAAGTGCCCGCCGAGGAACTCATTTGGCAAGACCCCGTCCCGGCGGCGACGCACCCGCTCGTGGACGCGGACGACATCGAGGATCTGAAGGAAAAAATCCTCGCCTCCGGCCTCTCGGCCGCGGAACTCGTCACGACGGCTTGGGCTTCGGCCTCGACGTTCCGGGGTTCCGACAAGCGCGGCGGAGCCAACGGCGGGCGCATCCGCCTCGCCCCGCAGAAGAACTGGAAACTCAACAACCCGGCACGACTGGCCGAGGTTTTGGGGAAATTGGAGGCCATTCAGGCAACTTTCAACGCGACGCAGACGGACGGGAAGCGCGTTTCCATCGCCGACCTGATTGTGCTGGGCGGCAGCGCGGCCATTGAAAAAGCGGCGAAAGACGCGGGGCGCAAAGTCAAAGTGCCGTTCGCGCCCGGCCGCGGCGACGCCTCGCAGGAGCAGACCGACGTCGAATCCTTCCAAGTGCTGCATCCGCTGGCCGACGGCTTCCGCAACTACGTGATGCCGCAACTGCCCGTCGAGGCCGAAAAACTGCTCCTCGACAAAGCGCAGCTCCTCACCCTGACGGCACCGGAAATGACCGTTCTCGTCGGCGGCCTGCGCGTGCTCGGCGCGAACTTCGACGGCTCGCAAACGGGCGTGCTCACCAAGCGCAAGGGCGAGTTGACCAACGACTTTTTCGTCAACCTGCTCGACATGGACACGACGTGGAAGCCGCTCTCCGACGCCCAAGACCTGTTCGAGGGCCGCGACCGCCGGACGGGCGATTTGAAATGGATTGGTTCGCGGGTTGACCTCATTTTCGGCTCCAATTCCGAGCTGCGGGCCATTGCCGAGGTGTACGGCTGCGCCGACGGCGAGGCGAAATTTGTCAAAGATTTCGTCGCGGCTTGGGTGAAGGTGATGAACCTCGACCGTTTTGATTTGAAGTGAGCTGGGTTTTTGGGCGCAAGGGACGTAGGTTTTAGCCTAAAAATCGCCGTTTCTTGCGCCCAAACCTATCAGCAGATGCAGGTCTTCAAGTTCGGCGGCGCCAGCGTCAAGGACGCGGACGGTGTCCGCAACGTCGCCAAGATTCTCCAAAAATACAAAGGCCAGAAACTTGCCGTCGTCGTTTCCGCGATGGGCAAGATGACGAACGCGCTCGAGGCCGTCGTCGAAGCTCACGCCCGGCAGACGGGCCAGGCGGCGCGGCTTTTTGATGAAATAAAGGCGCAGCACCTCGCCCTGATGGCCCAGCTTTTCGAGCCGGGCGACGCAGCCTTTGACCATGTGAACGACCTTTTTGTGGAGGTCGAATGGGTCTTGGAAGAGGCTCCCGACCCCAATTTCGACCGGATGTACGACCAAGTGGTGAGCGTCGGCGAGCTTGTCTCCACCCGAATCGTGGCCGCCTTCCTCGAAAAATCGGGCCTGCCGACCACTTGGCTCGACGCGCGCGACCTCATTTTCACGGATGAAACATGGCGCGAGGGCCGCGTCAACTGGGAGAAGACCCGCGAAAACTGCCTGCGCCTCCTCTCCCCCGCCCTCTCGAAGGGCTTCGCCCTGACTCAGGGCTTCATCGGCTCGACCGTCGAGAACCGCACCACGACGCTCGGCCGCGAAGGCTCCGACTACTCCGCCGCGATCCTCTCGCACTGCCTCGACGCGGAGCGCATGGCCATCTGGAAGGATGTGCCAGGCGTGCTCACGGGCGACCCGCGCCTGTTCGAGAACGTCTCAAAGCTCGACCGGTTGAGCTACCGCGAGGCCATCGAGATGACCTACTACGGTGCCTCCGTCATACACCCGAAGACCATAAAACCGCTTCAAAACAAAGGAATACCGCTGTTCGTCAAGTCTTTCATCGAACCCGAGGCCTCGGGGACGGAAATCTCGGGCGACGTCGAAGGGGTTTATCCGCCGATGGTCATGGTCGAGAAGAACCAGGCCCTTTTGCACATCGCCGTGCGCGACTACTCGTTCGTCGCCGAGCACCACTTGAGCCACCTCTTCGGGGCGCTGGCGAGGCACCGGCTCATCGTCAACTCGATGCAGAACACGGCCATCAGCTTCACGGTCGTCGTGCCGGACATCCGCGAACGCATCGAAAAACTGACGGAGGAAATCGGGCGCGACTTCAAGACGGCCATCGAAAGCGGCCTCGAGCTCATCACCGTCCGCCACCCGAACGAGGAAATCATCCAGTCGATGCGGCGCGGCAAAATCGTCCTGTTCGAGGAGCGGCTGCGCAACACCATCCAGATGGTCGTCAAGAACGTCCCGCTCATGGAAAGGCGCGAGGTCGACATCCCGAGCCGCAAGTGACGGTCGCCCTTTTGCCCAAAAAGTTACCCGCCGACCCCCACGGCACATTTGACGTTGGTCATGAAAAAAACCGCCTTTCCCATTGCCCTTTGGCTTCTTTTCGCCCAATTCGCCCTTTCCCAGTCGGCGCGGCCGAAAGACTGGTATCTCCTCTTTTCCGCCCGCGAGGCATCGTTGCGGCCTTTTTCGCTGGCTGGCCACGCCTTCGTCTCGTGGGGCATTGACTCGACGGGCGGCGGCAAAATCACGGTGCCGGTCACGCTCGGCTTCTTCCCCGCAAAGGATGTCACGATGGGCCAGGA
>JBGAWE010000391.1:0-2697 GCA_044227705.1 Saprospiraceae bacterium
AAAAATACAGACATTTTGAAGAGCAGCTATCAACCTTGGTCGTTCAGGGCCGGGCACTGTGGAAAAACATCCTGATTCTCGGTTTCCGCAATCGGGTGGGGTAGAGGTCGTCTCGCCCGAGTTGGGTGGGCAGGGTTGGCGAGGGCGGAAATGAGCACGGTAAAACCGGCTCTGCCCAAACGCACGGGCAAACCACTCGGCCCGGAAAACCATCCAAGCCAGCTTTTGCAGATTTATTGCTGAAAAAATCTTTAAAAAATCCGCCTTTTTGAAAGAACGGGGCTTTTTGTCCGGCTCTGGCAACCAATTCCCGGCTTGCCCAAGCTTTCGTCAAATGGCTGTCTTGATTGCTGGGCTGCGAGGAGAGCTTTAATTTTTCTTCCTTTTTTAAAGAAAAAAGCTATCAACTTTCTTTATAGATGTTGAGCAGGTGGCCGAGTATGACCCCCCGGACGGTGACCCCGTTCTTCTTCCCGTCGTTGCGGATCTGCTCGACGAGCCACCTTGGAAGATCAATGGTCAGTCGGTGCTGCGACTTGTCCGCGGCCGGCTCGGGCGGGGTGGGGGAGGCCTCCCGAGAGGTTTTGGCCGGGCCGGCTGGGGCGTTGGGCACTGGGTTCGCGGCGTGAATCTGTTCCGCGATGCGGTCGAGGTCGGAGGCGGTGGGCTTGGGGGCGAGCGTGTCGAGCAGCGATTTTTTTGCCATTTCGATGGGCATTTTGTGCGCCGATGAGCGCGGTCAGGGTTTGATGAACAAGGCCTCCACCTCGGAGGCGAGGGATTCCATCTCCTCTCGGGCCTTCTCGTTTCGCAGCTCCACTACGCCCGCGCCGTTGACGGGGGCCTCTCGGTAGGCCACCCGGTCGGCGATGCGAGTTTGCAGCACGCGCACGCCCATCGTGGCGAGGGCCTCCGTCACCTCCTTGTCGAGCCGGGCTCGGCCGCTGAATTTGTTGAGCAGGATGAAGCCTTGAATTGCATCGCCCTTGGCGGCCTTCACCTGTTCGTACTTGCTCAAAAAATTCTGCATGCTCCACATGTCGAGCGCACTGGGCGAGATGGGGACGATGACGAGATCGGAGGCTGTGAGCGTCTTAATCTGCGCCAGTTCGAGCTGCGGCGAGCCGTCGATGAGCACCACGTCGTAGTGCTTCTCCTGCTCCTTCGCGTCGCGGATGACGTTGTCGGCCTCCGTCCCGAGGACGGGGACGGGGCGCGCCGCGTCGTCGCGCTGGGCGGCCCATTTCATGCTGCTGCGCTGGCCCAGGTCGGTGTCGAGGATGCAGACCCGGTGGCCCCGGTGCGCCAGGCAGACAGCGAGGTTCTGCGTGATTGTGCTCTTGCCGACGCCCCCTTTGAGGTTGGTTATCCCGATGATCATTGGCTTGCCCGCGAGGGCTGTTTTGAGGGCAAATGTAGTTTTACTTTCAAATTGGCTGATTTTTGAAAGAAATATTCTTTTAAAAATCTTTAAAAATGAAAGAGCGCGAGCCTTTTCTAATTTTGCCACAAAACTTCGGGCCCCGCGCCCGGCACCCGAGCATGGCAAAAGGGCAGTCCGTCATCACCGTCGAGGACACCGAGATCCGTTACTACCAGGAGCAGCGGGAGGACTACCTGTCGCTCACCGACATCGCCCGCAAGTTCAACGAGCGCACCGGGCAGCTCATCATGAACTGGCTCCGCACACGCTCCACCGTCAGCTTTCTGGGCGCATGGGAGATGCTGCACAACCCCGTTTTTAATGTCCTCAATTTTGAGGACATTAAAAACCGGACGGGCGAACCGGCCTTCGTGCTGACCTCGACGGATTGGATAGAGCGGACGGGGGCCGTCGGCATCCGGGCGAAAACGGGGCGCTACGGCGGCACCTACGCGCACCGCGACATCGCCTTCGAGTTCCTTTCCTATTTGAGCCCGACGTTCAAACTGTACGTTTTCAAAGAATTCCAGCGGCTCAAGGAGTTGGAGAGCCGCGAGCAGAGAGATTTGCTCGACTGGGACTTGCGCCGCACGCTGGCCAAGGTCAACTACCGCATCCACACCGATGCCGTGCAAAAACACCTCGCCGCAAACCGCCCAGTGTGGCAGACAAAGCTCGACGGACTGGTCTTCGCCTCGGAGGCCGACCTTTTGAACCTCGCCCTCTTTGGCCAGACCGCCAGACAGTGGCAGGCGCAAAACCCTGAACTGAAGGGCAACCTCCGCGACTACGCCACGGCCGAGGAACTGCTCGTGCTGGCTAACCTCGAAAACCTCAACGCGGACTATATCAAGAACGGCCTTCCGCAGGACGAACGGCTCGAACGGCTCGCCGAGGCGGGCACCTACCAGCTCGCGCTGCTCGAAGGGCTGCGGCTGAAGCTGCCCGAGGGCGGCAAGCCATAGGGTGGGAGAGGGGCGAGCGCGGCCCCACACTTATGGCAATGCAGCAGCCCCCAAGCCTGGATAGCGCGAGTTCAACCCCGGTTTTAATTATATCGGATTCGATGCAATTAGATTGGAGAGCGGCTCCAACGACTTCCTCCTTTCGGTAAAAGAATGGGTCGAGCAAACTGGCGCCATCGGCCTCGAGGCGCGGGCAGGGCGCTACGGCGGCACTTTCGGCCACCTGTACATCGCGCTGCACTTCGCCAACTGGATGAACGTGGGCTTCTACCTCAAGTTCATCGACGGCTACGTCAAGATGACGGCCAA
>JBGAWE010000392.1:0-2808 GCA_044227705.1 Saprospiraceae bacterium
GTCACCCGGTTTTTGTCTTTGATGAGGAGCTGTTCGGCCATGCCGTCGAGGATGCCGGGAGCCTCGGGTTCGATGGTCGTGGTCGGCGTTCCGTCGATGTAGGGCGAGTTGAGAAACTCCGATTTTTCATAAAGACCGGGCCGCACGAGGAGGCGGACATCGGCGCATTGCCCGCCATTGAAAAGGAGCTGCGCCGCCTCGTCGAGCGTGCGGAAATCGGGGTGCGAGCCGCCGACCGTGTAGTCGCCGCCCATGCGGATGGAGAAGGTCGGGTTGCTGAAAACATTGTTCGACGGGTCGCCGTCGCGGGCCGTGACAGCCTCGGCCTGATAGTGAAAACCCTCCCAGCCGCCCCAGACGTAGCGGTTGTCGCCGAGGTGCAGCCAATCGGTCGACTCACCGGGCGCGAGGGTTCCTTTCCAAAAAAGGGTCGGCTTCGGCTGGCTGTTTATCGACCAGCGGATGTCGGCCTCGCGGAGGGTGTCGGGGCCGTTGTTCCTCAATTTTGCAAAAACGCCGGGCAGGCCGTGGCAGGCCGGTTCGGGCATGAAGACGAGCCGCGCATCGGTCGAAAGACCGGCGAACTGGTCGGCCCCGATGTCGGGCTTGTCGGTCGGGCGGGGGTCGCCGTCGAGGTCTTTTTCAGAGAGATTGGTCAAAAACAAAGCCTTTCCAGCCAGTTCCGCCGGGTTTCCGAAGATTCTCAGGTTCGTGTCCGCCAAAAACTCGGGCTGGAAAACCACGCTGTTCGCATCCAGCCCGCTCAAGCTCTGCCACGAGGCGAGGGTCTGCGGGTCGAGGCCGCTGGCTCGGGTGATCAGCTCGGGGCCGTCGGCGGCCAAGCAATTCCGGTCGGAGGCGAAGACCGACGGGTCGCCGTCGAACTCGATGGCGTGGCCGAGCGGGCTGTCGTTCGAAAAAATGTTGTTGAACATGAAAAGCCGCCTTTCGGGCGACGCTACGCTGGCGTGCGCAGCGAGCATCGTCCGGTGGTTGCCGCCCGTCTGCCGCAGGGTGTTGTGGGCGAACGTCGAGGCGAACGGGTAGAGGAGCATGACGAGCGGCTGGAATTGGAGGTTCGCCCCGATGAAAAGGTTGTTGGCGATGCGCATCGTGTCCGAGTCGACGGCCGCGAAGCCCTTGATGGCTGCCGAGTTCGGGGCGAAGCGGATGTCGAACTCGTTATTGAAAACATCGAGCCGATGGCAGCCTTGTAAAAGCGTCGGCCCTTTCACGCGGCAGTTTTCGATATGGAGGTTGTTCGACAAATCGGCGCGGAGCGAGTGCCAGCCGATGGTCGTGAACATGTCGAAGCGGCAGTTTTCGACCGTCGCGTGGTGGGTGCCGTAAAGCCAGAGGCCGTTCAGCGTGAAGTCGAAGCGGCAGTTTTTCAGTGTGACCGAGTCGCTGAACCGGATGTTGACCTGCGTGTCGTTGCCGCGCAGGAACTCGACGTTTTCGAAGCGCAGGCTCTTGCAATCCTCCACCTTCCACCAGCCCCGATTGGCTGTTCGGTGTCCCATGATCGTCTGCATCCAGACATGGCTGACGGACTTGAAATGGACGGTCGGCTCGACCGACGACGAACCGCCCGTCCACAGGACGCTCTCCCAGTCGCCGGCGGCGGCGATTTCGAGGGTCTTTGTGGCCGAAAGCCCCAGTTTCTGGGTCAAAACGAGGCTGCCAAAATGTTTCCCTGGCAACAACAGGATGCGCGTCGAGCCGCAAAGGCCGACGGTTTGGAGGCGGTCGAAGAGTTCTTCCAACGAACTGAAATCGCCACCGTGCCCGACCGTCACGTCGCCCGCGCCGAGGTCGGAGAAAAGCTCGAAGGCGGCCTCGTTGTCCTGGTCGTAGATTTCCTCCCGGCCATTGGCTTCTTTCAAAACGAAGCTGATTTGATGGCTGGCATTGGGCAAAAAAGGCAGACTGGAAAGCGCGGCCGTGTCCGATTCGCCGACGGCGAGATTGCCTGTCCACGCGAAATCCGGCTGCGGCTGCCCGTCGATTTTCCATGAAATCAGGGCGGCGGTCAGCGGCTTCTCGCCATTGTTTTTCACCCTGATTTTTATGGGGAAGTCCTGCCCGCAAGCCTGCCGCTGCGTCGAGCCGCCGACGGCGAAAATGCCCGCCGCTGTCACCGGCAAATCAATCTGGTCGGCCCCGATGTCGGCCCAACCGGCGGCTGGCAAAGAGTCGCCATCAATGTCGAACCACTCGTTCACATAAATGCCGAAAGGGATTCCGCGCCCGTTCAAATCCTCGTCGGGGGTTGCGAGGTGGAGGTCGGTCGGCGAGGCGAACTGGACCGTTTTTTCGATAGAATACTTTTCTCGGTCGCCGCTTTTCCAACCTGAAAGGCCCGTTTGCCCGCCTCCGATGTAGGGCGGGAAATAGCCCGGCACGTAGCAATTGGAACGGAAGACCGTGTTGTCCGCATCCTTTGGGCCGAAATTGAGGACGGGACCGACCTGCACCTCGAAGAGGTTGCCGACCACCGTGCCGGACGAGCCGTTGATGGCGGTGAAGTCGCTGGCCGTGGCGAGCCAGAGGCCGCCCTGCGCTTTTATCGAGTTGTAGACGACGCTCGAAAAGGTGCTCCCGTTCAGATGGACCGCCAGCCCGGCGGGCGCGACGATGAAGTTGTGCGCCACCGTCACCTTGCTCGACTGGTGGTACTCGATGTAGATGCCATGGTTTCCAGACTCGATTCGGTTCTGCGCGATGGTCACATCGGCCTGCGCCTGGCTCATGTGGATGGCCGCCGGTTGGGAGAGGTTGGGCGGGATGAGGCCGGTTCGGATGGTG
>JBGAWE010000054.1:0-23072 GCA_044227705.1 Saprospiraceae bacterium
ACGGCAGCCTCGGTTCGTTCAACACCCAAAAGGCGGCGGTCAACCTCGGGACTGGCCTCTTGCCCGGCGGCATTGTGTTCGACGGGCGGCTCTCGCGCATCCGATCCGACGGCTGGGTCGACCGTTCGGCGAGCGATTTGAAGTCTTGGTTCGTCACCGGCGCGTGGGTCGGGCAGCGGGCCTCGCTTCGGGCGAACGTCTTCTCCGGCCACGAAAGAACTTATCAAAGCTGGTACGGCCTTCCCGTCCAATTCATTGACAACCAACAGTTTATCCGCTACAACGCGGCGGGGACCGAGCGACCCGGCAGCCCATACCCCGACCAAGTGGACGACTACGGGCAGACGCACTACCAGCTCATCTTCAATCAAAAACTGGCCGAGAACTGGCGGCTCAACCTCAACCTCCACCGAACCGACGGCGCGGGTTTTTACGAGGAATACAAAGCCGTGCAAGACCTCGCCGAGTACGGCCTGACCGATTCTGTCGCGTCGGATTTGGTGCGGCAGAAGTGGCTCGACAACTCTTTTCAGGGCGCGACGTGGGCCTTGCTTTTTCAAAAAGAAAAGACGGAAAGCACCCTTGGTGGCGGCTGGAACCGATACGACGGGCGACACTTCGGGCGGCTCGTCTGGGCGCAGCGGCCCGGCACCGACGGCCATGTTTATTACGACGACGACGCCCGCAAGACCGACCTCAACCTCTTTTGGAAAGCCGAGCGGCAGACACGCCTCGGCCGGGCGATGCTCGACCTGCAATGGAGACACGTCGAGCACCGGTTCGAGGGAATCGATGGCGGCGGCGAGCGCGGGCCGCTCTCGGCCCGGTTCGATTTTTTCAACCCAAAAGCTGGTTTCTCCTCCAAAATCAATGAAAACCAGCGGCTCTACGCCTTTTTCGGCGTCGGCCACCGCGAGCCGAACCGCGACGACCTTGTTGAATCGACCCCGGCTTCGCGGCCCCGGCCCGAGCGGATGCTCGATTGGGAAGGCGGCTGGGAGCTTCAAAAAATCGGCTCGCGGCTGGCGGCCAACCTCTTTTTCATGGACTATTTCGACCAGCTCGCGCTGACCGGCAGGCTCAACGACGTGGGCGCCGCGACCCGCGTCAACGTGCCGCGCAGCCACCGGGCCGGGCTGGAAATCGAGGCGGCGACGAACTTCCTCGGCCGGGGCAGTTTCACGGCGAACGCCAGTTTTTCGGAGAACAAAATCCGCCGCTTCACCGCCTACTTCGACGACTGGGACACGGGCGAGCAGGTCAGCCAGGTCTTTGAAAAGACCGACCTCGCGCTCTCGCCGCCGGTCGTCGCAAGCGGGGAGGTCGGCTGGGATTTTTTGCCGAGAACCTGCAAAACCGGGCAGGTTTCGGCCAGCTTGACGGGAAAATATGTCGGCCGTCAGTTCCTCGACAACACCTCGAGTGCCGCTCGAATGCCGCGCGGCAGCTCGACAGCTACGGCTACCTCGACGGCCGCGTGAAGTTTTCCCTCAAAAAATGGGCGGGGAAGGAGGCGGTTTTCACCTTCACGGCCACCAACCTTTTGAACCGGAACTACGTCCCGACCGGCTGGACCTACGCCTTCCGCTCGGCCAACTACGATCCCGTGCCGGACGACCCATACGCGGGGAGCGAGGGCGGTGGGGCGTACCATCTGACGGGGCTTTTCCCGCAGGCCGGGCGCGGTTACCTGGCCTCGATTCGCATCGGCTTTTGAACCATGACCTATTTGAGCATCCATATTTTCCCGAAACCGGGCGAGTCGCTCGACTACCTCATCTCGCGGTGGTTAGGGCTTTTCGTGCAAAAGCTCCACGAGGCCCAGCCCGGGTTCAAAAAATACTTTTTCATCCGCTCGGTGGAGGGCGGCGAGCACCTCCGGCTGCGGGTGCGCGGCTCGGCGGCGTTCTTCGAGGAGACGGTCACTCCGCTCGTTGCCGAGGTTTTTGAAAAGGAGGCAGGGGCCGCGCTGGCCGTCGTGCCCTATGTGCCGGAGGTAGAGCGGTTTGGCGGGGCGGCGGGCTATCTGGCTTCGGAGGAATACTTCGGGGCCAGTTCGGCCGCCGCTTTCAGCCTCGTCTCTGAGGCGCGAGGCGAGTACGAGGTCAAGATGGGCGACGCGCTCCTGCTGCACATCGGCGTGGCCGTCGCGGCCGGATTCACAAGGCGGGAGGCCGCTGCTTATTTCGCCGGGCTGGCACGCGACTGGCTGCCCGTCCTCTGCCGCCCGGAGACTGCCTTCCAAAACGGGGAGGCAGAGGCCTATTTCGCTGCCATCGAGGGGGGAATGCAGGCCGCTTTTGAAAAACAGGAAGAGACGTCGCGTCGGGCCGTGTCCGATTTTTGGGAACAGTTCGAGCAAGTGGAGGGCGACGTTTTCTTGTCCAACTGGCTGAAAATCAACCAGTTGCTCTTGCCCGAAATCCCGCCATCGGCGTGGCCTGATTTGATGCACCTGACCAACAACCGGCTCGGCATCGCCAATCAGGACGAGGTTTTTCTGTTCCACTTGCTGGGGAAGGTTTTGTAATCTGATTCAAAAAAATCCCCGACCGCGAAAACGGCCGGGGATTTCCATTGAAAAACCCTTCCCAAAACCTCACGGCCAAATCCCGAGCGACATGTAATCGCTCGCAATCTTCTTGAGCGAGCAGACAAACGCCGCCGTCCTCATGTCGGGAATTTTCGGGTTGTCCTTCATCGTGTCGCGGATGTTCTGATAAGCAATGATCATCGTGTCCTCGAGGCCGGAGTTGACGAGGGTCACCTCGTCGCCACCCTTTGTGATGAACTCGCGCGTCTTCTTGTCGATGGGCTTGCCAGTCGTCTTTTCGACGAGATCGACGAGCTTCTCGTAGGTGTTGTGCTGAAAGCGATTCTCCAGCCGGCCGAGCCGGTGGTGCGAGAGGTTCTTGAGCCACTCGAAATAGCTGACCGTCACGCCGCCCGCATTGATGTAGAAGTCGGGCAGGACAAGGATTCCCTTTTTGACGAGCACCTCGTCGGCCTCGGCGGTGACGGGGCCGTTGGCGCCCTCGGCGACCACTTTCGCCCTTGGATGGAGCCGGTCTTTTTGCGGAAGGCGAGGAGTTCCTCGATGTCGATGTTCTGGTCGCTTGCGATGGCTCCCTCGCGCTCGGCGACGCCGATGATCTTGAAGCCGCCCTCCTTTTGGGAAATCAGCGCGGCGTTGGAGCCGACGTTGCCGAGGCCCTGCACGACCATCGTCTTGCCCTTCGTGCCGCACTCGAGGCCGACTTTTTTCATCATTTCCTCGTCGTTCAAAAGCTCGCGGATGCCATAATAGACGCCGCGCCCGGTCGCCTCGGCGCGCCCACGGATGCCGTTTTGGGTCACGGGCTTGCCGGTGACGCAGGCGATGCCGTCGATTTCGCCGTGCTTCAAGGCCTGATAGGTGTCCATGATCCACGCCATCTCGCGGGGGCCGGTGCCATAGTCAGGGGCGGGAACGTCGATGCCGGGGCCGATGAAATTTTTGTGGACAAGCTCGCTCGTGTAGCGGCGGGTGATGGCCTGAAGCTGCCACTCGGTGTAGTCGGCCGGGTTGATTTTGATGCCGCCCTTCGCGCCGCCGAACGGCACGTCAACGAGCGCGCACTTGTAGGTCATCAGCGAGGCGAGCGCCATCACCTCGTCCTGGTCGACAGAGAGGGCGTAGCGGATGCCGCCCTTCGTGGGCATCCGGTGGTGCGAGTGCTGGACGCGATAGGCCTCGATGACCTTGTAGTCGCCGTCCTCGCCGCGGATGGGGAAACGGATTTGCAGCACGAGGTTGCAGGCCTTGATTTGTTCAACCAACCCCTTCGGGATGTCGGTGTAGGAGGCCGCCTTTTCGACGTAGTCCTGAACGCTTTGAAAGAAGGAGATTTTACCGCTCATTGTCTTGAAAGATTTGATGTTCGAGTTTGGTTAGCTTACTGTCAAGCCGCCAGAGCCAGGTGGCCAGACCGATGAAAATTACGACGATTACAGCGACGACGACGTTGATTTTGCCGGTCTGCCGCATGAAGTCCTGCATCGGCTCGGCGGCCTGCGCGGCCAGCCCTGATGAGGCCAGCAGCATAGGAGCGAGGGCGGCAGCGACTTTTCTGTTTCTGAAATTTTCCATGGCGAGCAAGGCTTAATTTTTTTTGAAATGATGCTCGGGGCGAAAGTAGCACAGCATTTATGCTGTGAAAGCTGGCGCGGCTTTTTCCTGCTCGGTGTAAATCGCAGCATGAATGCTGTGCTACTTTCGCCCGATGCAACTCGTTGAAAATCAACCGCTCCAGCAACTCAACACCTTCGGCCTCGCCGCCCGCGCCGAGTTTTTCGTCGAGATAAAAACCGAGGCCGACCTCCGCGCCGCTTTGAAAACCCCGCCCGGCCCGGTCTTCGTCCTCGGCGGCGGCTCCAACCTCCTTTTGACGAAAGACGTGCGCGGCCTCGTCCTAAAAAACTCGCTGACCGGCATTGAAACCCGCCGCCGAACGGCCAACCGAACTTGGGTACGCGCAGCGGGCGGCGAGAACTGGCACCGCCTCGTCCTCTGGTCGCTCGACCAAGGCCTCGCGGGCCTCGAAAACCTCTCGCTCATCCCCGGCACGGTCGGCGCGGCGCCGATTCAGAACATCGGGGCCTACGGGGTTGAACTGAAAGATGCATTCCTCAAACTCGAAGCCGTCGAACTGGCGACCGGCCGCCGCCGTGTTTTTTCAAAAGAGGAATGCCGCTTCGGCTATCGGGACAGCTTTTTCAAAAGGGAAGGAAAAGGCAAATTTTTCATCACCGCCGTCTGGTTCTCGCTGCGAAACGAGCCTCGGCTCAACCTCGAATACGGGGCGATCCGAGA
Organism: Saprospiraceae bacterium; assembly: GCA_044227705.1. Classification (GTDB taxonomy): domain Bacteria; phylum Bacteroidota; class Bacteroidia; order Chitinophagales; family Saprospiraceae; genus JANOQP01. Next base: position 4,853 of record JBGAWE010000054.1, read on the forward strand.
GACCCTCGCCGAGCGCGGCATTGAAAAGCCGACGGCGAAGGATGTTTCGGATGCAGTCGTCGCCATCCGCCGATCAAAGCTTCCCGACCCCGCGGAGATTGGGAACAGCGGCAGCTTTTTCAAAAACCCGGAGGTCGAGACTTCTTTTTGCCTAAAACTTTTGAAAGGCTGGCCGAAGATGCCCCATTTCGACCTCGGCGGCGGTCGCTCGAAAATCCCTGCCGGCTGGCTCATCGAGCAGTGCGGCTGGAAAGGGCGGCGGCTGGGCAACGCCGGTTGCTATGAAAAACAGGCCCTCGTGCTGGTCAACCTCGGCGGCGCGACGGGAGAAGAGGTCTGGCAGCTCGCGCAGCAAATCATCCAATCTGTGGAGGAGAAGTTCGGCGTCCGGCTGGAGCCGGAGGTCAATGTGATTTAACGGATGAGCGTCACCGTCCCGATGAACGGCACGAGCTTCCCGTTCCCCATCAAAACCCGCACGTCGTAGATGAACACGCCGGGGTCGAGGCGGCGGCCGCGGTAGTTGCCGTTCCAGCCGAAGGCCGGGTCGTTGGGCGGGAAATGTTCTTTCAAAAAGACAGGGTGGCCCTGCCTGTCAAAAACCGACATCGACGCGATTTCAGTGACCGCCGCCGGGTCGGCGAAGACGTAGAAGATGTCGTTGTACAGGTTCTTGTCCGGCGTGAAGACGTTGGGGATGTAGACGTTCCGCGGCTTGCACGGGCAGATGTGGACGGTGTCGCGGGCGATGCAGCCGTTGGCCCCGGTGACCATGACGGAGACGGTCTGCTCCGTCGCCACCTCGATTGTCGGAAGGGCCGAGCCGGTGCTCCAGCCGTAGGTGACGGCACCTGGCGTGGCCACGTTTTTCATCCAAGTTTCGTCGAGGAAGAGGGTCGAGTCCGGCCCGAGTTCGAGCGCGGGGGTTTCGAGGGTCTCCACCCAAATCGAGTCGCGGAGGAAACAGGCGTTCCCATCTATGGCGAGGAAGCCGAAAAAGGCCGACGTGTCCGGCGGGACATAGGTCATCGCCTCCGTCGTTGTGCCGTTTTGCCACCAAATTTTGCAGTCGCCGCCTGAGCAGCCGGTCAGGGCCGCGTCGAGCGGCAGCGGCTCGCGGGCGCACTGAAGCGCGTCGGGCGGAAGGCCGTCGGCGATTTTGCAAGAGGTTTTGAGAAGCCAGATGTCATTCAGCCCTTTCGTTGGCAGGGTGTGGACGCCTCCGACGCCCGACATCGAATGGCCGGAAAGGAGGATCGAGCCGTCGTCGTCCGTCTGCAAAACATCGGTCACGGCGTCGATTTCGGAACCGCCCCAGCTTTTGTTCCACCGCATTTTGCCGGTGGAGTCGGCGAAGACGAGCCAAAAATCGTAGTTCCCAAAACCCTGGCTGGTGTGGCTCCCGCCGACGGGCGAATCGCTGGTCCCCGCCAAAAGGAGGCTGCCGTCGAGTGACTCGAGGCCTCTATAAAGGTGGTCGAAACCGCTGCCGCCGTAGCTTTTTTGCCAGATTTCGCTCAAATCCGGCCTGATTTTGATGACCCAGTCGTCGAACGAGCCGAAGGTCTCGGCCGTCCGATCACCCTCTTTTTTCGAGGCGGAGCCGCCGAGGAGGAGGAAGTTTCCGTCTTTCAAAGGGAGGATTTGCTGCAACTGGTCGCGCTCCGCCCCACCGAACCTTCTATCTCGAACCGGCTCGCCGTCGCCTGCGATTTCCATCACCCAAAAATCGACCATGCCGCGAGCGGGAAGGCTCGGCGAGCCGCCCGGCCCGGCCTCCGAATCGGTCGAGCCGCCGAGCAAAAAGCCGCCCGAGGCCAATGGCACGACTGAATACAGGTTGTCCAGCCCCGCGCCGCCGTAGCCTTTCTGCCAGACGATTTCGCCGGCAAGTGTCATCCTGACGACCCACCAGTCGGTGCCACCGAGCGGGGCAGTTGTCTTCGCGCCGTCGGCCGGGCTGTCGGAGAAACCGGCGAGCAGAAAGTCGCCGTTCTGGCAGGGCGTGAGCGAGAAGAGGTAGTCGTCGCCGCTGCCGCCGATGGTTTTTTCCCAAGTCTTGTTGAAATTGGAGTCGAGGCGGACGAGCCAAAAGTCCTGTTTGCCGTAGCCGTCGGTCTCTTTCGAGCCGCTCTTTGGAGAGGCGCTGTGGCCCGCGAGCAGCCAGCCGCCGTCGGGCAGGGGGCGCGTCTCCCAGAGCTTGTCCTCCTCGCTGCCGCCGAAGGTCTTGTCCCAGATTTTGTTGCCGTTTTTGTCGGTCTTGACGAGCCACCAGTCGGCCGCCCCGTTGAGCGGCAAGGAGATGTCGCCACCGCCCTGCCCGGCCGCGTTTCCACCGGAGAGGAAGCCGCCGTCAGGGGTTTTTATCGTGAAGTGCAGCTCGTCCCAGCCCGCACCGCCGAGGCTTCGGTCCCATTCGCGCTGGGGTTGCGCCCATGTTTTTGCGGCGAAAAGAAGGCAGGCAAAAGCCAGCAATTGATGCGGGAGTCTCATCGAATAGTGTTGGTTCGTGTGCGTCTCAAATGGAAGGGCGGGCGGCCAAGCAGCGAATCGAACGTGCGCTCGGCGAAATCTGGATTCAAAAAAAGCGTGCCGAGCCGGGCAAACAGGCCGATCGGCTGAAAAATGGAAGGCGTGGAAAAGGATTGTATGGCAGCTGCGGAAGGAGGATTTGCCGCCATAATTGGCACAAAAGTAGAAAGAGGCGGGGCCGCGAAAGAAGTGCTGGAGAAATTGCGAGAAACCCCTATCGGCGAGCCTTTGAAAAGCTCCACATCCCCTGTCGTCGAACAGCAGTTCGATGAGGTAGAAATAGGTGTCGGCTGCCACGCGGCGGTTGCGATAGGTGCCGTCCCAGCCGTCGGGGGCGTAGTAGGGCGGGATGTTCTCTTTCTCAAAAAGCTGGGTCCCCCATCGGTCGAAGACGCGGAATTTGAGGATTCTGACCACGGTCCTGTCGACATATGGAAAGAAGTAGTCGTTCGTCCCGTCGAAGTCCGGCGTGATGATGTTCGGCACGAAAACGGCCCGAGCCGCTTTCACTTTCACGCGGAAATAGTCGCGCTTTGAGCAGCCCGTCGGCTCGGTCACGGTCAGGACGTAAATACCTGATTGCGAGATGGTTATGAAATTGGTTGTGTCCCCTGTGTTCCAGTTGAACTGCGCGTCTGGGTTTTCCACGCCGACCTGAAAAGTCTGCCCGGTGAAAATCACGGTGTCCCTCCCGAGGTCGAAATCGGGCTTGATGCCGACCTCGACTGGCATTGAATCGGCTGCGAGACAGCCCAGCCAGTCCTCGGCGAGGAGGCGGAAAGTGTCCCTCGTGGGAGGCTCGACGGTCAGGCTCGGGCCGGTCTGGCCGTTCGTCCAGAGGTAGTCGCAGGTCGGGCAGTTCGGCACGGTTCCGTCGAGGTTGACGGGCGTGCCGCTGCATTTTTCGACGCTGTGGGCCGCGATTTTCCCTTTCAAATCGCAGCGGGTTTTGAGGAGCCAGAAGTCGTTCAAACCACGCGAATCTTCTGTTTTGATTGAATCCGCGTTCGATTCGCTGTGCCCGGCGAGGAGCCATGAGCCGTCGGGGTTTTGCAGGACTTTCGTCAATGCGTCTGGGCCACTGCCACCCCATGCTTTTTCCCATGATTTGTGGCCCGCCTTGTCTAGGAAGATTGTCCAAAAATCGTAGTCGCCGAGGTTCGGGGAAGTCTTGTTGCCAGAGGTCGGCGAGTCGCTCACGCCCGCGACGAGGACTTGCCCGAACAGCGTCTCCTTTATTTGATAAAGCACGTCGAGGCCGGTGCCGCCGAAGCTCCATTCGCGCAGCATACGCCCGTCGGAGTCGGTCTCAACGAGCCAGAAATCGCGGTCGCCGAAGAACTCGGAGCGCTTGCAGTTGCCGCAGTTTCCGCCCGAAATGCCGGGGGATTTCGTCGTGCCGCCGAGAAGGAAATTGCCGGTCTTCTGTCTTTCAATCAGAGAATAAGCGAAGTCCTCAGCCGAGCCGCCGTACCGGTGCGACCACGCAACTTGTTGATTTTCAACCCCAAACTTGACCAGCCAAAAATCCACCGAGCCGCGAGCCGGGTCGATGCCGATCTCGCCCGAGCCGGGCGGGCTGCTCGTGCCGCCGCCGAGGACGAGGCTGCCGTCCGCCGCCCAGACCATCGAGTGGAATTGCTCGCGGCCGGGGCCGCCGAGGGTTTTGTCCCAGATTTTTTGCCCGGCGTTGTCGACTCGAATGAGCCAAAAATCGAGGTCGCCGCGCCCGTCCTCCGACTTGTCGGGCGACTTGCCGGAATTGGAAAACCCGGCGACGACGAAGCCCGAGCGGTCGGGCATTTCGAGGATGGAATAGGCCTCGTCGTCGCCCGTGCCGCCGAAGGTCTTGTCCCAAAGCTGGTTGCCGTCTTCGTCGAAGCGGACAATCCAGAAGTCGTAGTCGCCGCGGCAGGCCTCGGTTTTCGTTCCCGAAACCCCGGAATTTGAGTACCCAGCTGCGATAAAACCACCGTCGGAAACAGGAATCATGGCGCGCAGCCAGTCCTCGCCGCTGCCGCCAAAAGCCTTGTCCCAAATCGAGTTGAGGTCGAAATCTGTCCTGTTTACCCAGAAATCGTAGTTGCCCAACATGGGCGCGGTGACGTCCCCCGTGCCCTTTGCGGAGCGCGAGTTGCCGCCGAGCAGGAAGCCGTCGGGGAGGCGGAGGATTGCGTTCTGTTCTTCGTAGCTGTCGCCGCCGAGGGTGCGGTCGAAGTCGCGCACGGGCTGTGCGAGTGTTGTTCGCAGTGTCGAAAGAACCAACAGCCAAGCAATCGGGAAGGCGAAGCGCCGGGGGGCAACGCTCATGTGCTTGTGGTTTTGGTCGATTGAAAATTCGTGAAAGGCGGCCGGGCCGCTCCGTCATGGGATTAAAAAAAGGATGTCCGCTGCAATTGGTGGGAAGGAGAAATGGGCGAGCAGACCGTTCGGATTAAAACTTGGGCGAAGGTAGCCAACAACCCAAAGCGGGTAGCTATGGGCGGAAATTTGGAGGCTGAGCAAGTGGCGAAAAGAGTTCAAGTTGTTGATTTTCAACAAATTAGAACGCCTCTGGCTTTTTGGGAAATTTTGAAGGCTGTCGGCTGCGGGGCTTTTGAAGGTGAACGGTCGAGTCAGGTTTTCGGGTCGGCGGTCAGTTTCCCGGCAAGCCATTCTTTCTCGGCGACCGGCTCGGCTGCGGCCAGTTCATCGGCCAGTTTCGACAAGGCAGTCGCATCGCCCTTCGGCAGTTCCATCCATTTGTTGACAAAAACCAGCAAGCTGAGGTTCGCGTCGCGGTGATAGCCGAGGTCGCCCTGCCTTTTCAGATAGGCCGAAAAACTGGCGACGAGTGAAGCCAGCGCGTCCCACTCACCCAGCTCGGCATACGAGCGGAGGAGCATCCGCCGAGCGTCGAGGAGGTTGAAGCGGTCGTCGAGGTCGGTGGCTTGGAGGAGGGGCATGGCGCGAGCGTAGTCTTGTTTTTGGAAAAAAAGGTAGGCCTCGTTGTACCGGACGAGCGAGGCCCGCTGGCGCGGCGGCAGAAAATTTTTGTTCTGCTCAAAAAGCCAGCCACCCAATCATGCTCACCGAGTGAGATGCCGATCCGGATGATGTTCTTGAAGGTGAAGCCCGTCAACCAGCCGCCCTCTCGCAGCAAATCGCGGCCGAGGGCGGCCCGGTACAGCTCGAACGCCTCGCGGACGAAGCCGCGCTCGCCGAGGTTTAGCTGCCGGACGCAGAAGTTGATGCCAGTGAAATAGATGCTCCGAAGCCTTGAAACGAGCCTCCTGCGCGAGACATTCAAAGGCCGCGACGAGCTTATTCCGGTGGTGGCGCATTGGCAGCGGCTGCTGGCCAACCAAATCGAGGAAGTGAGCCAAGAGGTGGAGCGCAAGCACCTTGTCGGCCTCGACCCGTACAGCAAGGGCAACCCGCTTTTTCCGGATACGGCGGACAATCGCGGCCTGTTCATAGAGCGAGAGGACCTGCAAAAGGACATCACGCTCAAAATCCAGACCTCGGCCGTGATGCCGACGTTCCTGTTGCTCGGGCAGCGGCGGACAGGGAAGACCTCGTTGCTCAACTTCCTGCCGAGGATGTTCGACCAGTCGCGCCATTTGTTGGCTGTGCTCGATGCCCAGTCGATGAGCGGCGAGCTGTCGGTGTCCAAATGGCTCGGCGAATGGCGCAAACGCGTGCACTCGAAACTCGCCTTGTCCGGTGAGGCAGTGCCACTGCCCGACGACTGGCTGGCGGCTTGGGATGCTTTCTCCGCCGAAATCCACACGCTGGCCGAGGAGACGAACCGCAAAATCATCCTCTGCATGGAGGAATACGAAGCAACGGGAGGCTTCCTCGAAATCATCTCGAAACAACCAAAAGTGGCCGAATACCTGTTGAGCCGGATGCGCTCCTTTACCCAGCGACAGAACATGGTCATCCTGATGTTCGTCGGGGCAAGCGGGTTCGACGACCTGCCGGGCGAGCCGAAATGGTCGAAATACTTTGTCAACATCCACATTTTCCGCATCGAGTACCTGTCGAGAGAGGGGAGCCTGAAACGCGTCACCGCGCCCGTGCCGGGCTTCCGCCTACGCTACGAGGCCGGGCTGCCAGAGCGCATCTGGGAACTGACGCAAGGCCATCCTCACCTGTTACACAGCATCTGCTCGGAGCTGGTGTCACTGGCCAACAACGTCCCGAAGAACCCGGTAGGACACGAAGACCTTGACCTGGTGTTGGAAAGGTCCATCCTTCAAAAGGAAGAGCAGCCGTTCGACGTCTTTTGGACGGAGTTCTGCCATACGCAATCGAGGCGTGACGCGGTGCTGGCCATCGCCCGGCGCGAGACTGTTGACGATACACTGCATGACGTGCGCCGGTTGGCTGACTACAAGTACATTATCAAAACGGAGGAAGGCTGGCGGATGCGGGTTCCGCTGTTCGAGCAATGGCTTTTGCGGTTCGGGTACTGAGAACGTGGCACCCCGCCCGCGCCCGGCTTAAAACCGTCCGTGAAAATCTCTCCCAACCCGGCGGGCGAGGTGGCCGAGTTTGAGCTTGAGGATTTGCCCGTCGGCGAGCGGCATTTCTTGCTGTCGAACACGCTCGGGCAGGTCGTCGCACGGCAGGATTTTCATGGGAGGCGGCTGTTTTTTGAACGCGACGGCTTGCCGCCGGGAGCTTATTTCTTTTCCCTTTCGGTCGAGGATTCGAGGCAGTTGAGCGGAAAGCTGATTTTGAGGTAAGAGCCGGGAACACGGCTTTTTTTCGAACCTTCGCCCGATTTTTCAAAAAAAGCCAATCACCACCATGATCAAGATCCTCGCCAACGACGGCATCCATCCAGACGGCCGCCTCCTTTTGGAGGAAGCAGAATATGAGGTCAACGAGAACAAAATCGCGCAGGCCGATCTCGCAGCGCACATCCACGAGTACGACGTGCTGCTCGTCCGCTCCGCCACGAAGGTGACAAAGGAGGTCATCGACGCGGGCACCAAACTGAAGCTCATCGGCCGGGGCGGCGTCGGACTCGACAACGTCGATGTAGCCCACGCCGAGGCGAAAGGCATCAAGGTCATCAACACGCCCGGCGCGTCGAGCCGGGCGGTTGCCGAACTGGCGATGGCCCACGTCTTCTCGCTCTCGCGGAAACTGCACCGCTCGAACCGCGAGATGGCCTCGGGCGATTTCAAAAAACTGAAAAAAGAGTACGAAAGCGGCTCACAGGTCGCGCTGAAGACCATCGGCATCGTCGGCTTCGGTCGCATCGGGCAGGAGGTCGCGCGCATGGCCCTCGGGCTGGGGATGAAGGTCGTTGCACACGACCCATTCGTCTCCGAGGCGGAAATCCCGGTTTTTTTGGCCGACCAACCCATCAAACTGGCTGTGAGAATCCAGACCGTCCCGATGGACGAGCTGCTCAAAACCTCGGACATCATCACCGTCCATATCCCGTTCAGCGGCGGTCGGGCCGTCATCGGGGCGGAGGAGATTTCCAAAATGAAGACCGGAGTCCTGCTCATCAACACCGCTCGCGGCGGCACCATCGACGAGGCGGCCCTCCTCGAGGCCCTCGCCTCGGGCAAGGTCGGCGGCGCGGGCCTCGACGTGTTCGAGAACGAGCCGACCCCGATGGCCGCCCTCCTCAACCACCCCGACATCAGCCTCACGCCGCATATCGGGGCGAGCACACAGGAGGCGCAGGGCTATATCGGGATGGAACTGGCGGACAAAATCCTGAACTTTTTCGGGGCCGACGCTTGAGGTGATCCCAGATTTTGGATTGCGGATTTCGGCTCTTTCAACACGAGACAGGCCCGGGTTTTTGCAAAAAAATCCGGGCCTTTCCTTTTTCCAACATCGGGCGTGGCTTGATAGGTTTGCCGCAAGTTTTTTCACAATCCAAACCCGTTTCGACATGGCCAAGCACAAGCCGACCAAACAGGACTTCAAGAAGGAAGACGCCGCCGACCGCGCCAAGTTCATGCGCATCCTCGTCGTGGCGACGGTCATCCTCATACTGTTGATGTACCTGCTTTTCTTCCGAGGCTGATTTCAGACTATTTCTGAAAGGATTCTCTCAATCATCCGCTCAACCGTCCGCTCGGCATTTTTAGAAAACTCGCCGAGCGGGCGGTTGGCGAGGATTGCGTTGACGGAGAGGGCCTCGTGGCCGAGGATTTTGGCGAGGCCGTAAATGCCGGCCGTCTCCATTTCCAAGTTGGTTATCCTAAACCCTTGATGGTCAAAGGTTTGCAGCCGGTCGACGATGTCGGCCCGTGTTGGGCGGGCGCGGACTTGTCGGCCTTGCGGGGCGTAAAACCCCGAGTTCGTCGCCGTGATTCCTGTTTGAATTTTTTTGGAAAAGATATCCAGCAGCCGCTCCGAGGATGGGGCGAAATAGGGCCGCACCGGGAGGTTTTCCTTCCCCCGGAAATGCTCGACGAGCGCGATGGTCAGCGCGTTTTCCCCGAAGTCGTTTTCATAAAAATGGAGGAGGCCGTCCAACCCGATGGCCGCGCTCGAAACAAGGAGCGAGTCAACCGGCACGTCGGGCTGGATGCTGCCGGAAGTTCCTAAACGGATGATTGTCAGGGACTTGCGTTCTTTTTTGATTTCCCTTTTTTCAAAATCGACGTTGACGAGCGCGTCGAGTTCGTTCAAGACGATGTCGATGTTGTCCGTACCGATGCCTGTCGAGATTACGGTCAGGCGGCGGCCGCCGAGCCACCCGGTATGGGTGACGAACTCGCGTCGCCTTTTCTCCAGTTCAATCTTGTCGAAATGGCGGCTGACCATAGAGACGCGTTCCGGGTCGCCGACGGTTACGATGAGATCGGCCACGTCGCCGGGGCGGAGGGCGAGGTGGTAGACCGAGCCGTCGGGGTTGAGGATGAGTTCGCTGTCGGGTATCATGCAAATTGAAATTTTGCCAAAGGTCAACCGTGCACGCCCTCAATCCACAATCCGCCGCAGGTCCACCCCCCGGATTGCCTCCGAGACTAGGGTGAACGAGCCAGTTATCATCACTTGCGAGGCGATGATGGCCACCGCGGCCGAGGTCGGCATAGAGCACCTCGGCACCCGTCGTGCTGAGGAAGACCGCGCTGAGGATGTAAAGCCGGGGTGGTTCAGCAAAAGGCGGATGCCGTGGTGCGGGCTTAAGGCCCAAAGGATTTCGGGATGCCCCGCGATTTGGACGAGGCGGAGGATGGCCAGCATCGAGAACCAGCAGGCCAGCGATGCTTAGCCGGTGGTGGTGGCCGTGATGCGCTGAATGCCCGGTGGAACTCATGTTGCAGAGGGCGATGTAAACGGCCGACGGCGGGCGAATTGGAACACGTCTGCCGCCAGCCGTCCGCCGTCAGTCGTGAATCCTTTCCAGTTCAAATTTCTTGGCCGGTCGCAAGACGAGCGGCACCTTCTCGACGAGCACCGAGTCGCTGTCGAGGCCGAACCAGTTCTTCGGGCTGGCCGTCAGCGATTTCACAAAAAGGTAGATTTCCATGATGACCTGCTCGTGGAAGGGCAGGTCGTTCTCGTGGCTCAAGAACTCCTCCAGAATCACCCATTTGAAGTCGCCCGCGTGCGAGTGGTCTTTCAAAGAGTGGTAGCGGGGGTGAAGATTGATCTCCTCGTTGTCGACCAGTTCGTTGACGACCTTTTTCAAAAAGACGTTCATCCGCTGCGACACCCTGAAGCCGAGGAAGAAGGTAATGCGCACCACGTCATCAGGCGACACGACGTGCACCTTGTACTTCATCGTGTACGGCTCGTCGGTCACCTGCACGTTGACGAACCAGTAGATGTCGGCCCGCTTGGGCTGCCCGGCGATGATGCTGTGGATGATTTTTTCCTCGACCTTCAGCTCCTTCGTCACCCGAGACAGGAAGACGAGATTGGTCGCGTACTTCGGCACGTCGTGGTCGTTCGACAGCGAGATGAGCTGGTCGAGGTAGTCCTGGATTTTCACCGCGCTCATCAGGCGGCGCCGAATCTTTTTGGCCTCCACCCAGACGATCATAAGCCCTACGATGAGGCTGGCGATGACCACTGTGACGTAGCCGCCGTGCAGGAACTTGAACAAATTGGCCGCCAGGAAGCTGCCCTCGATGGCAACATAGATGGCGAGGAAGAGCCAAATCAGGCCGGAATTGACGCGGTTGACGACAAAATAGTTGGCCATCAGGATGGTCGTCGAGAGCATCGTTATGGTGATGGCCAGCCCATAGGCGGCACCCATCGCCGTCGAATTCTGGAAGATGAGCACAACCGAAATGCACCCGACCCAGAGGAAGAGGTTGGCGGCCGGAACATAAATCTGCCCTTTCATCACCGTCGGGAAGATGACCGTCATCTTCGGCATCAGCCCCAACCGGATGGCCTCCGCAACGAGCGTGAACGACCCCGTGATGAGCGCCTGCGAGGCGATGATGGTGGCCAGCGTGGCGATGATGATGCCCGGCCACAGCCACCAGTGCGGCATCATGGCAAAGAAGGGGTTTTCCTCCAGCGGGTGTCCCTCGTGTTTCAAAAGCCACGCGCCCTGTCCGAGATAGTTGAGGATGAGGCAGATTTTTACAAAAACCCAAGTCGCCCGGATGTTGTGGCGGCCGCAGTGGCCGAGGTCACTGTAAAGGGCTTCCGCCCCCGTCGTGCAGAGAAACACGCCGCCGAGCAGTGCGAAGCCGCCCAACGGGTGATTAACCATGATGAGGAAGCCGTGGTGCGGCGAGAGGGCCGTCAAGACCTCTGGCATCTCGAAGAGCTGGTGGATGCCCAGCACGGCCAGCATCCCGAACCAAAGCACCATTATTGGCCCGAAGAACCGCCCGACTGCCGACGTGCCAAACCTTTGAAAAGCAAACAGCAGTGAGATGATGGCGATGGAAATCCAGACCGTCGGGATGTCCGGGAACTTGAGCGTCAGCCCTTCTACCGCCGAGCAGACCGAGATGGGCGGCGTAATCATGCCATCGGCGAGAAGCGCGGCGCCGCCGAGAATCGCGGGGTAAATAAGCCAGTTCGCCTTCCGCCTGACGAGGGTGTAGAGAGAGAAGATGCCGCCCTCGCCGTTGTTGTCCGCTTTGAGCGTGAGCCAGACGTACTTGATGGTGGTCTGGAAAATGAGCGTCCAGAAGACGAGCGAGAGGCCGCCGAGCACCAGCTCTCGGTTGACGATGCCACCATCGCCGATGATCTCCTTCATCACATAGAGCGGCGAGGTGCCAATGTCGCCGTAGATGATGCCGAGGGTGATGAGGAGGCCGGCGGCCGTTAGGCGGTGGTGGTGTCCACCGTGATGGGAGTTGAAAGGTTCGCTCATTGCAGCAGAAGTGTCCCGATGCTCCAGCTTCGGGAGGTTTTTCGTCGAGGTCTTACAGGCCCGAGGCTGGAGCTTCGGGACACAAATCACGGCGGCAAATAAACATCGACTCGACCGGCCCAGCCCCGGTTTTGTTGAAATTCAATCTACTTTGCCCCGTCGTCGGGTTCCTAAATCGAAAATCAATCCAATACAAAATGCAACCAACCATCCTCGCCATCGGCTGGCTTGCCACGCTCGCCCTCTGCTTCTGGGCATGGAAGAACCGAAAGTCCATGACCGCCTGGATTTTCATCGGGATGCTCGCCGGGGCGGTCGTCGGGCTGACCTTCCCCGATTTCGCCCAAAACCTCGACGTGCTCTCGGCCGTGTTTTTGAGGTTGATAAAGACGGTCGTCGCGCCGCTCCTGTTCGGCACGCTGGTCATCGGCGTGGCCGGGCATTCCAACATGAAGGACGTGGGGCGGATGGGCTGGAAGTCGCTCGTCTACTTTGAAGTGGCGACGACTATCGCGCTTTTCATCGGCCTCGGGGCCATCAATTTCAGCAAAGCCGGGGTCGGCGTGAAGCCCATCGAGGCCGTTGTCCAGCCGGTTTCCGTCGCGGCGGATTCTGTTTCCTACATGATAAATCCAAAGACGGGCGAGGCCAGCCAGTCGTGGAACGGGAAGGCATTAAAGCCCGTTACGCCGCTGGCAAAACAAGACTGGAAGGCCATCGTGCAGCACATCTTCCCGGAGAACGTGGCGAAGATGGTTTACGAGGGAGCCGTCTTGCAGGTTGTGGTGTTCAGCCTCCTGTTCGGCTTCGGGCTGACTCGTGTGGAAGAAAAACACCGCCTGAAAATGATGTCGTGGATAGAGGCCTTCACAGAGGTGATGTTCAAGTTCACCGGCCTCATCATGTACCTCGCGCCGCTGGCCGTGTTCGGCGCCATCGCCTACACCCTTTCCAAAATGGGCGCGGCCGCCCTCAAGCCGATGCTGATGCTCATCGGCACCTTGTACGGCGCGCTTGCCGTGTTTATCCTCGTCGTCTTCGTGCCGGTGATGCTGTTCTGCCGGATTCCGATTTTGAAATTCCTCAAGGCCGTCCGCGAACCGGCGACCCTCGCCTTCGCCACCGCCAGTTCGGAAGCCGCTTTGCCGAAGGCGTTGAAAGCGATGGAGGAATTCGGGGTTCCCAAAAAAATCGTGGCCTTCGTCCTGCCGACCGGTTACTCGTTCAACCTCGACGGCTCGACGCTCTACCTCGCGCTCGCCTCGGTCTTCGTGGCGCAGGCTGCTGGCGTGGAAATGCCCCTTTCCACCCAGATTTTGATGCTGCTGACCTTGATGCTCACGTCGAAGGGCGTGGCGGGCGTGGCGCGGGCCAGTCTCGTGATCTTGGCAGGGACGGTCGCCCAGTTCCACCTGCCCGACTGGCCGATTTACTCCTTGATTTTGGGCGTCGACGCCGTGATGGACATGGCGCGAACAGGCGTCAACCTCGTCGGCAACTGCCTTGCCACCTGTGTCGTCGCCCGCTGGGAAGGGGAGTTTGACGATGAGATAGCGAATCGATACTGAAAACAAAAGGCCGTTCTCCTTAAGGAGGACGGCCTTTTGTTTTGGCACCATGACTTGAAAACGGCCTACTTCGCGATGGTCTTCACCCGTGTGTGCATGTCGTTCTTCGCCAGTTGTGTGGCGTAGGCCTGTGCCTCGTCGAAGCTGTTGGAGGCCAGCACAACGACGCACAGGAAGTCTTTCTCGTCGGGGAAGGTCTGTATGCTGGCATCTTTGAAGCCCAGCTTTTTAACCTGGTTGAGGCGCTTGTTGGCCCGGCTTTCCATCAAAAACGAACCGGCAACGACGAGATAGCTCGCCTCGCCCGTCTTGTACTTCGCGGCCGGGGAGGTGTTGACCTTGGGCTTTTCCTCGGATTTCGAGGGCTTGGCCTCGGCGGTCTTCTCGGATTTTGGCGCGGGCTTGGCACGCTTGCCCTTTTCGGGCTTGGCAGGCGCGGCGACCACTGCGCCCTTCGTGCTGGCCAAGTGCTTTTCCTCCCGTCCGGTGACCACTACTTGTCCGGGATCGAGACCGGAGAGGACGCGGATCTCGGTCCGCCGGTTGAGCTGGTGCTGCCTTTCCGAGCAGGCCTGCCCGTCCTCGCAGCGGTTGACCGGCTGGCGTTCGCCGTAGCCCTTCGGGGTGAGGCGCTCGGCGGTGATGCCCTTGTCTTTCAGGTAACCAGCAGCGGATTCGGCCCGCCGCTGGGAAAGTTCGTCGTTGTACTGGGTCGTCCCCCGCGAGTCGGTGTGCGCCGCCAGCTCGAAGACGAGCTTCGGGTACTGTTTCAATAAAATCGAGATGGCGTCGAGGTCTTTGCGGGCGTCGGGCCGGAGGGCCGCGTCGTTGAAGTTGTAGTAGATGTTCGGCAACCGGATGATGTTGCCCGCCGTCAGCGGCGTGACCTGAACATCAAGCTTGAGGTTCAACTCGCCCGACTCGCCCGGTTTGAACTTCTCGGTCGAAAGACTCGTCGTCCCGACCTCGGTGCCTCCCTGGAAGATTTTCACGTCATAGTTCTTGCCGCCCGGCAAGCGATAGTCGACGCGACCATTGGCATCCGAATACATCGTGTCGGTCAGGCCGGTCACTTTGTCGCGCAGCACGATGGTCGCTCCGGCGAACGGCAACCCGGTCAGCGGGTTCGTCAAATCGGCTACGAGGTGGACGTTCTCGCCGCCCGGGTCGAGCGTGATGGTAATCTCGTTGCCGGTGTGGAGGAACTGGCGCACGACCTGCCGCGACTCAAAGCCCTCTTTCGAGACGATGATGGCATAGTCGCCTGCTTTGACGGTCGTCTCGAATCGGCCGCCGGTGTCGGTCGCGCCCTTCTTGGTTTCGGCAGGGTCGCCGCCGACCTTCATAACTTCCTGTCCATTTACATTCGACACAACGATGTTCCGCCCGAGGCTGTCCTTGCCGATGATGTTGGACCTTTCGATGCTCACGATTTGGATGTCGGCCCCCTCGATGGGGTCGCCAGCCGGGTTGAAGACGGAGACGAGCACGTCGAGGTCCTTCACAGAGCCGCGTCCGTTCTGGAGGAGGTATTCGTCAAGGTTGCCCTGCTCGCAGTGGAAGCTGTAGATGTCGTCGGCGCCCTTGCCGTCGAAGCCGTTGGAGGAGAAATAGCCGTTGATTTTGTCGAGGTCGACGATGAGGCCGAAGTCGTCGCCCGCCGAGTTGAACGGCGCGCCGAGGTTTACGGGGGCCGTCCAGCCGTTCTCCTCCGTCTGCGCAAAGAAGATGTCGATGCCGCCAAGGCCTTTGTGGCCGGTCGAGCCGAAATAGAGCGTGTTGTCGGCGTGGATGAACGGGAACACCTCGTTCTTGGCCGTGTTGATGGTCGCGCCGAGGTTTATCGGCTCGCCCCAGGTCTCGCCGTTTTTGATGGAGACGTAGAGGTCCATTCCGCCGAATCCGCCCGGCCGGTTGCTGGCGAAATAGAGCTTGTCGCCGTCGATGGAGAGGCAGGGGTGAACGTCGTCCCATTGCCCCGTCGTGTTGAACGGCAGCTCCTCGGGCTTCGACCAAGCACCGCCCGTCAGCTTCGAGGTATAGATTGACATCCGGTTGATGCCCTTTTTGTCGCGCTTTTGCAGGCCTTTTTTGGTGATGTTCCGAGAGAAGAACATGGTCTCCGCCGTCCGGTCGAAGGTGACCGGCCCTTCGTTGTAAGGCGTGGAAAGCTCTTTCGCAAAAGGCTCAGGAGCCAGCAGCGTCCCTTCTGGCCCGCGCTTCGAGCGGAGGATGGAGGTCGCCGGGCGACGGAGCTTGTCGTCCTTGATTTTTTTGAGGCCCGCCGGGTTGGTCGATGAAATCACGATGCCGTCCTCGAAGAAGGCGGGGCTGAACTCGAGCTGGTCGCTGTTGACCGTCTGCTCGTTCATCACCTTCAGCTCGACCGCCCCCTTTTTGAGCGAGTCGGTCTGCTGGGCGGCCAGTCTTTGGGTGAAAAAGAGGCAGGCCGTCAGGAAGATGAGCAGTGAGTTGGGTCGATTTATGGAAGTGTAAAGCATTGGATTGGTATTAAAATGGAAGTTGGCCTCGGGGGTTAGGGATTGAAACACTGTTGACACGGATTGGTCAATGCTGGGCACAGATTTTTTCCCCGTGCAAAATCCCTGCCTGTCGGCGGACGGGCGTGATCAATCCGTGTGCCATCAGAAAAAGAAGCGCGGGTTGGACATCTCGTTCTTCGTCTTTTTCAGGTCGGCCATAAGCATCACCTCGAAAGAGCCGGACGAGTAATCCTTCACTTGAGTCAACGTGAAATCATAGCTCGCGCCGAGGGTGAACTGGTTTTTCAACCTCACAAAGGCCAGCAGGTCGGTGCTTTCGCCGCGCCCTTCACCGCCCAATCGGTAGCTGAGGCCGACGCCGAACTGCTTTTTCAGCTCGAGCGTCGCGTTGAGGTCAGCGTCGAGCGGGGCATTGTTCACATATTTCACCAAGACCTGCGGGACGATGCGGATGTCCTCCGCCACCGGCAGGCTCGCGCCGAGCATCGTGTAAAAATGCTTGCGGACTTTGGCGAGGAGCTTCGGGTCGGCCGTCGAGTTGACCGAGTTCAGCTCGTTCGAGACGAGGCTCGGAACCGAGAAACCAGCATAGACGACATCCTTGTAGGAGCCGTAAACCCCCGCGCCGAAGTTGCCGACGAGCTTGGAGATGTTGCCGTCCATCAAAGTCTCGTCGGACGACGGGGCGACGGGCAGGTGAAGCTCGTTCGGGTCGCCGAAGTCCAAGCCGAACTTGCGGATGCTGCCCTGCAGACCGGCCCGCACCGAGATGCCGTCGTGGCCTATGATGTCGTAGGAATAGGCGAGCGAGCCGTAGAAGTCCCTTTCGAAGCCCATCTTGACGTGCGAGACCGTCGCGCCAATGCCGACCCTGTCGAGGAAGAACTTCGACGAGAAGCTGACCAGTTGGCTGCTCGGCGCCCCATCGAACCCCACCCATTGGCTGCGGTGGATGGCCGTGACGCTCGGCACCTCCCGCGCCCCGGCATACGCGGGGTTGAGCAGGAGCTTGTTGTACATGAACTGCGTGTAGTGTGCCTCCTGCTGGGCGACGAGGTTTTGGGAAAGGAACAGGAGAAGTATGAATAGCTTTTTCATTGAGAAAGAGGAATTGGGATTCGAACCAAGGCGTCGACCGTCATGCGGTCGATTCCTCGGTTCCTCAAACCCTCGGTTGTTCAACGGAAGATGGTCACGAAGCCCCGGATGGTCTCCTCGCTCGGCCCCGGCTTGAATATGTAGTAGTAAGTCCCGTCGGGCAGCGGTTTCGAGGGGTCGCCGTCGAGGTCGCCGCGCCAGCCGAGCTGGCTGCTCGAAACGTATGGGCTGGCCTCGTAGACCTTGTCGCCCCATTGGTTGAAGATGATGACGGAGTTGTCCGGGTGGTTGCCCGTTTCAAGGCAGAAGATCAGCCACCAGTCGTTCACCCCGTCGCCGTTGGGGGTGATGACCTTCGGGATGTACGCGCAGTTGTCGCTGGTCTCTTTCACGTTTATGAAAACGACAGCCGTGTCGCATAAGTCCGGGCAGGTCACGGAGCAGACCGCGTACATGAAATCGACCTGCCCAACCGCCGTTGCCGGAGCCGTGTAGTTGAACAGTCCGCCGCTGAGGGTATCCATCGTCCCATAAAGGACAGGGTTGAGCTGCGTGACCGTATAGGAGTCGCCGCTCGTGAGCTGGTCGTTCGTCAGAACGTTGAAAGAGTCGAGCGTCTGGCCAATTAGCACATCGTAGTAGTCGTCTGTTGCCACCGGGTTGGTCGCCAGTGTCGCCCGAAAGGACTTGCTGGTCGGTGCCGGGCAGCCGTTGACGAAGGTGTTGACCGTGTAAGGCCCCGCCGTTGCCTGCGTCAGCCCGAAGATGATGGCCGTCGCGGCGGTCGAAGTGAACTGGTTAGGCCCCTTCCACTCGTAGGTCTGGCCCGGCAGGTTGATGTCCGTCGTCAAATCGACGATGGAGCCGAGACAGGCCGGGTCGGGCGTGGCGAGGATGTTCGGCGTATCGAGCGGCACGACCGTCACGTCGATGAGGCAGGTGCCGGTGTTGCCGCTCGCGTCCTCTGCTCGCCAATAGATTTGACTGGCTCCGAGCGGGAACGGTGAGCCACTCGACAGGACCGCGGGCGGGATGAGGTTGACCGCCGAGCAGTTCTCGTTGACGCTCGGGAGGCCAAAATTGAGGATGACCGACGTGCAGCCGCTCACCGTGTCCGCGCTGATGATGTACTGGCCGGGGTCGGAAAGGATTGTCCCGGCGACGTCCACCGTGATGGCAGGCGGACAGGAGAGCACCGGCTTCAC
>JBGAWE010000393.1:0-2746 GCA_044227705.1 Saprospiraceae bacterium
CGAGCAGCGAGCCTTTCGCGGTCGCCGCCAGGCTGAGCACGTTGCCGGTCGGCAGGTTCTTGGCCGGCAGCTGGCTCCAGTTGCTGGCGAAATCGTCGCTTTTGTAGATCGGGTTCTCGTTTATTACTTGGATGAGCAATCGGTCCCCCACCCGCAAAAATTTTGTGGGAGACAACCAAGGCTGTGGGGGGAAGTCCGGGTACACGAACAGCGTGTAGGTTTTGCCCAAGTCGCCGCTGATGGCCAGCGTGTCGTGCGATCCGTTCACGCCCGGTACTGGTTTGTAGTAATTTTGACAGATTCTATCGCCCAACACTTGCAGGAGACCGTAAATGTCAGATGAGTCGGGGCTGACCAAGTTCATTGCGCCAAGGTTCGGCCCCGCGTAAATCCCATGTTGCCAACCGCATTCCATGACCCAATTTTTTCCGTCGTGCCCAAAGGAACTGCCTGCGCCGAGCAGCGGGTACGGCATGACCTTCCACGTTGCGCCCTGGTCGACCGAAAAATTGAGCGCGTTGTTGTGGTCGGCGAGCAGGAGCGTGTCGCCCTTTGCGACAAAATTCGAGCCTCCATTCACATCGCTGTTGAGCAGCTGCCACGACGCGCCTGAGTTCGTACTCTTGTAGAGTTTGGACAGGTTGGCGGCGTCGTTCGGCACCATCGCAAAAACCTTCCCATTGGCCTGCGGGTACAGATGGATGGTATTGTACACGGGCGGGGGTTGCAAGTTCACAAGGCTTTTCGAGCTGGGCACGAAAGCCCAAGTCGCGCCGTCGTCCGTGCTTTTGTAGATGCCGTCGTCGGTGAGGGCGTAGCAGGCATCCGGGCCGCAGGCGACGTTCCTGGCGGCAGTCGAGCCGGGCACGGGCGATTTTTGCCAAACGGCCTGCGAAAAGAGCGGTGTCGAAAAAGCCCACAAGGCGAGCGCGAAAAAGGCTATCTGGCGCATGGTCAAGAGAAGGTATTGGTGAAAATGAAGGTTTTCGAGTTGCTGATTTTTGAAAGAGAAGGCGAAAGAGCGGGACTGGTTTCACTTCAAGAAGCCTATTTCATCGTCAACAGCCCGTGCCTGACGCGAACGCCATAGGCGGAGGCCACTTTGTTGATTCCGGTCAGCAGCACCTTCCCTTCGCCGAGCGGAATCGCCAAGTTGTAGTTGATGTGCCACGGGCCTCGGTCGTCGTTCGACTCGATGTTCTCGCGCACGAAGCCGCCCTTGCCGTCGAACCGGGCGGCAACGGTGGCCAGCGGGCGGTTCAGGCCTTTTTTGTTCGAGCGGTTGTCGGTGCAATTCTCGTCGTCCTCCAGCAGGACATAAAAGAGACCGTTGTTTTCCACCTCGACAATCGCCTTCGCAAAAGAGGGCGATTCAAAGTCGCGTGATTGGGCCATGCCCCGGTGGATTCGGTTGAGCGAGGCGACCTTGCCCGACGGGTCGATTCTGGCGACGGCCACGTCCCTGAAAATCACATCCGTCGAGGTCGCGAACGAGCCAAAAGTGTGCGTTTTCGGGTTGTAGTCGTAGTTGTCGTGCGTGTTGACCTGCTCGGCCGTCATCACCCAGCCCGTCGCCGGGGTCGCTGTCTGGGGAAAAGCCCGCGCATCCGGAAGCTGGTAGTCGAGAAGTCGTAGTCGCTGTCCTCCATCTTGTTCGTTTTCGCTCGGCCTTCGACCTCGCTCATGGTGGCGGTCAACTTGCTGTCGAACTCGTGGAACGCGATAGTTCTCCTGGCGTAGTCGGCGGCAAGGCTCAGAAAAGGCCGTCCTGTACATGGTTTTCCGTTGCTGTAAATGCCGGTCACGACGACTCTTTCCGAGCCGTCGATGCCCAAGAGGCCGTTCTGAGAACCGGTCGCCGAGCTTGATGTGGGCCGGCGACGGCTTTGTCCTGTCGTGCCCTTTGCGCTCGAACTGCGAGGCGTAGAAGCAAGAACGGCTGCCCGTCCGCGGCGGCATTGTTCTTTGAAACCTTGTGGGCCGAAAAGGAGCGTGACCATTCCGTTGTCGTCCATGACAAAGTTCTCGTAGCCGCCCTCGAAGATTCGCTGGAGATTGAGTCGTGGACAGCATTGAGGTTCTCTGTCCATCAAGGCATAGGTCAGGTCGACGTGGCCGTTCTTGATGGGCATGGTGAAAATCAGGTGCAACTTCCCGTTGGGTGAACTGATGAACTGAACCGAGGAATAGATGGGGGTGGACAGGTCATCAATCACAAAAAGTATCGTCGGCTTTGCAACTGGAGTGCCTCAAGGTCGACGGGATGCCGAGACCTTCCATCCCCTGTTCTTTCATGCTGACGGCAAAAGACTGGTTTCCGATTCGGTGGAACCTCTTTTTGTCCACCAAATCGTCTTCGTTCCGCTTGTCGTCCTCGCCCGGCAGGCTCAGGGCTTGTGCTTCTGATTAGCCATCGGTAGGAAAGCTGGTCTTCCGAAAACGAACTGACGCACAGCTTAGAATGCCTTACCTTGACGGAAGAGATGTTCTTCGAGTTCTTTCCCAGATAGACCAGCGGGTGGACGAGGTCTTTGCTCGGTTCGCCCCATTCTATGTGGCTGTCGATTTTTTGAGCGGTTCCCAAGTTTGAGGCAACACATAGGCCCAGAGCAATGAAAAGTTTGATAATGTGCATGATTGATGATGTGTTGGACTTTTTGAGAGTGGGTGGTTAGGTGAGGTTTTGGAATGGCAAATAGCGGTGGGCTTGTTGTCGGCACAGCAGACAGATTATCCGGCACGAGAC
>JBGAWE010000394.1:0-2622 GCA_044227705.1 Saprospiraceae bacterium
GGGCGAGGACCCGACGCGGATGTTCGCCGGCGAGGGCGGGCCGGAGCGGACGAACCGGCGCTTCCACTACGTCTCGCTCGGGATGCCCGCCAACCGGCTCTCGACGGCCTTCGACTCGGTGACGCTCTACGGCGAGGATCCCGGCCACCGGCCCGACATCTACGGCAAAATCGGCAACTCGGGCGTGAGCATCTGCTGCCTCGACGACGCGAAGAAGCTCTACTCCGGGTTCGACCTCTGCGACCCGAAGACGTCGGTCTCGATGACCATAAACGGCCCGGCCGCCACCATCGCGGCATTCTTCATGAACGCGGCCATCGACCAGCAGTGCGAGAAGTACATCCGCGAGAACGGATTGGAGGCGCGCGTCGAAGCCCGGCTGAAAGAGGTTTATGACGACAAAGGCTTGCCGAGGCCGGTTTATCGCGGTGAATTGCCAGAGGGGAACGACGGCCTCGGCCTCCTCCTCCTCGGCTTGACGGGCGACCAGGTTTTGCCGCCCGATGTCTATAAAGAGTTGAAAGCCAAGGCTTTAAGCTCCGTTCGCGGCACGGTTCAGGCCGACATCTTAAAAGAGGACCAGGCGCAGAACACCTGTATCTTTTCGACCGAGTTCTCGCTGAAGCTGATGGGCGACGTGCAGGAGTATTTCATCAAGAACAAGGTGAGAAACTTTTACAGCGTCTCCATCAGCGGCTATCACATCGCCGAGGCGGGCGCCAACCCGATCTCGCAACTGGCCTTCACCCTGGCCAACGGCTTCACGTTTTTGGAGTACTACGTCTCGCGGGGGATGAACGTGGACGACTTCGCGCCGAACCTCTCCTTCTTCTTCTCCAATGGAATTGACCCCGAGTACGCCGTCATCGGGCGGGTGGCGCGGCGCATCTGGGCGAAGGCATTGAAGAACAAGTACGGCGCGAACGAGCGCAGCCAGATGCTCAAGTACCATATCCAGACCTCGGGCCGCTCGCTGCACGCGCAGGAAATCGCCTTCAACGACATCCGCACCACGCTGCAAGCCCTATACGCCATCTACGACAACTGCAACTCGCTGCACACAAACGCCTACGACGAGGCCATCACCACGCCGACGGAGGAGTCGGTGCGCCGGGCGATGGCCATCCAGCTCATCATCAACCACGAGCTGGGGCTGGCCAAGTGCGAGAACCCGTTGCAAGGCTCTTTCATCATCGAGGAACTGACCGATTTGGTGGAGGAAGCTGTGCTTTCAGAGTTCGACCGAATCACCGAGCGCGGCGGCGTGCTCGGGGCGATGGAGACGATGTACCAGCGCGGAAAAATCCAGGAGGAAAGCCTCCACTACGAGATGCTGAAGCACACGGGCGAGCTGCCGCTCATCGGCGTGAACACCTTCCTGTCGAGCGAGGGGTCGCCGACGGTGCTGCCCCGCGAGGTCATCCGGGCGACGGAGCAGGAGAAGCGCGAACAGATCGAGACCCTCGAAAGCCTGCACCGGCGGGCCGAGCTTCAAAGCGCCGCCGCGCTGCGCGACCTGCAAAACGCGGCACTCGCCAACCACAACCTCTTCGACGAGCTGATGGAGGCGGCCAAAGTTTGCTCATTGGGGCAAGTGACGAACGCGCTGTTCGAGGTGGGGGGGCAGTACAGGCGGAACATGTGAGTTGGGCAGTTTGCGCCCAAATTTCCATCAGAAATTCGTTTGCGGGCCGCGCCACGAGCTTCCACAAACCCTTTTCAAAAAGTGAAAGGCGCCGCCCGCCACGCCGCTTCAGATAATGAGCCGCCATTTTCGCCCGTTCGTCCGCCCGTCCGATTCCAGCCGGGCGCATCTCAACCACCATCATCAAAAATTCAAGCAATGAAGAAGTTCATCACGCTCGCCATCGCCCTCCTCGCCTTCTCGACGGCCGATGCGCAGCTTGACAAAATCAAAAAAGCAGGCCAAAAGGCGACCGAGAAAGCACAGGACGCGATGTCCGGCGGCGGCCTCTCGCAGGACGAGGCGGGGCGCGGCCTCAAAGAGGCCCTCGACGCGGGCGTCGGCTCGGCCGTCGATTTTCTTTCCAAAAAGGACGGCTACCTCGGCAGCCCCTACAAAATACTCATCCCGGACGAGGCGCAGAAAGTGGTCTCGAAGCTGAAGAACGTCCCCGGCTTCGGCAACCTCGAAAGCGACCTCACGGAGCGCATGAACCGCGCCGCCGAGGACGCGGCCTCGAAGGCCAAGCCGATTTTCATCTCCGCCATCAGAGG
Source organism: Saprospiraceae bacterium (assembly GCA_044227705.1). Lineage (GTDB taxonomy): Bacteria > Bacteroidota > Bacteroidia > Chitinophagales > Saprospiraceae > JANOQP01. The sequence goes on from JBGAWE010000394.1 coordinate 2,239, forward strand.
GATGTCGTTCAAGGACGCGCTCAACATCCTCATGGGCGAGCAGGACGCGGCCACGCAGTACCTCAACAAGACGACCTCCGAGCCGCTCTACAAAGAGTTCATGCCCGTCATCCAGGCTTCGCTCGACAAGGTGGGCGCCCGCGAACTGTGGCGCAGCGCGGCGACAGCCTACAACAAGCTCCCCCTCGGCGGCGGGAAGACCAACACGGAACTCGACGACCACGTCAACCGGAAGGCCCTCGACGGCATGTTCTCGCTCATCGCCAAAAAAGAGCTGGACATCCGGCAGGACCCCAAATTGCGCAACACCGACCTGTTGAGAAAAGTCTTCTCGAAGCAGGACAAGAAGTAAGGCGGGGTGGTCGGCGGCTTGCTACTTTCGCC
>JBGAWE010000395.1:0-2620 GCA_044227705.1 Saprospiraceae bacterium
AGAGCGGCTGGTCGAGGGCGAGGAAGGGGTAGATTTCGCCTTTTTCTAAAATGTTGGACTGGCCGGTGGCCGTGCAGCCGTTCGTGTCGGTGACGGTGACAAAGACCGACCCGGCCGGGAGGTTTTTGGCCGTGTCGAGCGTGGAGTTGTTCGACCAAAAGAAGGTGTACGGAGCCGTTCCGCCCGAAGGGCTGGAGACAGCGAAGCCCGTCGAATCGCCGAAACAGATGGCCCCGGATTGTTGCGGGATGCCGGGCGAGACGGGCGCGAGCGGCTGCAAGACCGTCGCCGATTGGACGAGCGTGCAGCCCAGCTCGTCGTTGACCGTGACCGTGTACGTCCCGGCCGCGAGGCTCGTCGGGCTTTGGATGATGGAAACCTGCTGCCCGCCCGCATCGACCCAATGCCAGGCATAGACGCCGGTGCCGCCCGAGATGGTCGTCGTGATGAAGCCGTCCTGGTTGCCGAAGCATTTCGCTGCGGTCGGCGCGAGGGTCATGGCGAGGGCGGCGGGTTGGTCGATTTTCAGGTTTTGGAGGACGAACGTGCAGCCGTTCGCGTCCGTGACGGTGACGGCGTAGGTTCCAACTGGTTGGTTGTCAATGTTTTGCGTCGTCTGGCCGCTCGACCAGTTGAACGAGTAGGGTTGGATGCCGCCCGTCGGGGCGAGGTTGATTTTGCCATCGCTGCCGCCGAAACATGAGGTTTTGACAGGCGTGGCGACGGCCGAGACGGCGGTCGGCGCGGTGAGGGAAAGGGTGCCAACTGCGGTGCATCCTTTCGCGTCGGTCACGGTGACAGTATAGCTCCCAGAGGCAAGGCCGGTGATGGTCTGGGTCGTCTGGACGGGTGTCGTGCTCCACTTGTAGGTGTAGCCGGGGGTTCCACCGGTCGTCGTCGTGACAGTCGCGAAGCCGTCTTTCGCGCCGAAGCATTTCGGCGGGTTTCCACTGATGACAATCATCAATTTCGGCGGAGCCGTCACGTTCGCGTCGACCACGACTGTACAGCCGCCCGCGTCGGTCACGGTCACTTTGAAGCTGCCCGCCGGGAGGCCGGTCGCCGTCGAGTCGGTCTGGTTCGGGAGGCCGGGCCATTTGTATTTGTACGGAAAGACGCCGCCGGTCGGGCTGACGGTGGCCGTGCCATCGCTCCCGCCATTGCAGGAGACTTGGCCAGTCGAGGCGGTCGCGGCAAGCTGTGCTGCCTGCCCGACATTGACATGGTCGCTGGCCGGGCAGAGGTTCGCGTCGGTCGCGGTGACGGAGTAGGTGCCTGCGGCGAGGCCGGTCGCGGTCGCCGTTTTTTGGGAATTGGGGTCGTCCCATTCAAACTGGAAAGGGGCCGTCCCACCGGAAGGCGTGACCGTCGCCGTGCCGGTCAGTGTTCCGAAACAGGCGGCCGGGCTGCTGGTCAAAGAGAGGCTAATCGGTTGAGGTTCAAGCACTTGGGCGGAATCGACAGCGGTGCAGCCGTTCGCGTCGGTGGCCGTCGCGGTGAAATTGCCCGACGGGAGATTGACCGAAATCGGGCCGGCCTGGCCGGTCGGGTCGTTCCACAAAAACGAGATGGGAGCCGTGCCGCCGGTCGCCGTCGCCTCGATGGAGCCTTCCGTCCCGTTCGGGCATTTTTCGTGTTGAAGGACCGCGAGGTCGATTTCCAATTTGTCCGGTTCCGTGATTTCAACTTGAAGGTTGGCCGCGCAGCCCGTCGCGTCGGTCACGGTGGCGATGTAGCTGCCGGAGGCGAGGCCGCCGAACTGTCCCGTTTGGTTTGTTTTTCCAGAAAGAGAGAAGTCGAAAGGCGGGTTCGTGCCCGTAGCCGAGAGGGTCGCGCTGCCGTCGGATATGCCGAAGCAGGAGGCTGGGACGGTCGAAAAATTGACCGTCGGCACGGCGCAGTTCTGGCAGGTGTGCGTGGCGATGGACGCCAGGCAGCCGCCCTTTCCGCGCACCTCGATGGTCACGGTAGAGTTCGGGACGAGACCCGTGACGACGTGCGTCGTGCCGCCGCTGGCCGGTTGCCAGGGGCCGCCGTTGACGCTGACCTCGTAGCCGTTGACGGCTCCCGGCACGTCGTCCCACGAAAAGGTGATGCTCGTCGCGTTCTGGTCGAGGCAGAAGACGTCGGGCGCCGGTATCTGCAAAAGCACATTCACGAGCGTGCTGTCCTCCACCACGCAGCCGTAGGTGTCGGTGACGCGGAGGTGGTAATTGGTTGATTGCGAGGGGTTTGCGTCGACGATGGGGCAGTTGTTGCACGAAAGGCCCTTCGTCGGCGACCAGGTGTAAAACAGTTTGTACGACGGCTCGAAAGTGATGGTCCAGTCGAGCAGCGTCCCGATGAAGCCTTGCTGGTCGTCGCGCATGAGGAGCTTCCAGGTGCCGTTGGTGGGGGAGAGGCCAGCGTCCCAGAGGTCGGTCCAGAAGCCCTCGGCGGCCCAGTCGCCGGTGAAATAGGACTGCGTGGTCGCGCCCGGCACATTGCCGTTGGGCGGGAACCAGACCTTCAGAGAGTCGTTGAGCGACTCGGGCGGCTTCGTCCCGGCGGGCGTGAAGCAGGCCATCATGTCGTTCGAGTTCTTGCCGTTGTCGCTGGTCAGCTCGACGAAGTTCCCGTT
>JBGAWE010000396.1:0-2605 GCA_044227705.1 Saprospiraceae bacterium
GGCCGCCTCGCTCGTCGATAAGAGGTGCTTCACCTGCATCGTCAGAGCTTGGCTCAAGGGCAATCCGGCCGCCTGAATTCACCCTTTCCGCCCTGGAAAGCTCTTCTCCATCAGCTCGCGGAAGCGGCGCGTCTTCCTGATTTTCGAGAAAAGCGGCTCCTCCAACACCAATGACGGCTCGAACAGGTGACTGTCCAGTGCCTTTTCCAGCCAATCGAGGGCGGCCTTCTTCTCGCCTTTTTGGGCGGAGAGGAGGGCCATGCCGAGCGGCCAATGCCAGGTTTTGGGGGAGATTTTGCGGGCATCCTCGAAATGCGCGGCGGCCTCCGCCACCCGGTTTTGGTGGAGGAGGAAGCGGCCGTAGAGGAAGTGGGCCTCGTTCTTGAAGGCGTTTTGCTGCCATGTGTACGGCGCGTCCATGGCCATTTTGAAAAAAGCCTCAGCCTCGGCTGGCTTGCCCTGCGCGGCCTTCACCTCGCCGAGCAGCGCCCATGTCTGCACATCGATTGGGTCGGGGGTGTCGTCCATGTCGAGGGCTTTTTGGAGTTCGGCTTCGGCCTCGGCGAGGCGGTTTTGCAGGAGCCGGATGCGGCCCTTTTCGGATTGGACCCTGACCTGTGGGCAGGTGAACCCATACCCCTCTTTCAACATCAAATCAATCAACTTTTCGGCCTCGTCGAACCGTCGGAGGAGGGTCATTGCAACCGACATGGTTTCAATCAGGCCACCTTTTTCAATGGCCGAATTGGCCCGTTCCCGCCACCGCTTTTCACAAAGTTCGATGCACTTCTCGGGTTGGGTCACGGCCAGCGGCAGATTTTGGGTAAAAAAAGCCGGGTTCAGTTCCGATGCCCGAAGTGCCGATTTTATGGATTCTTCATGGTCGTTTTGTTGGAAGTATTGGGTGAAGCTCATGGTCACCCAAGCGTCGGCCAGATCGGGCCGCAGGCGGATCAGCTCGCGACAGATGGCGTTCGATTCCTCCGGTTTGTCCTTCCATTGGTTGAGCCAAGCGAGCCGGAGCTGCAACATGTACGATTCGGGGTGCCATTTTTTTGCCCGCACCAGCCATTGCTCGGGCATTGGCCCGCCCATGCTCGACTGGATTTCATCCGCCGCATCGAGGTATGGCAAGAGCCAGCTCGGCGACCGCTCAACGGCCTTTTCCATCCAAGCCGCCATCGAATCGCAGGCGATGGGGACATTGAACATGTACAAACTCCCAATCGAATAGCATACATATGCCGCCCCCGGCTCGATGGCCAGCGACTGGAGGTACTTGGCCTTCGCCGCCGCCTTGAGCGAGTCGCGCACGGCGGGCTGCGCCTCGAATGCGCCGAGGTTCTTTGCCAAATTGTAGCCCTCGAAATAGAGCTTCTTCGCCATCAGCGAACGGCGCATGCCGTGCTTTTCGCCCAGAAGGTCCATCGCCCGCTGGAGGTAGGCGGGATATTCGAGGTACTTCGAGGGGTTGTATTTCCAGTTGTTCGCTTCGTAGGGGTCGTTGTCGAGCAGGGCATTGAGGGCCTGTTGCACCTCGTCGATGAGGGCGGCGGCGTAGTTCCTTTTCAAAAGGCCGTGGAGGCTCAAAAGCTGTTGGTTATCAATAAGTTGCGCAAAAAAAAGCTCCGCGCACCGTCCCTCCGGCCGGAAGAACCTGCCCGAGTCGATGGCCCCCTCGAACGCCGCCCACAACGCCGAATCGGCCGGCGAGCGGCCAGCGGCCACGCCTTTCGGCCTCGTCACCCAAAGCCCATCTGCCTTGGCCCTACGCTCCTCGCGCAGCCGCGCCAGCGCAGCCGCATCGACCGACGAAACGGCCATCGACCGCTCGCCGACGGTCATCGGCATCTGCGGGTGCGGGGCCGCGTCGGCGGGGACCGTGTCCTCAAGGTAGCGGCCAATTTCAAAAAGGGAGATCCGGCCGTCGCTGTTGAGGTCGGCCTCGCCCGTCAGCCCGTCGAGCAGGTGGAAGGAGAACAGGCCGCGCCCGCCGCCCCACTGTTTCCCCTCCAAACTGAACTGGTTGGGCTGGCACGACATGATTTTCACCTCGTTGGCGAACTGCTGGGCGAGGGCCTGTGCCGTCGCCTGCGTGCCGCCGACGGAGCTTCCGGCCAGTTTCCCCGCGTGGCAGGCGTCGGTGACGAGGACGACGCGCACCTTCCGGTCGATGCTCAAGGTGGAGACCACGTCCTGCACGTCGCGCAGGTTGACGGCGTTTCCGATGTAGTTGGTCGGCGGCGAGTCGGCGGCGAGGAGGAAGCCGTTCTGGCTGCGGAGCTTGGCCTCGACGTCGCCGTGCCCGCTGAAATAGAAGATGGCTGTGTCGCCCTCGCGGCTCTCGTCGAGCAGCCAGTAGAGGGCGGTGGAGATGCGGCCGTTGGTGGCCTTCCCGTTGGTCAAAAGGGCGATGTCCTCGGCGGGGATCCGCCCGCCCGCCGCCGATTTGAGCCATTCGGAAAAGGCGACGGCATCGCTGTCGGCGAACTGCAGATCGGGTATCTGGGGGCTTTGATAGTCCGAGATGCCGACGACGACGGCGCGAGTGGTGCCGCCGGTGGTTGGCGAGCTGGGATTGGAGATTTGGATGGCACCCTTTTCA
>JBGAWE010000397.1:0-2600 GCA_044227705.1 Saprospiraceae bacterium
GCCTGATGTCCGACACGCACTCCTTTCTCGACGAAAGGGTCTTCACGCACTTTGCCGACTGCGACGAGGTCTGGCACGGCGGCGACTTCGGCTCGTGGGAACTGGTCGAAAAGCTGCGCAGATTCAAGCCGCTGCGCGGTGTTTATGGAAACATCGACGGCCGGGAAATCCGCGCCGAGTTCCCGCTCGAACTGGAATGGGAGTCGGCCGGGATGCGGGTTTTCATGACCCATATTGGCGGCTATCCGGGCCGCTACGCGCCGCGCGTCCGCGAAAAATTGGTGGCAACGAGGCCTGGCCTGTTCATCAGCGGCCACTCGCACATCCTGAAAGTGATGCCCGACAAGCCGCTCGGGCTGCTGCACATCAACCCCGGAGCATGTGGCAACGAGGGCTGGCACAAGGTCAAGACGCTCGTCCGCTTCTCCATCGACGACGGGCGAATCCACAGTTTGGAAGTGATTGAACTGGGGACGAAAGGGCGCGGATGAAACTTCTATTCGACAAAAAACACCTCGAATGGCACCTCGCTCGGCTCTTCTTTCAAGAGTTTGAAAATGTCGAGGACGGCCCCGCGCTTCCCGGCCTTCTCCTTTTTCAAAAACTCGCCCGCTTCCCGCACGACGAGCGCGACCCGCTCTTTTTCAATCCATGAAAGGTCGGCGAGGCACTCGTCGAGTGCGTCGAGGTTCTTTCCAAAATAGTCGGGGAAGGAAAGGGCCTTCGCCACCTGCCCGTAAAAGCCGCGCAGCGTCGCGCACTTGCGGCCTGAGATTTCCCCAACAAAAGTGTTCGGGTCAAAAACGGGCGGTTTTTGCAAAAAATCCATCGGTCATTCGAGCTTTTTGAAGGTTTGATAATGGTCGTCGGTGTACCAAGCGGTGCCGTCGTCGCCAGTGATGAGGCGGTCGGTACCCCGGTTTTTTCCCCTGATTTTCGGATGAACGTCCCATTCGCGGTAGCTGACGCGGCGGCCGTCGTCGGCTTTGATGGGCAGGCGCTTTTCGCGGTTTTGAAAGGTGCGCCCGCCGACGTGGCCCTCTGGTGCTCGCCCGTTGTCGCGGACGAAAGAGAGGACGTCGAGCACATTCTTCGGGATGTCCCGGTTCTTCTCTGACTGTTGCTGCGAGGCTGGCTGGTCGGTTTTGACCGGCCGATAGCTCGGCTCCGACTGGCGGCAGCCGATGGCGAAGAGCAGCAAAAAGAAGAGCCGGGCGGCCTGTTTCATGCTCAATCGAACTTGACTTGAATGCCACCGCCGTCCTTCTTCTTGTCGTTGCCGGTCTTGCGAGAGATGCGGGTACCGCTTTCCAGTTTTCGGGAGATGGCCGAATACGGCCCGGCCACGATTTCCTGCCCGTCCTCCAGCCCGCTCAAAACCTCGATGTAATCGTTGTCCTGAATCCCGGTGCGCACCTCGCGGATGCCGACCGTGTCGCCGACGACGGCGAAGACAATCTCTTTCAGCTTCTCGTTGGTCGCCGTGCTGACCTGTTTCGCCTCGCCATCGCCCTCTTTTTTCTTCTTCGCCTCGCGGGCTGTCACGGCGATGATGGGGACGGTGAGCACGTTCTCAACAGTCTTCGTGTGGATTTCCACCGCAGCCGACATGCCCGGCCGGAAGGGGTATTTCATCCCATTCGTCAAAAGCTCTTTGTAGCTGTCCGGATCGACACGGACCTTGACGATGAATTGCGTAACCTGGTCGTTGTTGAGGTTCGCCGCCGCGCCGGTCAGGGCGCTCGATACGTTGCTGGCCGAGTTGCCGATCTCGGTCACGCGGCCTTTGAACTTGCGCCCGAGGTAGGCGTCAACGTCGATGTCCGTCTCGTTGCCGACGGCGAGCTTGAGCACGTCGTTCTCGCTCACCTCGACCTGCACCTCCATTGTCTGGAGGTTGGCGATTCGCATCATCTCCGTGCCGGTCATTTGGATGGTGCCGAGGACGTGCTCGCCTTTTTCGATGTTGAGTTTCGAGATGATGCCGCTGGCCGGGGCGCGGATGGTCGTTCGGTTGAGGCTGGTTTGAAGCTCTTTCAGCGATGCCTCGGCCGAGCTGACCCCATATTTCGCCGCGCTCGAACTGCTTTTTGCCGACTCGATGCCCGCGTCCGCCGCCCGCAAATTCGCCTCGATGGCACCGAGCGAGCCTTCCGCCGACTTGAAACTCGCGAAGGCCTGGTCGAGTTCGGCTTGGCTTATCACGCCGTCTTTGAAGAGCTTGTCCTGCCTGTCGAAGTTCTTTTTGGAAACCTCCAGTTGTGCCGCCGCCTGCCGCTGCGATGCTTCCAACTGTAGCCGGTTGGCCATGCTCGACGAAACGCCCGCGACGGAGCCTTCCTGCTGCGCCCGCGCCGAGCTAACAGCAGCCTGCCCTCGCTCGACTGCCGAAACGTACTGGTCGGGCTTTATCCGAGCGAGAATCTGGCCGGCCACGACCGAGTCGCCCTCCCGCACAAAAAGCTCGACGACCTCGCCCGACACGTCGGATGAAATCTTGATTTCGGTCTCCGGGAAGATTTTTCCGCTGGCCGAGACCGTCTCCTTGATGGTTCGGCGGGCCACTTTTTCGACCTCGACCTCCTCGCCTTGCTTGCGCG
>JBGAWE010000398.1:0-2592 GCA_044227705.1 Saprospiraceae bacterium
AGCTCGGAAGTCGGCGGCTCGGTGCGCTTCGCGCCGAACGAGGCCTTTTATCAGGGCGCAGAGCTTCGATACTCGGTCAACAACCGCTGGCCGGTCTTCCTTTTTCAATGGAAGGTGGGCATGAAGGAGATCCTTGGCGGCGATTTCGCCTACCAGCGCGCCGAGCTTCGGATTGACAAAGCACTCTACCTGAAAATGTTCGGCCGCAGCTATTGCTCGCTCACGGCGGGGCGGATTCTTGGGAAAGTCCCCTACCCTCTCCTCGAATCGCACCCGGCGAACCAGACCTATTTTTTCAGTTCGCAGGCTTTCAACCTGATGAACAACCTCGAGTTCGTCAGCGACCGCTACGCGACCTTTCAAATCGTGCACGACTTCGGCGGCATCCTGTTCAACCGCGTCCCTTTGGTAAAAAAACTGCACTGGCGCGAGGGCGCGAGCTTCAAAACAGTGGTCGGCGGGCTGGGCAATGGCAACCGGCCGACGACAGAGAACGGCCTCCTCCCGCTGCCGGTCGGCACCCACTGGCTGGGGCAAAAACCCTATGCGGAGGCCAGCGTCGGCATCTCCAACATCTTCAGCGTCTGGCGTGTGGACTACGTCTGGCGGCTCTCCTATCTCGACAACCCGGGCGTCGCGCCGTGGGGGTTAAGGGTGTCGGGGGCGTTCGGGTTTTGACGGACGGCTCAACTGCCTGGTTTTCAGTCTTTTACCTTGTCGGGAAAGTGCTTTTTCATTAATGCCTTCCATTGGTCTGCATGCTCGCGCAGGGGCGCGAGGTCGGTGTCCTTTTGCATCGCGTCGTACTTGTTGTATCCGGCTTTCAAAGCTCCCTCCAATGCCTCGAAGGCCTCGTCCGGCCGGTTTTGGAGGCTGTACATGCAGGCAAGATTGTAGGGTGCAAGCGCATAGGTGGGGTCGAGCCGGATGGCCTTTTTGAAATAGGCCTCCGCCTCGTCGTAGCGGCGCGTCGAGGTGCAGACGTTCCCGAGGTTGAAGTAGGCCGAGACATAGGCGGAGTCAAACTGGAGGGCTTTTTTGTAGGCGGCCTCCGCCTCCTCGTATCGCTTGAGATTTCGATAGGCGAAACCCAAGTTGGCATAGGCAAAGGCAAACTCGGGGTCGTACCGGACGGCCTTTTTGAGGACGACCTCCGCCTCCTCGTAGCGGCGGGTGTTCAGATAGACGATGCCAAGGTTGTTGAAGGCCCCGGCGTGGGTCGAGTCGAGCTGGATGGCTTTTTTGAAAAGAGCCTCCGCCTCTACGTAGCGGCGGGTGTGCCTATAGACGTTCCCGAGGTTGGAATAGGGCGCGGCATCGGTCGAGTCGAGCTGGATGGCTTTTTTGAAGCAGGCCTCCGCCTCGTCGTATCGGCGCAGGCCGTCGCAGTAGGTGGCCCCGAGGCCGTTGTAGCCCCGGCGAAAGGAAGAATCGAGCTCGATGGCCTTTTTGAAAGCGGTCTCTGCTTCGTCGTACCGGCGCGCGACCAGATAGAGGTTGCCGAGGTTGCCATATGCGCAAGGGAAACAGATGTCCGCGCCCGCGCCGGTGATGGCCTTTCGGAACCATTGCTCGGCCTCGACTGGCCTTTTTTGGTCTTTGTAGAACTGCGCCTTTCGGTACCAGACGTACACCGAACTGGAGTCCACCTGCCCGGCGCGGTTGAGCATCTCCTCCGCCTTGTCGGGCCGCCCCGACTTCTCGGCGAAAAACTCCGCGAGCAGGATGTGGGGCGTGACCCAAGCGGGTGCCTGCGCCACCGCCCGGTCGAAAAACAGGCGGGCCGAGTCCAGCTGTTCCGCTTGGTAGGTGGAAATCATCTCCGCCAGTGCGTGCGGCATGTCCGGCTGCCAGCGCAGGGCCTGTCTGTAGGCTTGCCGCTTTGCGACGGCTGTGGAGGCCAGTTTTCCCTCGAAAAAGTGCTTGCGCGCCTGCAACGGGGCGTACATGTAGTGGCCCTTGCCCAGCAGTTCGGCGGCCCGGTCTAGGTAGCGGGGGTAATGGCCGTAGAGCCGGACGGTGCCGGTGGCCGACCGCACCTCCTCGGTCAGCCCAGTCTTGAGCATGGTGTTCAGCACCTGCTGGGCGTCGTCTTGCAAGGCGGCGGCGTAGTTCCTTTTCATCAGGCCGCGCAAGGGTACAAGTTGTTGATTTTCAGCGAGTTGAACGTAGAGCTTCTCCGCGCAGTCGATTTCAGGCTCGAAAAACCGCTTTTCGGCTATGGCCTTTTTTAAAGCGAAATACATGCGCCGGACGTTCGAATCAACTTTCGTTAAAACCTCCTCCTCCAGCCCTCGACCCTCCGTTGTCATGAAAACGGGCAGCCCACCCGACCTTGATTTTTTCAAGTCCGTCAGTATCGCCGGGTTCACTGTCGCCAGCCGCTCGGTCTTGTTGCCCAAGAGCATCGGCACCTGGCTCTGCGGTGCGGCCTCGGCGGTCACCTTGTCCTCCAAATAGCGGTCGAGTTCGCCGAGCGAGACGGAGCCGTCGCCGTTTTTGTCGGCGAGGCCGAACAGGCCGTCCACCAGATGGTAGCTGAAAATGCCGCGCCCGCCGCCCCACTGCTCGCCCTCGAGGCTCAACTCGCCG
>JBGAWE010000399.1:0-2592 GCA_044227705.1 Saprospiraceae bacterium
AGCGACGCGGCGGGCAACACCAATTCCTGCCTCGGGACGGTCTATGTCGAGGCACCGCCGCACTTTTTCGGGGGCAACGTCTTCCTCGACACGCTCGAAAATTGCACCCTTGACGCAGGCGAAGCGCTGCTTGCCAACTGGAAAGTCCGCGCCCTTGGCTCTGTGACCGGAAAGACCTACACCGCCTACACCGACGCGAACGGCCATTTCAACATGGGCGTCGACTGGGCGGACACGGCGGTCGTTGCCAGCCTCGACGTGCCTTTCAACTACGGCGGAAGCTGCCCAACGACCTATTTCGTGCAGATGCAGCCGCCGGGTGCCATCGCCTCGCAGGACATCCCGGTCTACCTCGACCTCGAATGCCCGCTCCTCTCGGTCGACATCGCCACCGACCGGCTGCGGCCCTGTTTTCAGGGAACCTACAACGTCAACTACTGCAACCTCTACGCCGACACCATAGCCGATGCGCACATCATCGTGACGCTCGACACTTTCGTCTCGGTCATCAATACGTCCATCCCGGGCATCAATTTGGGCGGAAATCAGTACGATTTCTACCTCAATCCCCTCCTGCCCGGGGAGTGCGGCCTGTTCGAGATAACCTTCCTGCTCGACTGCAATGCGCCCGCCGGCCTGACGCACTGTTCGGAGGCGCAAATCTTCCCCAGCTTCAATTGTGGCGAAGCCTCTGCAACATGGAACGGCTCCAACCTCGTCGCCTCGGCGAAGTGCGTGGGCAGCAACGTTGAGTTCACCATCACGAACGACGGCTACGGCCCGATGCTCGCGCCGGTCGATTTCGTCGTCGTCGAGGACATGATTTTGATGAATAGCCACCCGGTCAACCTCGGTGCCGGGAATTCGACCTCCTTCGAGGTTCCGGCGGGCAGCAATTTCCTCCGTGTCGAGGGGCCGCAGGAGCCGGGCCACCCGTTCGGCGGGCTGGCCTCCGCTTTCGTCGAAGGCTGCGACAACAACTCCGCGCCCGGCCTGCCGGTGATGTTCTCTAACAACGGGGCAAGCCCGTCGGCCAGCGAGTTCTGCCTGCAAAACGTCTCCTCCTTCGACCCGAACGACAAGGCCGCACTGCCCGTCGGCTACGGCACGCAGCACCTCGTTGAGCGCGGCACCGACCTCGAATACCTCATTCGCTTCCAGAACACGGGGACGGACGTGGCCTATACAATCGTCCTCCTCGACACGCTCGACGGCTCGCTCGACGCGGCCTCCATCCGGCCGGGAGCTTCGAGCCACCCTTATTCTTTCGAGATCTTGAACAACCAAGTGCTGCGCTTCACCTTCGACAACGTACTGCTCCCTGCGATGTCGGTCAACGAGCCGGGGTCTCACGGCTTTGTGAAGTTCCGCGCCGCGCAAAAGCCGGCCCTGGCCAACGGGACGGTCATCGAAAACTCGGCGGCCATCTATTTCGACTTCAACGCGCCGGTCATCACGAACACCGTCTCGCACCAAATCGGAGAGAACTTCATCACCCTCAACACCGGGACCGCCCCCGAAAAAGGCGCCGCGACCGCGTGGCCCAACCCGGTCGGCAGCACCGCCTGGCTCGAACTGCCCGTGGAAACCCAAAACGCCATCTTCCGCCTGACCGACCAGTTTGGCCGCATCGTCCTCACTCGCCAGTTCTCTGGCAAGACCTGCCGTTTGGAGCGGCCGGATTTGCCGGCGGGCATCTACCCGTTCACCGTATCGACGCAGGAAGGCGGCGTGTTTTCGGGGAAAATCATGTTGAAATGACCCTTTTCGAGACCGAATGAAAAAGCGAGGGCTGGCCCAGAGATTGGGCCAGCCCTTTTTTGTTGCCTGTGTTTTTGAGCGAATCGAGGTTATTTGAATGTCTCTTTCACCGCCTCAAAAGTCGGGACGTGCTTCCAATGGTACATCGCCCTCACCGCCCCGTCGTGCCAGACGACGATGCCGGGATTGGAGCGGATGATGGTCTTCAAAAGCCGGTCATCGCCTTGATAGAAGGGATAGGCCGTCTGGGCGAAGTGCCGGAAGTCGTCGACCGTCGCCGGGTCGTTGGGCGAGGTGCAGGCGTAGACTTTCCAGCCAGCCTTCTCTGCTGCCTCGGCGAAGGGGTTGATTTTCTCCCTGAAAATCTTCCCGAAACCCTCGTTCCACTTTTTCGATTCGATGGTCACCGAGCGCGGCGTGATGCCCGCGACGGTTCGGGTGATGGTCGTCCCGGCCGAGGTTTTCACGGTGTCGGAGCGCCAAGAGGTGTCCTGAACGGTCAATGTTTTTTTCAAAAGACCGTCGAATTCGAGCTTGTAGGCCATGACCATCACCGACCAGCCCGGCTCTTGCAGGATGTCCTCCGTGATGTCGCCCTGACCGGGGACGTCGAGGTGGAAGTCGCTGATTTTGGTAATCGGAATCGCCGTTTCGCCCTTCCGCTGGTCGTAGTTCCACTGGTCTTTCGGGTAGTTTTTGAACTGTTTGAGGAAGTCTGCCATTGGCAGCTCGACCACCTTGCCGTCGGTTTTGTTGGTCAAAACGTATGTGATGGGCCGTTTCGACTCGGCCTCGGCCTCCTTCTCTTTCTGTTCGCGCACGTTCGTCCCG
>JBGAWE010000400.1:0-2584 GCA_044227705.1 Saprospiraceae bacterium
CAACTTCGTCGTCGAGAACAAGGTGAAGGGCGCCCCGCGCGACCCCGCGCCGATATCGGCGGCCGGCTCGACCATCTTGAGCGCACAAATCGTCTCGCTGCTCGAGGAGAGCCGCCCGGCGTACAAGTCTATCCTCGGCTTCGACTATCAGCTGGGCAAGTGGAACATCGGGCTGAACAACACGCTTTTCGGCCCAACCAAGTTCCAGGACCTCGACAACGGTGGCAGCATCATGAACCACATCAAGGCCGAGTTTAAGCCCGCAGTGGTGACCGACCTCTCGCTCGCCTACGACATCACGAAGAAGGCCACGCTGACGCTTGCGGCGAACAACCTGCTGAACGTCATCCCGAAATGGGACCTCAAAGGAATCGACGCGCAGGGCGACACCTTCCTCGCCAACGAGGCCGACAAGGACCTGCTGCGCGGTTTCCTCGGCTTCTCGGGCCGCTATGACATCCTCGGTTACAACGGCTCGCAGTTCAGCCAGCTCGGCACTCTGTTGAACGCCAACCTGCAGCTGCGCTTCTGATTCGGGCAAAACCGGCCAGAATCGACGCACAAAAAAGGCCCTCTTTCCCTGCCGGGAGAGGGGGCCTTCCTTTTTTGAACAAGCCGAGTTCAGACGACAAACACCCCTTCTTGGTTGATTTTGGAGAGGTGGATCGTGCTTTCGGCCCCGTTCCTCAAAAAGGCCGCCGCCATCGCCCGCCCCGCCTCCTCGGCTTCCGCTGTGTTCTTGCAGAGCGCGAAAACGCTCGGCCCTGCGCCCGAGATCGAGCAGCCGAGCGCGCCCGAGGCCATCGCCGCCTCTTTCACTTCATAAAAACCGGGGATAAGCTGAGCCCTTTGCGGTTCGATGATGTCGTCGCGCAGCGAACGGGCGACGAGCGGCAAATCGGCGTTGAACAGCCCGATGATGAACGCCCCGAGGTTGGCCGACTGGCCGACGTGCGCTTTCAAATCGACCGTTTTGGACAAAATTGCTCGGGCTTCTTTAGTCAAAACCTGAACCTTCGGATGGACGACCGCCAGCATCAGGCCCGGCGGGACGTGCAGCCGGTGAACGTCGCAAGTCGCGTTGTCGCGCACCAAAACCAGCCCGCCGAGCATCGACGGGGCCACGTTGTCGAGGTGCGCCCCGCCGCTGGCAACAGCCTCGCCCGCCGCCGCGAAGGGCAGCAGCTCCCTTTTTGAAAGACCTGTTTTCAAAAGCTCGGAAGCCACGAAAGCCCCGGCCACCGCGCTCGCTGCCGAGGAGCCGAGGCCCGAGCCGAGCGGCATCTTTTTGTGGATTTCGAGCGAGATACCGCGCCGTTTTTCGCCCAAAAAATCGAGCAGGGCCAGCGCGGCGACGCCCGCCGTGTTGGTCGCCGGGTCTGTCGGGAGCTTGCCCTGCGCCCCGGTGATTTTTGTGATTTTGACGCCCGGCTCGTCGGTCAGATAGCCAACGACCTCGTCGCCGGGCCGTTCGAGGCAGCAGCCGAGGACGTCGAAGCCGACGGCCATGTTGCCGATGCTGGCGGGGGCGAAGACTTTTATTCCGTTCATTCTTTGAGTAGAAACTGGGTTTTAGTGGGCGAAATCAACTTCATAATCCCCTCGAATCCGCTCCATCGGCGGGTTGTAATACCCGAATTTCAAATCGGGGAACTCCGCCCGCAGGTCGTTCATCACCGATTTTATCCCCGGCGTGGGCGGCGTGTCGGCAATGTTGAGCTTGCCGAGATACCAATCGGGGTCGATGTTGAAGTTTCGCCATTGAATCATGTTCAGCCCCGTTTCCCTAATCAACGAACGCAGCGCAGCGACTTCTTCGGGGTGGTCGGTCATGCCGGGGAAGACGAAATAGTTGATGCTCGACCAGCCCCCGTGCCGCCGCACGACGCGCAGCGACTCGACCACGTCGTCGAACGTGTAGTTGTTCGGCAGGTAGTAGTTGGTGTATATCTCCCGCCGCGCCGAGTTCATCGAGACGCGGATGGAGTCCAGCCCGACCTTGCAGAGCGCGTCGACCGCGTCGGGCTTCGAGCCGTTCGTGTTGATGTTGATGGAGCCTTTTTGGGTGAACTTTCTAATCTCTATGATCGCCTCGCGGATGGTCTGCCACATCAAAAGCGGTTCACCCTCGCAGCCCTGCCCAAAAGAAATCAGTGGAAAAGGAGCCGTTTCAAGGTGCGGCACCGTGAACTCGACGATCTCCTCCGCCGTCGGCTTGAAAAAGAGGCGGTCCTGAGGCGAGGTCAGCCCCTCTTCGACCGGCTGGAAGCTGATGCAGCCGATGCAGTTGGAATTGCAAGCGGGCGAGGCAGGCACGGGGCATTCCCAGCGGCCCATGAAATAATTGCGGGCGGCGGGGCAGGTGTAGGTGAGGGCACAGTTGGAGGCGAGGTGCTCGACAAGGCGATTGCCGGGGTACGCTTTGCGCATCGCCTCTACGCCCGCGACCACTTTTTCATGGTCGAAACCAGCGCACTCCTGCCGGATATAGGCCTCGACACGGACGGCAGGGACAAAAACCTTGCCCTTGTGCCAGCCAACCGCGCCGTAGTTGAAAAGCGGCAGCGTCTCGGCAACATCGTTT
>JBGAWE010000055.1:0-22498 GCA_044227705.1 Saprospiraceae bacterium
GGGTCGGCAGCGAGCGGAAACTCGGTGGTCTGACAAAAATGCCGCACATGAGCACCGGCCGTCGTGACAGAAAGGCGATACCGGGAACCCGCAGAAATCGGGCCTTCGCCACAGGTCCCGGGTGCCCGGTTCTGCGCATCCGAGGCACGAGGCCTCGCAAAGCGCGGCAAAAAAGTCGGTGCAAAAAAGACCGCGCCCCGCCCGGAATTCCCCGCCACACGGCCACTTTTGAACCGCGAACCGCGCCCGCCATGCTCCAAAGATTGCGCCCCGTCTACTTCTCTTTCCCTTATCGATTGCTGCTGTTGCACGTCCGCAGCCATCTGGTGCTCATCCTCGTCTGGGTCGCGCTCGGGCTGTTGACGACGGGCGCGGCCGGCCGCTTTTTCGGCATCAACTACCTGCTGCTCACCCCTGAGTACCTCGGCCGGACGAACTGGGCGAGCTTCGCCCTGCTCGGCGCCGCGTTCGGCGCGCTGTTCATGGTCTGGAACCTGACGGCCTACCTGCTCTGCTCTTCCCGCTTCCCCTTTTTGGCGACGCTCGACGCTCCCTTTACAAAGTTCTGCATCAACAACTCGTTGATTCCCATAGCCTTTTTTGGCATTTGGCTCGTCGCCAGCATCCGGTTTCAGGTCTTCGAAGAGCTTTGGCCGATGCTCTCGGTTTTGAAGAACATCGCCGGTTTTGTAGCCGGTTTCGCGGCCTTCGTGGGCCTGCTCGCCGCCTATTTCCAGTGGGCAAACAAGGACATCGCCGATTTCCTCAAGACCGGCCACAAGTCCGTCTTCATCACCGGCGAGTTCGCCCGCACAAGCCGCCACATCCCCGGCATGAAGGAAATCCGCAGCGGCCGCCTCGCCTGGCGGTGCGACACCTATTTGAACGAGCGGCTCCGCCCGCGCCTCGTCCGCTCGGTGGCGCACTACGACCGGAAAATCCTCTCGGCGGTCTTCAAACAGAACCATTTCAACGCCGTCGTCGTGCAGATCGCCGCGCTTTTGTTGCTCTGGATTTTGGGGATGTTCATGGACAGGCCTCGTTGCCAGATACCGACTGGCGCGAGCATCCTCGTGCTCGGCTCGATGACGATGGCCCTGTTCGGCGCCATCCGTTTTTGGTTCGAAAAATGGGGGACGATTGCCTTCCTCTCCCTCGTCTTCTGCATCGACTTCATCAGCGGCCACGGCTGGATGGTCAGGTGGAACGAGGCGTATGGCCTTGACTATCAACAAGTTGGCCGCCCGAAATACGACTACCCGCACCTCCAAGCCCTCGCCAACCCCGACACCGCCGCCGCCGACCGCCGGGCGACAGAGCGGATTCTCGAAAATTGGAAGGCCAAGAATTTCGACCCGAAAACCGACACCGCGAAACCGAAGATGGTCTTCATCTGCACCTCCGGCGGCGGGATGAGGGCCGCCGTCTGGGCGATGCAATGCCTCCAAAAATGCGACTCTCTGACCGACGGGAAACTGATGAAAAACGCGGTTTTGATGTCTGGCGCATCCGGCGGGATGCTCGGCGCGGCGTGGTTCCGAGAGCTGGTCTTGCGACAGCAATTGGGCGAAAACCTCGACCCGCACGACCCCGTCTTTCTCGAAAAAATCAGCCGCGACCTGCTCAACCCGGTCAGCTTCGCCATCGTCTCGAACGACCTGTTCTTTCCTGTCCGCCATTTTCAATGGGGGAAGCACGAGTACCTCTTCGACCGTGGCTACATGTTCGAGCGGCAGCTCTGGAAGAACACCGACGGCTTTTTGAAAAAGAAAATCAGCGACTACCGCCAGCCCGAGGCCGAGGCGCGAATCCCGATGGCGTTCGTCACGCCATTCATTTTGAACGACGCAAGGCGGCTCGTCATCTCGCCCCAACCGGTCGCGTACATGATGCGGCCGGAGGCAAAGTCGTTGACAACCAATGATGTGGAGGTCGACGGGGTCGATTTCGGCCGCCTCTTTGCCGACCGCGATGCCGCCGATTTGAGCTTCGCCTCGGCCCTGCGGATGAACGCAACCTACCCCTACATCCTGCCGAACACGCACCTGCCGACTTCGCCCGAAATCGAGACGATGGACGCGGGCTTCCGAGACAACTATGGCACGCTGTCGGCCGTCCGCTTCCTCCACGTCTTTCAAAAATGGGTTCGAGAGAACACCTCGGGCGTGGTCATCGTCGAGATGCGCTGCTGGCCTAAGGTCGGCCCGATCGCGGGGAGCAGCCATCAGGGTTGGATCAGCTCCCTTTTCCATCCGGCCTCTGTAACAGCCAAAATCACGGACATTGAGGATTTTTCACAGGACGAGATGACCGCCCTGCTGGCTGACCTCTACGGCTCGGTGAAAGTGGAGCGGGTGCTGTTCAGCTACCACCGCGACAAGCCCGAGGCGGAGGCGTCTATGAGCCTGCGGCTTTCGCGGCGCGAGCGGCTGGATTTGCAGGATGCTTTTTATTCGGATGAGAACAGGGGGAGTTTGATGCGGCTGGTGAAGGCGCTTGGGCGGTGAGTTTTTGTTTTCCTTCGCGCCAAGGCTATTCAAAAACGGCAGGCGATGAACCCTTTTCAAATAAAAGAGGCCCCAAAATCCTACGACGTCATCATAGTCGGCAGCGGCGCGGGCGGCGGCATGGCGGCCCACGAACTGGCCAGGGCCGGGGCGAAGGTGTGCGTCCTCGAGGCCGGTCAGGACTTCGACCCCGCCGACCCGAAGCACATCACCCAGCTGAAATGGCCGTGGCAGTCGCCGAGACGCGGAGCGAGCACCCGTTGGCGGCCGTTCGGCGATTTTGACGCGGCCTACGGCGGCTGGGACATCGAGGGCGAGCCGTACACGCAGAAGGCGGGCAGCAACTTCCGCTGGTTCCGCTCGCGCATGACCGGCGGCAGGACCAACCACTGGGGCCGCATCTCCCTGCGCTTCGGGCCGTTCGATTTCAAAAGAAAAAGCATCGACGGGCTGGGCGAGGACTGGCCCATCGGCTACGACGACGTCGCGCCTTTTTATGACAAAGTGGACAGGCTCATTGGCGTTTTCGGCTCGGCAGAGGGGCTGCCGAACGACCCGGACTCCATCTTCTTGCCGCCGCCGAAGCTCCGCGTCCACGAGATGATGATAAAAAAGGGGAACAAAAACCTTGGCATCACCACCATCCCGTCGCGCCTCTCGATTCTCACGAAGGCAATTAACGACGAGCGCGGGGCGTGTTTCTATTGCCACCAGTGCAACCGGGGCTGCCTCGCCTACGCGGATTTTTCATCCTCGTCGTGCCTCGTCAAACCTGCTAAAAAGACGGGCAACACCGAACTCATCAACCACGCGATGGCCCGCGAAGTGACGACCGACCCGAGGACCGGGCTGGCGACCGGCGTCTCTTATGTTGACACGCTCACTTTGGAGGAAAAAACCGTCCGCGCCCCGGTCATCGTGCTCGCAGCGAGCGCCTGCGAATCGGCGCGGCTGCTTCTCAACTCGAAGTCGCCGCGCCACCCGGACGGGCTGGCAAACTCGTCGGGCGTCGTCGGGAAATACCTGCACGACTCGACGGGGGCGTCTCGCAGCGCCATCGTTCCGCAGCTTTTCGATAGAAAGCGGTTCAACGAGGACGGCGTGGGCGGCCTCCACATCTACTCGCCGTGGTGGCTCGACAACAAAAAGCTGGACTTCCCGCGCGGCTACCACATCGAATACTGGGGCGGGATGGGAATGCCCGCATACGGTTTCGGCTGGGGCATCGAGGACATCAACGGCCGATTCCCCGACCGCGACGGCGGGAAGCGCGAGGCGGGCGGCTACGGGGCAGCGCTCAAGGACGACTACCGCCGTTTTTACGGCGCCTACATCGGCATGGCCGGGCGCGGCGAGGCCATCGCGACGGCCGAGAACTTCTGCGAAATCGACCCCGAAAAGGTGGACAGGTTCGGCATTCCCGTCCTCCGTTTCCAATACAAATGGTCGGACTACGAGCGGCTGCAGGCGAAGCACATGCACGAGACTTTCGAGCAGATCATCCAAGAAATGGGCGGCATCGCGCTCGGCAAAAAGCCCGGTGCCGATGCCGATTACGGCCTCAACGCGCCGGGCGAAATCATCCACGAGGTCGGCACGGTTCGGATGGGCAGCGACCCGAAGACCTCCGCGCTCAACCGCTGGAACCAGGCGCACGACTGCAAGAATTTGTTCGTCGTCGACGGCGGGCCGTTCGTCTCGCAGGCCGACAAGAACGTGACGTGGACCATCCTCGCCTTGTCGATGCGGGCGGCGGGGTACATCGTTTCGGAAAGAAAAGCCGGGAATCTTTAAAAAGCAAACTGATGAAACGCAGGGACTATCTCAAATCCGTCGGCCTCGGCACGCTCGGTCTCGCCAGGCTGAACCCGCAGATTGCCGCTGCCGAGAGTTTTTTTTATGAAAAAGGAGGGAAGCCTTTCGAGCAGTTTGGCCGCACAAATCTGGAAAAGGAGCGCGACGAGAAGCTCTTTCAGACCACCTTTTTCAACAAGCACGAGCTGAAGACCATCGGCATCCTCGCCGACATCATCATCCCGCGAGACGACCGCTCGGGCAGCGCGACAGACGCGGGCGTGGTCGAGTTCATCGAGTTCATGGCGAAGGACAGGCCCGATTTCCAGACCCCGCTGCGCGGCGGGCTTGCGTGGCTCGACGCGCAATCGACCAAGCGGTTCGGGGAAGTTTTTGTGGAAATTTCTCAAAAACAGCGACTCGAAATCGTCGACGACATCGCCTTCCCGGAACGGAAGGTGAAGGGCATGGCCCACGGCACGGCCTTTTTCAACCTGATGCGAAACCTGACGGCCTCGGGCTTTTGGTCGTCGAAAATCGGCATCGCCGACATCGGCTATCAAGGCAACACACCAAACAATTGGGACGGGCCGCCCGCCGAGGTGATTGCCCAATATGGGCTGGGCGAGTAAGTGGCCGAGCCAACCTGCATCTGAAAAAGCGTTTCCTTCGCCCGCAAATGTTTTCAACCATAAGAACAACGCTGGCCGTTGTTGGCGTCGCCGCCAACAACCTGCGCGAGAGTTGTTGGCGGGGCCGCCAACAGCTGCCGTCCCATGTTTTTGCCCTCTTTTTACTGTTTTTTGGAAAAATCACCGCCCAGACCGACACCTTCCCCATGCCCGTAGGCCGCCTCGCGGAGCCGGACATCCTCCTTTTGAAAGAAGTCGAAAAGCCCCTCGCCGCCCGCTGCGCGACCCGCACCGAGCAGCCCGCCGAGGAGGTCTTGAACACCGTCTTCGTCGTGACGGGGGCCGAGATTTTGCGAAACGGCTGGGTCACGCTCGGCGACGTGCTGCGCAACTGCCCCGGCATCCGCGTCAGCCAGCCGGGGAACGCGATGGAGGGCGAGACCTTTTTGATGGAGGGCGCGCACGGGAACAGTGAGGTCGAAATCCTTTTGAACGACGTGCCCATCCGACCATCGGCCGCGCCGGGGATGCCCATCGGGGCACAACTCCCCATCAGGCAGGCGGAAAGGATCGAGGTTCTCTACGGCCCCGGCGGCGGGCTGTACGGCCGCGAGACGCCGGGCGGCATCGTCAACATCGTTTTGAAAGAGACGGAACGGCCGCTTTTCACGAAGGCCGATTTGAGCTTCGGCCGAAACGGCTACAACTCGCTCGACCTCTTTTTCGGTGGCAAGCTGGGGCGCGACAAGAACATCTTCCGCTTCTCGATCTACGGCAGCAGCACCTCCGTCGACGACCTCGGGATTTATAGAAAGGCCGACAAGTCGCAGCTTTTCGACGCCAGCCGCTACCTCCTGCCGGGGCAGGACTCGAGTTTTTACCTCGGCTCGCGGCAGTTCGAGGGCGTGTTCAACAAGGACAGCGTCGAGACGAGCCTCGCTCTGACCGCCCCGACGCCTCACGAGAGCCGCCACTTCGGCCTCAACCTTCGGTGGCACGGCCTGCAGATGTCGTACAACCGCCTCTACCGCCGCGACCACAGCGCGCTCGGCTTCTCGCCGCTGGCGCAGAGCACGGCGAACTCTCAGACCTACATCGGCGAGACCATCGAGGCCATCTCCGTCGGAGCGAGGGCGAGACGGGGGAGCCGCAGCTTCTTCTACAACCTCTCGGCCGTCTTCCACCGCCTCGACGACCGCTCGACGGAGGTCTGGATAGCACCCGTGCTGACGGCAGCCTATTTCCGGCAAATAGACCCCGGCGGGCAGATGAACGCTCAGCAGAAGATGAACGCGCAGCGGCAGTTCGACCGGCGGTATTTTGACCTGACGAGATACCTCGCCGCAATGTCGACCGACCTTCGGCAGGAGATCCGATGGGAAAGAAGGCTGTGGAAAGCGGCCCGTTTCGAGCTGGGGCAGGTGACGCAGCTTTCCGCCGTGCGGCCGGTGGCCCGCTTTTCGGAGGAGCCGGCACAGGGCCTCGGGGTGCTTCGCTTCCGCTCGGCGTTCAAAAGCCCGTCGCTCGACACGACGCCGAACTTCGAGAACAACCTCGTGGCGTGGGCGCAGCTCCACATTTCGAGGAAGCGCTGGCAGGTGCTGGCGAGCTACAACTGGCTGCTGCGCTTCGGCTTCAACGAGGACGAGGTGGCCGTCGACGAGTCGTTCGCGCCGTCCGGGCGGGTTTTTGCGTCGGTGTCGCCGTTCCGTTGGTGGCAAGTGCGGGGCGGCGTGGTGCGCTCCGTCCGCAGGGTGCCGAGCTGGACGAACGCCGCCACCCTCCAACTGCGCACCAAAGGCCCGATGACCAGCCTCGACGGCGCGACCGGCGTTTTCAGCCCGCTTGCCGACGAGGGCGTGCGGTCGTTCGAGGTCGGCTCCCGGTTCAAAAAGGGGGAGTTCTTCAACGCCGACGTCAGCTTCTTCCATCGAAAAAGGACAAATTGGGCCGCCTGCGGCTACATCCAGCAGCTCCCGCTCGACACGCTGGAGACGGCTCGGAGCAGCTACGGCTGGTTCTCCGACTCGCTCTCGACGCGCACCGTGATGGGCCTGCAAGCCGCCATCCGTTCGCGGCTGGCCACGTTCGACGTGGAGATTGGGAAGAAGACCGTCTTCTTCCATTGGGAGAACAACCTCTATTTCACCCACAGCCGGGGCCGTACTCGGATGCCACGAGCCGCGCGGACGATCGACGGCGTGGCCGGGATGCCGACGAACATCCTGCGGTTCCAGACGGGCCTCCTTTTTGCGAAGACGACCTTTTTCATCCACTTCAACCGGGAAAGCAACGCGCCGACGGGTGAGCATTTTTGGAAGGAAAGATGGCCTCGCCCCTTTTCGAGGGACACCGACCGGGGCCGCCGGACGGTCGACGTCATCCTGCGCCGGTCTATGGGGAAGAACTTTCAAATCTACTTGACGGCGACCAACCTGTTCAACCGGGGCTACTCCGGCCTCGACGCGACGGGCACGCCGGACGACCTCTTCCTCAACCCGCAGCCGGGGCGGCAGACGCGGTTGGGAATCAACTACAACATGAACTAAAAGGGTTGGAGAGTTGGGATTGGGACGCGCTCCCTGCCCAGCACCGAATCCCGAATCCCCCCAATTTTCAAAAGATGCTCATAGACACGCACACCCATCTCTATTCCAAAAAATTCGACCACGACCGCGAGGCGATGCTGGCGCGAGCCGTCGCTACGGGTGTGGAACGGATGTACCTGCCCGCCATCGACAGCGAGACCCACGAGGCAATGCTCGAACTGGAGGTGGCCCACCCCGACCGCTGCTTTGCCATGATGGGGCTGCACCCCTGCTCGGTCGACGCCGCATTTGAAAAGGAACTGGCCATTGTCGAGCGTTTTTTGGGCGAGCGGAAGTTTTGCGCCGTCGGCGAGATGGGCATCGACCTGTATTGGGACAAGACCTTTTTCGAGCAGCAGAAGGAGGCCTTCCGGCGGCAGGCGGGCTGGGCAAAATCGCTCGGCGTGCCCATCGTCATCCATGCACGCGAGTCTCTTGACGTGTGCATCGAGCTTGTCCGGGAGGCGCAGGACGGGCGGCTGCGGGGCATATTCCACTGTTTCACCGGGACGCTCGAACAGGCGCGGCAGGTGGTCGATCTTGGTTTTCACCTCGGCATCGGCGGCGTTTTGACCTACCCGAAGGGAGGTTTGGAGGAAGTTTGCTCGACAATGCCGCTCGATACGATGGTTTTGGAAACGGACGCGCCCTATCTCCCACCCGTTCCGCATCGGGGGAAACGGAACGAGGCAGCCTATCTGCGGCTGGTCGCGGAGCGTTTGTCGGAGGTTCGGGTCGCCCCGCTGAAAGAAATCGTGCGGGCGACGACGGCCAATGCATTGAAAATTTTTGGCGCGGAAATGGCCGAGAGGGTTGGCTGAAAGAAGAGCGTTTCTACTTTTGCCCGCCTTTTGAAAAAAAGGGAGAGCTGTCCGAGTGGTCGAAGGAGCACGCCTGGAAAGTGTGTATACCCCAAAAGGGTATCGTGGGTTCGAATCCCACGCTCTCCGCAGAAGCCGAGCGTCGGCAGTTTTTCAAGAATACGACCATATCAACCGGAGAGGTGGCAGAGTGGTCGAATGTACCTGATTCGAAATCAGGCGTACCTGTGAGGGTACCGTGGGTTCGAATCCCACCCTCTCCGCACAATCCCCGGCCGGGCAACTGGTCGGGGATTTTTTTTGCCCAAATCCAGCGCGGCCCCAACTCCAGTCGGCACTCTTGCCGTGTCCCCTCAAAAAATCTCTTTCCATGAAAAAATCAACATTCCTAACGCTCACCGCCCTCTGGCTGCTCACCTCCCGGACGCAGGCCCAACAGTTCTTCTTCTCCTCCGAAAAGCCGGCCACCTGCTCTGCCGCCGACGGCATCGTGACCATAGTCCCGATCGGCGGGCACCGCCTTTCACCTACCTCTGGGGCGACGGCTCGACCGGCGTCAGCCTCAAAAACGCCTCGAAAGGGGTCTATTCCGCCACCCTGACCGACGCGAGCGGGGCCACCGTTGCCCATTCGCACATCCTCAACAGCCACGAGCTGGACGTTCGCCTCACTGGCTACTTGCCCTCCTCCTATTGCAACCCGACCTCGGGGAAACTGGAGGTGGAGCCTGTCGGGGGCGTAGCTCCGTACACCTATCTGTGGAGCAACGGACAGACGACCGCCGCCGCGACCGGCCTTGCCCTAAACACCTATCAGGTGACGGTGACGGACGCGGCAGGCTGCTCCGCGCTCGGCGAGTACTCGGTCGGGCTGCCGCACGCCAGTTACTATCCGACGGCGGGCGTCCAAATCGTCCAGCAACCAAACTGCGCCAGCCCGGCCGTCGGCGAGCTTTCCGCAACGATGAATTACAGCGGCTACGAGCCGTACTCCTTCCAATGGAGCAGCGGCGCTACGACCGCCTCCGTCACCGGCCTGACCGTTGGGTCGTACTCCGTCACCGTCACCGACGCGCTCGGCTGCTCCTCGGTGGCGGGACTGACTTTGTTCAAAGAAATGATCATGACCGGCAGCACCATTTGCAACGGCACGGCGACCGGCACGGCCAGTGCCTCGCTCGTCAACGGGGTGGCCCCTGTAAGCTATGCATGGAGCGACGGCCAGACCGGCCCGACGCGCTCCGGTCTGGCCAACGGCACCTATCTCGTCACTGCGACCGACGCCACCGGGTGCTCCTCGCAGTCTTATGTCGCGGTTCATGTGCCGGTGCTTTGGGCGTACGACCAGACGCCCGACTGCTACTCCGGCAACGGTGGAATCGCCTACTGCTATGTTCAAAACGACAACGCGACCGCCTACCTGTGGGACAACGGCGCGACCGACAGCTACGCCAACTCCCTCTCCACCGGCCTCCACACGGTGACGGTCACGACCGCCCTCGGCTGTTCGCTCATCGGCACTGTAACGGTTCCGCCGCCGCTCGCGCCGCCGTTCACCATCGCCACAGCACCGGTCGCCGCCGATTGCGCCAACTCGCTCGGCGGCTCGCTCGGCGTGACCGTTTCGGGCGGTATTTCACCCTATAATTTCTATGCCTACGGCCCCAACGGCTCCGTCGCAAATAGCCCGGCCGCCTTGCAAAACGTGGCCGCCGGGAGCTACTACATATATGTGAACACAGCCAACGGTCAAAACTGCGCGGCCAACATACAGGTCGAACTGCCAGACGCGGGCGGCTTCAACCCTGTTCTCGACGTTGTAGACCTCGATTGCGCGAACGGCGGCTACGGCTCGGCCGCCGTCCTCGGCGTGACCTCGCCCGTCGCCGATTATCAGTGGAACATGGGCGCGACCACGCCCGACGTCTACTCGCTGACCGGCGGCTGCTACTCCGTGACCGTGACCGGCGCGGGGACCTGCCTGCGCTCGTTCAACTTCTGCGTCTACGGGGACAAGGACTCGCTCAACCTGCCCGGCCTCTGCAGCGCGACGGCCACCGGAAAGCTCAGCAACGACCTCGGCGTCCCCGGCTGCGCTGGAGGCACGGGCATCCCATACCAGCTTTTCGAGACAAGCCCGTCGGGCGCCTTGACCTTGACGGACGGCAACGGCGTGTTCAACATCGCCCTGACCGACGGCACCTTCGACATCGCCCCGATTCAGTACGACCCTGCCGACATCGCCTGCCCGGCGGCGGGGAAATACACTGTGACCATCCCGTTCGGCAGCACGCAGGCGGGGCTGGACTTCCACTTTTTGAGCACAAGCCCCGTCGACCACCGCATCACGCAGCAGGCCCTGCGGACGGCACAGCCCGGATACCCCTACTCGCTCCGATTCAAGGCCTGCAACGACGGCACTGCCGCATCGACCGGCACAGTCTCTCTCGATTATGGAAACCTGTTCGGCAGCCTCTCAACGGGCTGGTTCGCGCAGCATCCGGGGGCGTTTTCATTGACCGGCGAGACGGCGGGCGCGCCCGAAAACCACGCCACGTTCTCCTTCCCCGGCATCGCTCAGGGCGGCTGTGAAATCCTGCAAACCGACCTCCTCGCGCCGACGTCAGCCATCGTCGGTGGCCAGTTTTTGACCCGGGCGACCATCACCCCGCAGACCGGCGACCCGACGCCGTCGAACAACTCGACATCGATTTACAATGCCGTCGCGGGCAGCTTCGACCCGAACGGCGTCTACGCATTCCCCGTCCGCAACGGCACGCCGCACGACGGCGGCGAAATCCTGAAGGACGTCGACCGGACGGTGACCTATCAAATCTTCTTTCAAAACGAAGGCACGGCGGCTGCCGACCGGGTCATCGTCCGCGACACGCTCGACGCGGCCCTCGAGCCGCGCTCGCTGCGCAACATCTCGACCTCGCACGGGGCCAAAATCTCCATCGAGGACGGCAACAAGGTCCTCGTGTTCCAATTCGACAACATCGGCCTGCAGCCCGCGACGGTCGACTACGCGAACAGCGTCGGCTCCATCCAGTATGAAATCGACCTGCGGCCGGGCCTCTCTGTTGGCACGGAGGTGCGCAAATCGGCTGACATCTATTTCGACTTCAACCCGCCGGTGGCAACGAACGAGAACGTGCTCAAAATCGCCGAATCCCTCGCCTCGAACTCGCCGGCGCGCCCGGCCGACGGCCTGCAACTCGTCCCGAACCCGGCAGACGACGGCTTCCGCTTCCTCGCCGCCGAGGCGGGCGAGCTTCGGGTATTCGACACGCGCGGCCGGGCCGTCCTGCAAAAAGAAATCGAGCCAGGCGTCCAAACCGTCGACGTTTCGGTATTGATGGCAGGGATTTACTTCGTCCAGTTCTCGGAGGGCGGCCGGACGCGCACCGGGAAGCTCGTCGTCGAGCATTGAACTGAACCGAAACCCAGCATTCTGGGCGCAAAAAGGCCGGTGTGCGAACCGGGCAAGGAGGCCGCTTTTTGGCCACCTTTGCCCGCCGCACGCCGGCCTTTTCTTTTCAGATGAATTTCAATTTCAAAAAAATCCTCGCCGACTCACTTGCCGCTGGGCACTTCCAGAAGATGACATTGAGCCGCCCCATTGGACAGGCGGAGGGTCTGAAAAACCTCCTATTCCGCCCTGTCTTGATTAAAAAAAGGGAGAAAATCCAGGCCACCTTCCGATTCTCGACCCGCGACGAGTTCAAAAACTGGTCGGCCGACGAGCTTCTCGATCTTATCGAAAAAGACCTTGGCACGGGCTGGCTCAACGCCGACCTCCTTCTGGCGGACCGTGAGGTCCATTTTCAAACAATGAAAAACGGGCACGGGAAATTGACCGAAAAGAAGCTCGCCGCCGCGACCGAAACCAAGCCGAAACCCGCCAGCCACGACCATGAAAAAACGCGCCTTCTCGACCCCGCCTCCCCCTGGCTAGCCGCGCTCGGAATCGCCAGCGGGCAGGGCGAAATCCTGAAATCGTCGCAGGACAAGTGGCGGCAAATCAACAAGTTCCTCGAAATCGTCCAGTCGCTGTTGAAACAGGCGCGGCCAGTCGCCGGGAAGCCGTTTCGCGTCGCCGACATGGGCAGCGGGAAGGGCTACCTGACCTTCGCCCTTTATGATTTTTTGAAAAACACGCTCGGCCTTGATGCTCAAGTGACCGGCGTCGAGCTGCGCGGCGGCCTTGTCGATTTTTGCAACCAGACAGCGCAATCGGTTGGTTTTCAACAACTTAAGTTCGAAAAAGAAGACATCGCCGCCTTCCAGCCCGGCCCGCTCGACCTTCTCATCGCCCTACACGCCTGCGACACGGCGACCGACCTCGCCATTGCTTCCGGGCTGCGGTCGGAGGCGCGGGCCATCGTCGTCGCGCCGTGCTGCCACAAACAGGTCAGGCGCGACATGGCGGCTAAAAACGAACTGGCACCCATCCTCAAAAACGGGATCTTGGAAGAGCGGCAAGCCGAGATTTTGACCGACGGCATCCGCGCCCTCTTGCTCGAAAAAGAAGGCTATCGAACTCAGGTTTTCGAGTTCATCTCGACAGAGCACACGGCGAAAAACGTGATGATAACCGCCGTCCGAGCCAAACCAAACCCGTCAGCCGCCGCCCAAATCGACGCGCTGAAATCTGCGTTCGGGCTGGAAAGGCATTTTCTGGAAACCCTGATTTGAGTTCAGACCTGCTGGTTTTCGAGGATGCCGCGCGTGTTGTACCGGCCCCGGTAAATCAGCCCCATGAAGAAACCGAACACGAAGCCGCCGATATGCGCCCACCATGCCACGCCCTCCGTCGGCTCGACGCCGTCGAGGTTGAGCGAGCCGACGCCGGAGACGAGGTTCTGCAAAATCCATATGCCCAGAAAGACGAAGGCCGGGACGAGGAAGCGCGGGAACCAGAAGATGAGGATGGCCACCACCTTCACCCGCGACGAGGGGAACATGACGAGGTAGGCCCCCAGCACGGCCGCGATGGCACCGCTCGCCCCGATGCAGGGCGCGTCGCTGTGGAGGTTGAAAACAGTGTGGGCAGCCGCCGCGACGAGGCCGCCGCCGAGATAAAAAAGAGCGAAACGGCCGTTGCCGACGACCGCCTCGATGTTGTCGGCGAAGACCCAGAGGAAGAGCATGTTGCCGATGACGTGCATCCAGCCGCCGTGGACGAACATGGAGGAGACGAGCGCGTCGAGGTGGTGGCCCTGCTCGATGTCGGCCGGGTGGTAGCCCCACCGTTCGACGAAGGCCGCGCCGACCTCGGGCGAGCGGGTGACCTGGAAGAGAAAGACCGCGCAGTTGAGCGCGAGGAAAGACCAGGTGAAAAGGGGCGCGTGTCCGCCGCGAACGTTGTCGTCGCCGATGGGGAAGAACATGGTTGCCGGTTCGTTTTTGTTGAAAAACAGGTGGATTTCGGGCCGAAAGTAGCCCGATTCGGCAAAAACGCCCGTCGGTCAGGCGGTCGGCGCTGTCTCCAAAATCTTTCGGCAGAGTTTTTTCACCCCCTTTTGCATCTCTGAAAACTCGACCGCTTCCTGCCCAACGAAGATGACCATTACGGCCACGCGGCGATCTGCGGCGGCCAGTTTTTCATAAAAATCGGGCGCGTTGAGCCGCCACGCCTCGCGCAGCCGACGGCGCAGCAGGTTGCGCTCGACGGCGGACTTAAACCTTTTCTTTGGAACGGAAATGGAGACCTGCGCCGGAAATGGAGCGTCGGCCAGCAGCAGCGGCAAGAAAACCGCCCGCAACGGGAAAGCTCCGACCGACCGGCCCGAGCGAAAAATGGCCCCGATGAGCTTGCGGCTTTTGAGCCGCTCGGCCTTGTGGTGGGAAAAATCGTTGGCGGCTTTGGGGCCGGTTTTGCCGGTTTCCATGGCAAAAATTGTTGGGAATGGGGATTCGGAAATGGAGATCAGGGGCTGTAAGCCCAATCCCTATTCCCGAATCACCAATCCCTATTCCCCAATCACTTGCCGGGCATCGTGTCGGAGACGGAGAGGCGCTTGCGGCCGGTGGCGCGGCGGCGCGAAAGAACCTTGCGGCCGTTCTTGGTGGCCATGCGCGAGCGGAAGCCGTGCTTGTTGGCGCGTTTGCGGCGGGAAGGCTGGTAAGTCCTTTTCATTGCAGGAAAAAATTTGCCGGTTTGTCAAAAAGAGCGGCGAAGGTAGCTGGGCATCCCTCAAAACAAAGCCCTTTGCGGCTTTTTGGCTCCCGAAAAATTCTCGGCGGTCGATTGGGCTGTCAGCTTTTCGGTCACACGAGGTTGCTGTGAGCAGGCGTTTTGGCCCAAATTGCCGCCCTAAACCGCCGGTTTCACGCCTTCCTCGCATGAACAGCAAACTCCGAGTCATCGCTTCCGCCATGTTTTTGGCGGCATCCTTTTCCAGCTTTTCGCAGGAACAGCTTGGCCTGCGAACCGAACGGTTCAGCGGCATCAGCTCCGCACCGCTCAACCCCGCCAACCTCTCGGGCATGGCCTTGAAATGGGACGCGAACATCCTCGGCGCCGCCTTTTTTGTGGAGTCGAACTACGGCTTCGCCAAAAACGCCAGCGTCCCGAAAATCCTGCGGACTCGGTTCGACACGGCCAGTTTCTACTCAACAAGCCTCGCCACCGACAAGCTGCCGCCGCGCCCCGGCCAGATTGTCATCGACTACCCGCAGCGGGCGCGCCGCTATTACGGCGACCTGCGGCTGATGGCCATGCTCCCCGCTTTTGCCGTCCATGTCGGGGCAAAAAACACGGTCGGTTTTTCGACAACCTTTCGGCTGGAGGCGGCTACGCACACCGTCCCGCCGCCGCTCGGCTACCCTCGGTACGACGCGCACCCGCGACACGACGAGTTCGAACTCGGGCGGATGTCGGTCTCTGGCATGGCCTGGACAGAGACGGCGGGGCATTTTTCCCATCTTTTTGAATTGGAAAACGGCTCGCTCGCCATCGGCGCGTCGGCCAAATACCTACTGGCGCACGAGGCCTTTTTCGCCCGGGCCAACGAGTCCTTCTTTCTCACAAAACTCGGCGGCGACTCGCTCCGCTTCCGCGAGACGGAGTTCGAGGGCGGCATCACGACGGGAAATTTCACTGCCATCGCCGGTCAAAGACCGCGCCTCCTCGTCAGCGGCCGGGGCCTCGGGTTCGACATCGGTGCTGTCTTTTCAAAAACCTCCGACGACCTCGACGACGGCGACTATCTGTGGAAAACCGGACTCGCCTTGCTCGACATCGGCCGAGTGAGAATCGGGAACCGAGGCGAGCGGCACAGCTACTTCCTCGACGGTGCCGTCGAGTTCGACCCCAACGAACTGGCCACCTCGACCGACCCGAACATCCCAATCCGCACGACCAGTTTTTGGGCATTCGGCGACTCGCTGGCCTCGCTCGTGGGGCACGGGTTTTCCATTGGGCTGCCGCTGGCTGTTTGTGCGCAGGGCGACTTTCGGGCGATGGAGGACTTTTACGCCAACGCCACGCTCGTGCAAAGAATTGATTTCAAAAAAGGGGCGTTGCAGCGGTCGAACCTCCTCGCCGTCGTCCCGCGATTTGAGCGGCGGTGGTGGTCGGCGAGCTTGCCTTTCGAGCTGTCGGAATGGCGTAGCATTCGGTTCGGGCTGGCGGCCCGGCTCGGTTTTTTGGTTGTCGGAACCGACGATTTGGGGAGCTTTTTTAAACAAAAAAGGCTCAATTCGACCGATTTCTATGTCGCCTTGAAAATCAACGCCCTCCGGCTCTGGGGCGAGCGGGCGCACGAGTCGCGACAAAAGTTGAGGCGGAGCCGTGTGCGGTGCTACGAGTTTTGAGACCGACAGCCAGCCCCGCCCCAACCGAAAAAATCACTTGCCCGTCAGCTCTTTGTGCAGCCGCTTCGCCTTGTAGACGTGCTCCAGTGCCGCCACGATGCCGCCCGCGTGGACGGCCACCGCGCGGTTGCGGCTGGGGTCGTAGATGTAGTTGCCCGGCAGGCTCTCCGTGTTTCCGTCGAAGATTAGGCCGATGGCCTCGCCCTTCGTGTTGATGACCGCCGAGCCGCTGTTGCCGCCGATGATGTCGTTCGTCGTGACGAAGTCGAGCGGCTTGTCGAGGATTTTCTGGTTCGGCTCCTGCCAGCGCTTGGGCAGGTTCCACGGGGCCTTCTTCTCGTGGCCGAAGTGGCGGTCGTACATCCCGTAGAAAGTGGTGCGGTAGATGGCCTCGGTGCCGTTGTACTCGTAGCCCTTCACCTGCCCGTCGTTGATGCGCAGCGAGAAGGTCGCGTCCGGCGGGATGGCGGTGCCGTAGCACTCGAACATGGTCTTCGCCAGCTTCGTCCGCAGGGTCGTGAGGCGGGCGTTGACGGACTTCGACACATCGTTGGCCGCCGCGAAACGGGGGCGCGAGATGGCCGCCAGCTTGAGCATCGGGTCGCCGCAGGCCGCGATGGCGTCGGGGCCGCCATCGATGAGGCGCTGCCGCTCGGCCTTGTCGTTGAGCTTCGTTTCTTTCATCAAAAAGGCGGCAGCGGCCTTCCAATCGCCCGATTTGGTCAGCGATTTGGCGGCCTTGATGAAGTTGTCGTCGCTGCCGAGGCGGCCTTCCGCCTCTTTCAGGAACATCATCAGGTAGCCCTCGTCGATGGTCTTGTTGAGGTCGTCGGCATCGCGGAGGATGTTGGTTTTCATGGCCTCGCTGGCTTTCGCGTCGCCCTTTTTCACCATCTCAGCATAGCCGACAAGCTGGTTCGCCCACGCAAAGGCATGGCCGCAGGAGAAGCTCGACGTCTGGAAACTGGCCATCTCTTTAAAATTTGCCCGCGACTCTGCGCGCGCCGCGCTGATGTCCTCCCAAACGGTGACCGGCTCGGCCTTCCCCTTTTCCCAAGTGCCGAGGCCGGCGGGACGCTCGGCGGCGCGGGCTTTGAATTCCTTCTCGAAAGCCTTGCGACGCGCCCAGAGGTAGGGGTCTTCCAGCCCCTTCTGCTCCCCTGCGATGGCCTCGACGGAGTTGGCGAGGCCGAAGATTTCGTTCAAAACCTCGTCCGACGGCTCCTTGTCGTACAACGACTGGAGGACTTCCCGCCGGTCGCGCAGCAGTTGCAGTGCGAATGGGTTCGACAGGTCGCGGTCGTAGGCGAGGTCTGCCACCGTCCGCACACGGGCCGTCGAGCCGGGGTTGCCGATGACGAAAGTGGTCGTCCCCTCGTGCACGCCGTCGGGGTTGAACTTGAAGTAGTTGGCCCGAGTGTCGAGCGGCTTTCCGTTGTCGTAGACGCGGTAGAAGCTCATATCGAGGCAGTAGCGCGGGTAGCTGAAGTTGTCCGGCTCGCCGCCGAAGAGGCCCAGTTGCAGCTCGGGCATGAAGACGAGGCGCACGTCGGTGTACCTTTTGAAACCGTAGAGCGCGTATTTGCCGCCACTGTAAAAGGTGAGCGTCTGGAGCTGGAGGCCTTCCCAGCCAGCCTTTTTCCCGTACTCCTCCTTGATGGCCTTGAACTCGGCCTCCCGCGCATCGACCTGGCCGGCCTCGCCCGCCTTGTTCATCGCCTTTTGGACGCGCTCGGTGACGTCCTCGATTTTTTGGAGCTGGTCGACGAAATAGTCCTTCAGCGGCCGCTCGTCGGTGGCCTTTTTGGCGTAAAAGCCGTTCTCCGAAAAACCCTCGCCCGGCTTCTCAATGGCCGTCCCCGCGTCGCGGGCGCAGTGGTGGTTGGTCATCACGAGGCCCTCAGGCGAGACAAAACTGCCCGTGCAGCCCGGCAGCCGCACGGCCGACATCCTGACGAAGTCCATCCATTTCTGGTCGGGCTGGAAGTTGTAGGTCTGTTTCCAGTACTCGAAGGGCGGGTTGTCGAATGTCCACATCTTGCCGTTGTCGAAGCGGCCGGGGCGGACGGTGTCAGGGTCGAACGCCCGGTATTCCTGTGCGCCGAGCGCGGCGGCGAGAAAGGCGAATGCAAGGAGGAGTTTGAGCTTTTTCATTTTTGTAAGTAATAATGAATGAGTAAGTTGAAAAGGCTTAAAGCCAGTCTTCCAAAAAATCGGGCGAAAGTAGAAACCGGCCGGGCAGAAAACTGGAGGGCCGCCACGGCCTTCGGCGAACGACCCGGCAAAGGGTGCGAACGGCCGATGCGACGCCGACCGATTGCACCACCTATCAAATCATCGTCACCGACTCGAACGGCTGCACCGCCTCCGACGAGCTGGCCATCCGCGTTTTGCCGTCGTTGAACAGCTACACGCCCAATGCCTTCACGCCCGACGGCGACGGGCTGAACGACTTTTTCACCCTCTTCGCCAACCCGAAACTCTTCTCCGAAATCGCGTTGCTGGCCATCTTCGACCGATGGGGCGAACTGGTTTTTAACGGGAAAAACCTGCGCGTGAACACCGAATCCGACGGATGGGACGGCGATTTCAGGGTTCGGCTAACGCCAATGTCTGGAAGGCCAAAATCAGGCTTCTCTCCGGTGAAATGGCGGAAAAGCAGGGTTATGTCGCGATTGTCAGGTAGCGCTTGGGGCCGAGCGGCGCGAGGGGCAACAAGCTTCCCGACAATCGAAAAGTCAGTCGCGCGGTCGGCGGTGCTTTTTTTTGAGAACATGGCAGGTAGGCCAGCGGCTTTCCTCCAATGCCGCCTATGCCCTATTTTCCTCGACCCAACTTACCTTTGGCCAACCAACATTCCCCCAGCCGCCCATCCTTCAGAACAATGGACATCACCATCGAGCGCGACCTGCTCTCCTCCCACCGCAACCGCCCCGCCCTCGACGACGCGGCCGCCAACAGCATCCGCCAACTGAAGGGAATCGTCGCCCACTGGACGGCCAACGAGGGGAAGGGAGCCAACGCCCGCCGCAACCGCGACTATTTCAACACCACCGACCGCTCGGCGAGCGCGCACTATGTCGTCGACGACCGCGAAATCGTGCAGTGCGTTCCTGATTGCGAGGTCGCGTGGCACGTCGGCGCGAAGCAGTACAAACCCGACGGCGACCGCATCCGCGAAGGCGATTTCAGTCCGAACTACTTCCTCGTCGGCTTTGAGATGTGCGTCAACTCCGACGGCAATTGGAAGAAGACCTACGCCAACTCGGTCGCCCTCGCCGCTCACCTTTTGGCGAAATACCGGCTGACGACCGACATGCTCTACCGCCACTTCGACATCACGGGAAAGGATTGCCCGAAAATGATGCTCGACGCGAAGCCCTGGGCCGATTTCAAAAAGGACATCTCAAAAAAGCTCGCCTCGCTCGCCACCGAGCGGCCCGTCGCCAGCGGCCGCGTGACGGAGGACGGGCTGAACGTCCGAAGTGGCGCGGGCAAGACCTTCGCCGTGAAGGACCGCCTGTCGCTCGACGAAACAGTCCAGATTTTTGAGAAAAAGAAGGGCTGGCTGCGCATCGGGAAAGGCCTTTGGGTCTATGGTGACTTCGTCGAGACCCTTTTTGAAAACCTCGAAAAAACGGTCATTGAGAAGACTGGAGCCAACGTCCGCGCCGCGCCGAGCGGCGAGGGAAAATTGGTGGATGAGCTGGCCGTCGGCGCGCCGGTCACCGTTGTCGGCAAGTGGGGCAACTGGCTCCAAATCGGCCCCGATCGCTGGATTCACAGCTCTCTCGTCGGAAACCCGGCCCCTCCGGCCCCTGTTTTTCCGAAGGCGACGGTCGTCGGTACCGACTCGCTCAACGTGCGGAAAGGGCCCGCGACGAGCTTCCCCATCGTCAAAAAACTGGCCGTCGGGACGGTTGTCGAGTGGCTCGAAACAAACGGGCAATGGGCACGAATCGGCGAGAACCAGTGGGCGTTTGCCGCGTTCCTGAAAAAGAATTGAAACAAGACGATATCCAAAGGACTGGAAATCAATGGCTTGGGCGTTTTTTTGCCCCAGGCTTTGCTGAATCTGCCGCCCGAGCATTGTGAGCCGGGCTTTTCCTTTTCAAAAAAATCAACAACCATGCGGAACAGATTTCTCATCACCGTCATCGCCGGCCTTGTCGCGGCGGGCACCCTTCGGGCCGAGACGAAACTCTACCTCCTCTACGACAGCAAGTGCATGCAAAAGCACGAAAGCTCCTACACGCGCGGCGGCATTGCGGCGGCGGACGAGGCACCGCTCGTGCAGTACGCCGTCCGGCCGAACGCGACGACGACGGCCTTCCTCGAAATGGAGGGCGACAAGCCCAAAACGATGGACAACCTGCCGAAGAACACCAAATCGTGCAGCGAAATCAAGTGGGACGACGATTTGCTCGAAGACATCAACAAGGGCCGAACCGACCTCTTCCTCATCTGGAAATCGGGCAAAAACTATTCGGTGGCGGGTGTGGCGACGATGGCGCTGCTCAACCAAGCTGGCCAAGTCTACAACTACCGCGACCGCGACTTCAACTTCCGCATCGACGGCGGCGCGGCCTTTCAGGAGGACAACCTCGCCGACCGCGAAAGCGACTATTTCGTGGTGAAACAGGACTTTCTATACCGCGAGTGCGAGCCGGTCTGGGTGCTCAAGCGGGAGGCGAAGAAGGCCTGCGCGGCGTACACGATTTTCGAGTTCATCCCGCGATACGGCATCGTGCAAGAGAACACGGGGGCCAACGCTCGCGAGCTGGCCGACAACCAGCTCAACCTCTTCAAAATCGACGGCGACGGCTTTCTCGACAAGATGAAGGAGAACTGCGGCACCTCCGCCCCTACGGCCACGACTTATTCAACCTCAACGGTTTACGCCACCGAGGCAGATCGTCCCACTGCCGCCCCGGCAACTCCTGTGACCTACAGTGTGATCGACGAGACGACCAACAAGGAATTGACCGCTGGAGGCGGATACCGGCCCGGAAACTGGGAGGCACGGCCGCAGGAATTTTCCACCATGACGACCGTCCCCGCGACGTGCAACCTGCCGGACAAGACCGGTTTCCACCTCGTCCAAAAGGGCGACAACCTCTATCGGATTGCGCGGCAGTACGGCCTTTCAGTCGCCAACTTGAAAGCGATGAATGGGCTGAAAGGCGACGACATCTCGGCCTGTTCCTACCTCTCCATTGATGGGAACTCGGGCGGGGCGCGGCCGGTCGAGTCCAGTTTTTCGACTTTGAAAACTGCGGCACCTTCGAACACGATGACGGCGGGCGGTGGTGTTCGCTTCATTTCCTCCGCCGCGCCCGCCCCAGCGACCTATTCGACCGAAAAGCCCGCCTCCCATGTGGTGGAAAAAAGCACGGACGGCTGGCACGTCATCCAGCCCGGAGAGAACCTGACGCTCATCGGCGCGGCCTACGGGCTGACGGCGACCGAGCTGGCCAGGCTCAACGGCATCGCGCGGAACTCCATCCTTTTCCCCGGCAACAAACTGCGCGTGGCCCCTGCCGCTGCCGAAGTCAATGCCGCCGCCCGGCCGGTGGTCTACTCGACGGAACCGACGGCGAAGACAACCGTCCAGTTCAACTCCAATCAGGGCGATTGCTACCACTCGGTCATCGAGGGCGACAACCTTTCGAAAATCGCCCGCACCTACGGCTACACCCTCGAAAGATTGATGCGGATGAACGGCATCACCGACGAGAAGCTCATGCTGCAGGTCGGTCAGCGGATTTTGGTCAACGACTGCGAGTGCCTCGGCAAATCAACCGCCGCCCCGGTGCAGGAAATGGCTCCAACCGTCCCCTCCTCCCCAAAGGGCGGTGTGGCCGTCCGCACGAGCTATTCGGTTGAGCCAATGGTCTATTCCACGCCGACGGCGACCGTCCCCGAGCGCACCGCGCCAAGCTCCGGCCGCCGGACGTACACGGTCA
The DNA here is from genome assembly GCA_044227705.1 of Saprospiraceae bacterium. GTDB lineage: Bacteria > Bacteroidota > Bacteroidia > Chitinophagales > Saprospiraceae > JANOQP01. The sequence goes on from JBGAWE010000055.1 coordinate 22,129, forward strand.
TGGAGGGCGACACCTCGCCGCTCATCGCCAAGAAAAAGCACATGGACGTGGCCCGATTCCGCGAGATAAACCGCCTCGACGTCGGCGAGCAGCTTGTGCCGGGGCAAGTGGTGCTCGTCGAGTGATGGCACCCCGTCAGTCAGCCGCAATCTCGCGGGCCACGCGGTCGGGGTCGTTGTTATAATGGTGCGAGCCAGGGATGGTGACGAACTGGACGTTGGGCCCCGGCGACTTCATCGCCTCCTTTAGCCCGACCCCCTCTTGGTCGCCGCGAATGACGCGAACGCGTGGCGAAGAAATAGTGGCCAGCTCGGCAACCACGTCATACGGCCCCGCGCCGCTGCCGATGTGCATCATCCCCGCGACGTGT
>JBGAWE010000056.1:0-22205 GCA_044227705.1 Saprospiraceae bacterium
CTGGGGCCTGATGAAGGTCATCATGGCCTCGTCGCTCGGCACCCTCATCGAGTGGTACGACTTCTACATCTACGGGGCGCTGGCGCCCATCATCGCCAAGCAGTTCTTCCCGGCCGAGAACCCGACGGCGGGCTTCTTGGCGGCTTTGGCCACGTTCGCCGCAGGCTTTGTGGTGCGGCCGTTTGGTGCGCTGGTTTTCGGGCGGCTGGGCGACATCGTGGGGCGCAAGTACACCTTTCTCGTGACGTTGCTGCTGATGGGCCTGTCGACGTTCGCCATTGGCCTGGTGCCTTCTTATGCCAAGATCGGGGCACTGGCGCCGTTCACCATCCTCGCCCTGCGCTTCCTGCAAGGCCTGGCCCTGGGCGGCGAGTACGGCGGCGCGGCGACGTATGTGGCCGAGTTCTCGCCGAAGGAGCGGCGCGGCTACTTCACCTCCTACATCCAGACGACGGCAACGGTCGGCTTCTTCCTATCGCTGGCCGTCATCCTGACGACGAAGAAGTCGATGTCCGACGCGGAGTTCAGCGACTGGGGCTGGCGGGTGCCGTTCTGGATTTCCATCATCATGATCGCCATCTCGGTCTACATCCGGCTGCGGATGCAGGAAAGCCCGCTCTTCTCGCGCATCAAGAGCGAGGGCCGCACGTCGACCAACCCGCTGAAGGAGTCGTTCACCCACAAGCTCAACCTGAAAATGGTGCTCCTTGCGCTGTTCGGCGCGGTGATGGGGCAGGGCGTGGTCTGGTACACTGGGCATGTCTACGCGCAGACGTTCATCGAGCGAACGTGCGGCGTGGAGTTCGAGCAGACGCGCTACATCCTCATGGTGGCGGTCGCGCTGGGCACCATCGGGTTCATCGTCTTCGGCGCGCTCTCCGACCGCGTCGGCCGCAAGTGGATCATGCTGGCGGGCATGGCCCTCGCCGTCGTGACCTATCGGCCGCTCTACAAGCACATCTACCAGAAGGCGAGCAACAAGGACAAGGCCGAGGTGGCGCAAGGCTCCTTCCCCGCCTCGTCGGCGCTGGTGGTCAACGAGAAGGGCGACTCCGTCACCACGACGACGACCGTCCGCCTGTTCACCGACGGCAACACGCAGAAGGACGTGGTCAAGCGCACCGTCTTCGCCGACCGCTCGGCCAAGCCGAAGGAGGAGAAGACGAAGACCGTCTGGCTGTCGAGCGCCAACTTCTGGGCCATCGCGCTCAACGTGCTGCTGCAGATCCTCTATGTAACGATGGTCTACGGCCCCATCGCGGCCTTCCTCGTCGAGCTGTTCCCGACGCGCATCCGCTATACGTCCATGTCGCTGCCCTATCACATCGGCAACGGCATCTTCGGCGGCCTCACGCCGCTCATCGCCACGCGGCTGTTCGACGTCTCGAAGACGCCCGAGGCCCCAGCGGGCGACCCGTTCGTCGGCCTCTGGTACCCCATCATCATCGCGGCGGTCTGCTTCGTCATCGGGATGCTCTACCTGCCGAACAAGGGCGGCGACCACCACGACTGACGCCCTGTGCAGCCCCCGCGCCCTCATCGCTCATCTTCTAAAATCTCGAGTAAATGAACTCTCTGAAAAGAATAGCCGGATTGGCCTGGATGGCCGCCGCCGCGTTCGCGGTCTACCTGATGCTCCGGCAGGCCGGCATCGAGTTCGGCAAGTCGCCCGCGCTCGACACGCGCATCTTCTGGTACACCATCATCCCGGTCTTCACGCCCATCATGTGCGGACTGGCCCTCTTCGGCCTCTACTGCCTCCAGGGCGAGTACGACCACGTCGAGGAGGAGTGATCATCGACAAGTTGGTTTAGTCAAAATTCCGAAAGCCGCCGAGCGCGCCGGGCCGCCAAGCCCGGTGCCTCGGCGGCCATTTTCCCCACCCGTCACCCGCGCCATGGCCGACGACCGCCCGGGCAAGCTGTCGCTGCTCTTCTTCTTCTTTCTGGTGCTGCTCAACTACCCGATCATGCGCATCGCCGACCGGCAGGAGCTGTTCATGGGGGTGCCGAAGCAGTATTTTTTCTTCTTCGCCGTCTGGTCGGCCCTGATTTTTTTGACCGCCCGCGTCGTCCGGCGGCGGAAAAGGTGAGCGGCCGAGCTTCTTTTGTGCCAAAAGCCCCCTGTGGGAAGAAAAAATGTCGCTGCCGCTCGTTGTCGCCGTCTGCCTTGTCTACGTCGCGCTGCTCTTCGCGGTGGCCACCTGGGCCGAGCGGCGGGCGGCGGCGGGCCGTTCCTGGGCGGGAAACCCCTACGTCTTCTCCCTCTCGCTGGCCGTATACTGCACGGCGTGGACGTTCTACGGCTCCGTCGGCCGTGCGGCGACGGCGGGGATGAGCTTCCTGGCCGTCTACCTCGGCCCGACGCTGCTGGCGCCCCTGTGGCTCATGGTGCTGCGCAAGATGATATTGGTGTCGAAAAAGGAGCGCATCACCTCCGTGGCCGACTTCATCTCGAGCCGCTACGGCAAGAGCCCCTCGCTGGGCACGGTGGCGACGGTGGCCGCCGTGCTGGGCATCCTCCCCTACATCTCCATACAGCTCAAGGCCGTCACCTTCGGCATCGACGTGCTGACGGGCAGCCAAAACGCCCTTTTTCACCAACAGAACCGGCCCTTTTGGCTCGACGCGGCCTTTTGGGTGTCGGCGGCGATGGCCGTCTTCACCATCGTCTTCGGCGCGCGCCGCCTCGACCCCAACGAGCGCCACGAAGGCATGGTCGCCGCCATCGCCTTCGAGAGCATCGTGAAGCTCGTCGCCTTTGTCGCCGTGGGCGCGTTTGTGGTCTTCGGGGCGTTCGACGGCTTCTCCGACGTGTTCTCGAGGGCCGTCGCCCGGCCCGACACGGCGCGGCTGCTGTCGTTCACCGGCGCGGGGACGACTGGCTTTGCCTGGAACATGCTGCTGCTGCTCTCGGCCCTGGCCATCGTGATGCTGCCGAGGCAGTTCCACATGGCGGTCGTCGAGGCCGAGTCGCCGCGCAACGTGCAGACGGCCATGTGGCTCTTCCCGCTGTACCTGCTGGTCATCAACATTTTCGTGCTGCCCATCGCGCTGGCGGGGAAGATGACCTTCGGCGAGGCCGTCGACCCCGACACCTACGTCCTCACCCTGCCGCTGCACTTCGGCTCGGGCGCGCTGGCCGTGGTGGCGCTCGTCGGGGGCTTTTCGGCGGCGACGGGGATGGTGATCGTCGAGACGACGGCCCTGTCCATCATGTTCTCCAACCACGTCGTGGTGCCGCTCCTCATCAAGGTCAAGCGCATCGGCCGGCCGCAGGACCTCGTCGACGGCTCCGAGCGGCTGCTCGACATCCGCCGCTTGAGCGTGCTGCTGATGCTCGTGCTGGCCTATCTCTACCTGAAAACCATCGGCTCGGCGCAGGACCTCGTCTCCGTCGGCCTCATCTCGTTCACGGCGGCTGCGCAGTTCGGCCCGGCCGCGCTGGGCGGCCTCTATTGGAAGCGCGGCTCGCAGGCGGGCGCGATGGCCGGGCTGCTGGTCGGCTTCTCTGTCTGGGCCTTTTGCCTGCCGCTGCCGAGCATGGCGCGGGCGGGGCTTTTCTCGGCGGGCTTCGTGGAGAACGGGCTGTTCGGCCTCGCCTTCCTTCGGCCCTACTCGCTGTTCGGCCTCGAGGGCCTCGACCAGATCAGCCACGCCGCCTTCTGGAGCCTCTTCCTCAACACGGCGGCCTATGTGGGCGTCTCGCTGCGCTCGCCGAACACGGCCCTCAACCTTACGCAGGCCGACATCTTCGTCAACATCTCGAAGTACACCGGCCGCACCGTCGGCGAGGTCGAGTACCTCAAGCGCGAGGCCAGGATGGACGACCTGCGCGGCCTTCTCGGCCGGTTCCTCGGCGAGGCCCGCGCCGAGCAGGTCTTCGAGGATTTCTCAAAAAACGCCCCGACCGCCCCGAAAACCGCCGATTTTTTGGAAAAAACAGGCCGCGACGGGGCGAAGACCGCACAAGCCGACCTGCTCAACTTCGCCGAGACGCAGCTCGCCGGGGCCATCGGCTCGGCGAGCGCCCGCATGGCCCTCGACACCATCACCGACGACGAGCCGGTCAACCTCGACGACCTCCTCCGCGCCCTCGAGCAGACCCGCGAGGCCGTCGAGCGCTCGCGCGAGATGGAGGCCAAGAACGCCGAGCTGCAGGCCCTAACTGCCCAACTGACCGAGGCCAACGAGAAGCTCAAGGCCCTCGATCGGCTCAAGGCCGACTTCGTCGCCACCGTCACGCACGAGCTGCGGACGCCGGTGACGAGCATCAAGTCCCTCTCCAAAATCCTCCTCGACAACCGCGCCACGCTCGACGAGGAGCGGCAGGTGCGCTTCCTCTCCATCCTAGTCAGCGAGAGCGACCGCATCGGGCGGCTCATCAACCAGGTGCTCGACATCGAGAAGCTCGAGGCCGGCGCCGCCGACCTGCGCTTTGAGCACCTCGACCTCGCCGAGCTTTGCGAGCAGGCGATGCACGGAATGGCCCCTCTTTTTTTGGAAAAGAACATCGAGAACAGGCTCGTCGCCACGGCCGGGCGGCCCGTCTGGGTGTCCGGCGACCGCGACCGGCTGGTGCAGGTGGCGGTCAACCTGCTGTCGAACGCGCAAAAGTTCTGCCCGCGCGAGGGCGGCCTCGTCCGGCTCGAAGTGGGCGAGCGCGACGGCCATGCGGAGTTCCTCGTCACCGACAACGGCCCGGGCGTGCCCGCCGAGCAGCATGCCCACATCTTCGGCCAGTTCACCCAGATCGCGACGGCCGAGGGCGGCAAGCCGCAGGGCACGGGCCTGGGGCTGTTCATCGCCAAGCGCATCGTCGACCTGCACGGCGGCTCCATCTTCCTGCGGGCGGCCGCGGGCGGCGGCTCGGTCTTCGGCGTTCGGCTGCCGCTGGCGTGATTCCGAAAAACCCGCAAATCGCCCGGTGCGGCGGCCCGTCTGCCGTTTTTGCTTTGCCGAAAGGCGCATTTCGCCGCCGAGTTTTTGGAATCCGAAAAAGCGCCGTTTTTTTCGGCAGCAATTCCTCGAGCAACGCCAGCCGTCCCATGCAGCAGTTTCCAGCAAACACAACCGCCCTCATCGTCGACGACGAGCCGAGCATCGTGGCCGCCATCGAGTTCCTGCTCCAACAGGAGGGAATCCGCACGTTCACCGCCTTCGACGGCGCCACCGCCATCGAGCTGGCGACCGCACACCGGCCCGACGTCGTCCTACTCGATGTGATGATGCCCGGCGGCATCGACGGTTTCGAGGTCGCCCGCCGCATCCGCCGCCTGCCCGACCTCGAGCACGCCCGCATCATCTTCCTGACCGCCCGCGGCGCGCAGGGCGACAAGGTCGAGGGCTATTCGAGCGGCGGCGAGCACTACCTCATCAAGCCCTTCGACAACGACGACCTGGTGGCGACCGTCGCCGAGGTCGCCGCTTACGGTTGACAGAATCGGCTCTTTCGAGCATTGGAGAAAGGGGTTCGGCAAGGATCATTTGCCGAACCCCTTTTTTTGAAAAATAAACTTTACAAATATAGATGTCTATATGTGTTTGGCCTTATCTTCACCGGCGAATAAAACCTCCGGGCAAAATGGGTTATGAAGCCGAACACCGCCGGTCGCTCGCAGAGCCGGAAGCCTATTGGGCCGCCGAGGCCGGGCGGGTGGCGTGGTCGGAGCCGCCTCGGGCCACCCTCTCCACCGACGAGCACGGCCATTTCCGCTGGTTCGCGGGCGGAAAGCTCAACCTGTCGCGGCTGGCCCTCGACCGGCACGTCGACGAGGGCCGGGGCGGGCAAACCGCGCTCGTTTACGACTCGCCGGTGACCTCCGCCGTCGAGCGCGTCACCTTCGCCGAGCTGCGCGACCGGGTGGCAAGGTTCGCCGCCGTCCTCCGGGGCCTCGGCCTCGAAAAGGGCGACCGCGCCGTCATCTACATGCCGATGGTGCCGGAGACGGTCGTCGCCATGCTCGCCTGCGCCCGCATCGGGGCCGTCCACTCGGTGGTCTTCGGGGGCTTCGCCGCCCACGAGCTTGCGCTGCGCATCGACGACGCACGGCCAAAACTCTTGTTGACCGCCTCGGCGGGCATCGAGTTCGCCAAAATTGTCCCGTACAAGCCCATCGTCGAGGCCGCCCTCGCCGAGGCGTCGCACCGGCCGGGGCACGTCGTCGTGCTGCAGCGGCCGTTCTGCCGGGCCGCGATGACCGCCCCGCGCGACCTCGACTGGCACCTTCTGGAAAAGAACGCGCTCCAGAGGGCCGCGCCCGTCGAGGTGGACGCGACCGACCCGCTCTACATACTCTACACCTCCGGCACGACCGGCAAGCCGAAGGGCATCGTCAGGGACTCTGGCGGCTACGCCGTCGCCCTGCTCCACTCGATGGAAAAAATCTACGGAGCCCGGGCGGGCGACGTGTTCTGGTCGGCGAGCGACGTGGGCTGGGTCGTCGGGCATTCCTACATCGTCTACGGGCCGCTGCTGGCCGGGTGCACCACCGTCCTCTACGAGGGGAAGCCCGTCAAGACCCCCGACGCCGGTGCCTTCTGGCGCGTGGCCGAGGAGCACCGCGTCAACGTCTTCTTCACCGCGCCGACCGCCTTCCGGGCCATCAAAAAAGAGGACCCCGACGGCCTTTTGTTGAAAAAAAGGGACCTGTCGAGCCTGCGCACCCTCTTCCTCGCGGGCGAGCGCTGCGACGCGGCCACGCTCGCCTGGGCCGAGGAGCGCCTCGGAATCCCCATAGTCGACCACTGGTGGCAGACGGAATCGGGCTGGCCGATGCTCGCCAACCCGATGGGCGCAGGCCCCTTCCCGGCGCGGCCCGGCTCGGCGGGGAAGCCAGTGGCGGGCTTCGACGTGCGGGTGCTGTCGCCCGACGGAGAGCCACTCGGGCCGGGCGCGGAGGGCGCGGTCGCCGTCAAGCTGCCGTTGCCGCCCGGCTGCCTGCCGACCTTGTGGGAAAGCCCGGAACGCTTCCGGGAAGCCTACTTGAGCCATTTCGACGGCCACTATTTCACGGGCGACGGCGGCTGGCTCGACGGCGACGGGTATTTCTACATCACCGGCCGCATCGACGACGTCATCAACGTTGCGGGCCACCGCCTCTCGACGGCCGACATGGAGGAGATCGTCGCGTCGCACCCGGCCGTGGCCGAGTGCGCGGTCGTCGGGGCGGCCGACGAGATGAAGGGGCAGGTGCCGCTCGGGCTGGTCGTGCTCAAGTCGGGCGTCGAGGCCGACCCGGCTCGGCTCGAATCGGAGCTTGTCGGCATGGTCAGGGAGCGGCTCGGGGCGGTGGCCTGCTTCAAAAGGGCGCTCGTCGTGCCGAGGCTGCCGAAGACGCGCAGCGGCAAAATCCTGCGCCGCACCATCCGCGACATCGCCGACGGGCGGCCCTTTTCGACCCCATCGACCATCGAAGACCCGGCGGCCCTTGCCGAAATCGAGGCCGCCATCGGGCGGAACACCCCGCCAGGCTGAACGGAAACACGAAAAACGGCAGAGCGCGGCTCCATTTTTTTTTATGGTTAGAGCGAAAAGAGGGCCGCGTCTCTGCCGTGCTTTTTTTCAAAAAGGACAGAATTTCACCTGTCCTTGCGACGGTCATTATCGAACAAAACCTTCTTCGCCATGCTCCTGCAGATCCGCGACTTCGACCATTATCAAAAAGAATACGCCCGCGCCGCCGCCGACCCGGAGGGCTTTTGGGCCGAACAGGCCGAGTCTTTTCAATGGAAAAAGCCTTTCAAAAAGGTGCTGAAGTGGAACTTCCGCGAGCCGCGCATCGAGTGGTTCCTCGGCGGAAAGCTCAACATCACCGAGAACTGCCTCGACCGGCACCTCGCCGAGCGCGGTTCGCAGACCGCCCTCCTGTGGGAGCCGAACGACCCGAGCGGACGGCCGAAAAAACTGACCTACAGGCAGTTGCACGGCCTCGTCTGCCAGTTCGCCAACGCCCTGCGGGCCAACGGCGCCAAAAAGGGCGACCGCATCTGCCTCTACATGCCGATGGTGCCCGAGCTGGCAGTCGCCGTGCTGGCCTGCGCCCGCATCGGGGCCATCCACTCGGTCGTCTTCGCTGGCTTCTCCGCTTCCTCGCTGGCCGACCGCATCAAGGACGCGGGCGCCTCGATGGTCGTCACCAGCGACCACAACCGGCGCGGCGACAAGAAAATCCCGGTCAAGGCCGTCGTCGACGAGGCGCTTTCGATGGGCTGCGACATGGTCAGGGCCGTCATCTGCCACCGCAACACGGGCGATCCGGTCAACTGGACGGAGGGCCGCGACCGCTGGTGGCACGACGAGGTTTTGGGAAAGAGAAGATCCTGCAAGCCCGCCGCCGTCGACTCGGAGCACCCGCTCTTCATCCTCTACACGAGCGGCTCGACGGGCAAGCCGAAGGGCGTGCAGCACTCGACGGCGGGCTACATGGTCTTCGCCGAGTACACCTTCCGCAACGTCTTCCAGTACCGCGACGGCGAGGTGCACTGGTGCACGGCCGACATCGGCTGGGTCACGGGGCACACCTACATCATCTACGGCCCGCTGCTGGCCGGCGCCACCTCGGTGATGTTCGAGGGCGTGCCGACCTTCCCCGACGCGGGCCGCTTCTGGGACGTGGTGAAAAGGCATCGCGTCAACATCTTCTACACCGCCCCGACCGCCATCCGCGCCCTGATGGCGGCGGGCGACCGGTTTGTCGACCACAAAAAGATGCCCTCGCTCCGCGTCCTCGGCACGGTCGGCGAGCCGATAAACGACGAGGCTTGGCACTGGTACCACGAAAAAGTGGGCAAAAAGCGCTGCCCCATCGTCGACACTTGGTGGCAGACGGAGACGGGCGGCATCCTCATCTCGCCGCTCGCGGGCATCACGCCGTTGAAGCCATGCTTTGCCACGCTGCCCCTGCCGGGCGTGCAGCCCTGCCTCGTCGACGCGGGCGGAAATGAGCTGGAGGGCAACGGCGTCGAAGGGATGCTCTGCCTGAAGTTCCCCTGGCCGGGCATCCTGCGCTCGACGTGGGGCGACCACGAGCGGTGCCGACTGAACTATTTTTCCAGCTTCAAGAACAAGTATTTCACCGGCGACGGGGCCAAGCGCGACGAGGAAGGCTACTACCGGATCATCGGCCGCGTCGACGACGTCATCAACGTCTCCGGCCACCGCATCGGCACGGCCGAGGTGGAGGATGCCATCAACGAGCACGAGGCCATCGTCGAATCGGCCGTCGTCGGCTTCCCGCACGACATCAAGGGTCAGGGCATCTTTGCCTACGTCCTCACGACCCACGCCATCCCAGACGCGGGGAGGTTCAGGAAGGAAGTGCTCGAAACGGTCACTAAAATCATCGGCCCCATCGCCAAGCCCGACCGCATCGTGGTCGTGCCGGGACTGCCGAAGACCCGTTCGGGGAAAATCATGCGGCGCATCCTTCGAAAGATTGCCGAGGGCGACGTCTCCAACCTCGGCGACACGTCCACGCTGTTGAACCCAGAGGTCGTCGAACAAATTAAGGAAGCCGTCAAAATGGGCTGAAACCGCCCCTTTTCAGGATGAAGGGGCTGGTTTCACATTTTCACGAACCGGCCCCGCCCCAGTTCGGTCTGCAAAAAATAAAGCCCGGCGGGCAGCTCCGTCAGGTTAAGTTCCGTCAGTTCAAAACCCCTTTTGTCAAAAACAACCCGCCCGCCGACGTCGAAAACGCGGGCCGAGTCCACGCCTTTTTTCAAAAAGAGAAGCCCGTCCGTCGGGTTCGGGAAGACGGGCGCATCTGATGAAACCGTCCCTCCCGCCACGCCGGTCGGGTCGCTCGGCGAGAAGCGCAGCACCCGCGACGAGAATTTGAACTCGCCCGTCCAGAGCCGCCCGTCGTGCGCCATCAGAGCACCGGGCATGAACAGTCGGCTCTCCCCGATGGCGGGCCAGTGCGACTGCAAGTCCGGCTGGCCGAGCACGACGGCCGATGCCGCGTCGCCCGCCTGCTCGATTTTTTCCCACCACAAAACGTTGTGCGCGCCCTGATTGGCGACGGCCAGGGAGCCGTCGAACGGCAGGGCCTCGGCGGGGAGGTTGAGCAGGCCGATGCTGCTGACGGTCTTCCACGGGACGAGGTTGCCCGCCTCCAGTTCAGAGATCTTGAAAATCAGCAAGCCCGGCGGTGTTTGGACGGCGGCGCACAAATAGATGCCGTCGCTCGACAGCCGCGCCAGTTGCGAGCCGGGCAGCGAGATGGTGTGCGTCGGGTCGGCCGTCGCGCTCGATGGAACGCCGCCTTTCCATAGGAATAGCTTGCCGCTGCGGTCGGCGAGGTAGAAAAAATGCGCGTCGAGTGCCACGCCTTTCAGGTCGGTGAACTGCGCCGACCCGATGCCGCCGTTGAAAAGCTGCGTCGGCGGCGACTGGCCTATCTCCTGCGCGTCGGCCCAGACGGCCACGCGCGGCCCGCCAGCCATGACGAATTCGTTTTGAAAAAGGGCGTTGTCCCACGGCGCAATGCCCCAGCTTTGGGTCGAGACGGCCTCGTCCGGCATCGCGCCCGAGGCGGTCGGGATTTGATTGAAAAGGTAAATCCGCCGGTCGAAATCGGAGGTGACGATGAGCCGCGTGCCGTCGGTCGAGAGGGCCGGGTTCTGCATGTAGCCGATGGAGTCGAGCGTGTTTTTCAAAAAATCCTGCACGCCGAGGGCAAAAAGCGGTTCGGCCGTGGCGGCGGTCGGCGGCTGGGCGTAGGCCAGCACGTTGTTGCCGTTGTAGTTGTTGACGAAGATTTTGCCCGCCGCGACGACCGCGTCCACGCCGTCGCCGTTCTTGTAAAACGAGGGTTGGGCGGTCTCAGCCGGGTCTTGCGCGGCCGCCGTCGGGACGCTCGCCCAAGTGTAGATGCGCTGCAAACCGCTCGCGACGAGCCGCCCGTCGGTCAGTTTTTCGCCCTTTATCCACTCGTCGCGGTAAAAATCGAAAGGCTGGTTGGCGGCCGACGGGTAGGCGTTCCAGAAGAAGGTGCCAGGCTGGCCGTTGACCTTCGCGTTGTGGTCGCCGACGAAGAAGAAGGTCGCCCCGTCGGTCGAGATGTTGCGCGGCGTGCCAAACTCGGGGAGGTCGATGGTGTAGTCGGGCGGCTGGTTGTCGGTCGTCGGCAGCGTGTTCCAAAAAAGGAGGGCGTGACCGCTCGTCGCCACGGCCGCCAGCCGCGAGCCGTCCGTCCAGACGCCCCAGGGCCATCCCCAAATTTGGGCGGCACCGCTCGGCGAGATGGCCGTCAGGTCGATGGCCACGTCGGCGGGCTGGGCGTTGGCCGTCGGTGCTTTTTTCCAAATCAGGATTCGGTCGTTGTCCGTGTCTGCGACGGCGAGGGTCCCGTTGGAGGCTGCGGAGGCGTTGCCGGGCCAGTTGAGCTGGTGCTTTCCCATGCCGGGGTCGTTCGACTCAAAATCGGGCTGGCCGAGGACGAGGTCGGGCAGGTCGTCCCAACTGTCGGGCGCGGCGTTCCAGACGAGGACCCGGTTGTTGAAGCGGTCGCAGACGACGAGGTTCTGTCCGTCGGAGGCCAGACCGTTGGGGTGGTTGAAGCGCAGCGGCCCGCCGGTCTGGTTGAAGCCGGGGCCGGAAATCATAAAATCGGCCTTTTGGCCGGTGGTAAACTTGGGCTGCGCCCCTGCCCGATGGGCGGCGAGGGCGGCGAGGAGGAAGAGAAACGTTGCTTTTTTCATGAACCGGTTTTGGATGAATGGCGAAATGGCCGTTGCTGGCGTCCTCGCTAACAACCGTCGCAAGAGTTGTTGGCGAGGACGCCAACAACGGCCCGCCAGGTGGTTTCAGAATTTGACGAACCGTCCCCAACCTTGTTCGGTCTCCAAAAAATAAAGCCCTGCAGGCAGCCCGGACAGGTCGATTTCATAAAGCTCGAACCCTCTTTTTTCAAAAACAACCCGCCCGCCGACGCCGAAAACGCGGACCAAGTCCACGCCTTTTTTCAAAAAGAGGACCCCGTCCGTCGGGTTCGGGAAGACTTCCAGTTTTGAAACTCCCTCCGTCTCGCTGGTCGAGACTGTCGGGTCGAAAACTGTAATTTTCACCTTTCGAACCGCCTCGCGGAACACCTCGATTTGCGGAATGACCACGAGGTTGTCGGCTTTCACGATGGTTGCGCCGCTTTGCAAGACCTGCCCGTTGGCTGCGTCTTTCACCACCCAATTGAGGTTTTTGCCCGTCAAAGGCTTGAAAACCTGCGGCCTGCGGATGGCCATGTCGGCCAACAGGGAGTTTTCGGGGCAGTTGTCGTTGCCGTAGGTCGCGCCCGATTCGAGCCAGGCGGTCGCCTGCCAACCGGCTGCGATTTCCTGCACATTCTCCCAGCGGTGGTAGCCGCCCCAGGTGCCCCAGTCGTCGCCGACGCCGCTGGCACCGGTGCCGGGGGTTCCGTCGCCGGGGTCGTTGTTCTTCGGGTCGAGGCGGTGGTTGAAAAAGGCGGGGTAGGAGACGTCGGCGCGGAAGGCCAGCTCCTCATAGGCCACGTCGTCGACGACGGTCTGCTCGGTCGGGCCGTTGCCGTGCGTCCAGTGGTCGTTCCAGTCCTTGCCGGTGTCGATGCCGTGCTCGCGCTCGCTCCACGAGAGCTGTGCGCCCCAGCCGAGCGAGTCGGCCGCGCGGAACTGGGCGACCAGCTCCTTGTCCCAGCCATTGCTGCCGTTGGTGTCGTTTTTCGCGTGGAAATAGCGCATCAGCGGCAGGTCGCGCCGATTGGACAGGCGGGTGTTGTAGTCGGGGCATTGATGGAAAACCACCGTTTTCCCGTCGTAATCGGTCAGGTTGGTGGGGAAGGGCGTGGCCGCCGAGCCGTACACGACGTCGATGGCCGAGGGCGGCTCGTCTATGGGGCCGCCGTTGTTGAACATGGTGGCCGAAGCGAAGTGGTCGGGGAAGGCCTTGGCCATCATCGTCGCCCCGCGCGACCCCATGCTGTGGCCGTTGATGTTGATGCGCAGCGGGTCGACGTGGTAGTTTTTGACGAACCACTCGTCCGTCCAGAGGTACCGCCGCTGGGTGTAGTTGACGACCGTGTCGATGGCCGTCGGGGCCGCCCCGGTGAACGGGTCGTAGTTCTTCCGCCAACCGAAGTGCTTCGAGACGCTCTCGTCCCCAGTCAGGTAAAAAGTGAGGAGATAGCCGAACAGGTCGTCGTTGTGCGCCAGGAGGATGCCCTTTTTGGGGTTGAGGCGAACGTCGAGGCGGCTGCCCGCGAGCGACTCCCTGGCCCTTCCGCCGCCGCCGTGCAGCCAGACGGTGAGCGGGATTCCGCCCGTCGTGTCGAGGCCCATCGGGGCGCTGACCATGAAGAAGCTCGGCATCCCGTTCTTCGCCGCGTTGGCCATGACGGGGAAATCGGGGCGGTTTTCCCACTGGTTTTGCCGCCCGTCGGCCCATGAATAAAAGGCGAAACAGAGGTAGCCGGGGTCGAAAGGCGAGACGAACGTCTTCTGCAAATGGCACTCGACCGGGTCGCCCGCCGGGTCGTATTGAAACGGGACGGCGTTCGGCGTGATGTTTTGAGCAGAGACGGCCGTCTCGCCCCATTTTTTCACGGCAAAAAAGAGCTGCCCCGCCTGGTGCGGTGTGAAAACGAACAGCGCCTCGTCGCTTTTCAGTTGATAGGAGCCGCCCGTCGCGTTCGGGATTTTGTAGGTGAGCGCGGTGTCGACCTGCTCTTTGAGCGCGGAGGGCAGGTATTCCTCCCGAAAAAGCCGCCCGACCTGCGTCGCGTTGTCGGTAGAGGTGAAAGACGTCGGCTTGGCGAAGATTGCGTAGGTCTCCGGCAACGGTGCCTCGAACTGCCAGACGACCCAAACCTGCCCGTCGGCGTACCAGGCGCGGACGTTCGTTTGAGCCTCGACGAGGCTGACGACAAAAAGGAAAGAGAGAGCGAGAAAGGATTGTTTCATTTGAAAAGCCGCTGTTTTGGCGGGCCTAAAGTAGCGCGGCCGACCAATCTGCCGACAGCCATAAAACACGGAATTTACGCGGACTCCTTTTTGAAAAGCCAGTCCGCCGTTCATGTTGGGAGCAGCCTGATTTTTTGCCGTCCTTCGCCCCTGTCATTCCAGCCCATCCATGCCCGTTCCCGACTTTTCAAAAACAAGGCTCGACCCCAATCTCCGGCCGCAACTCATTGAAAACCAACAGGCTGCCGAAGCCGTGACGACTGCCGAGGGCATCGCCGTCCCGCCTTTTTTCACCGAAAAAGACATCGCCGCGATGCCCCACGCGGGCAGTGAGGCCGGTGTCCCGCCCTTCCTCGGCGGCCCCTATTCGTCGATGTACCTCGCCCAGCCGTGGACCATCCGGCAGTACGCGGGCTTCTCGACGGCGGAGGAGAGCAACGCCTTTTACCGCCGCAACCTCGCCGCCGGGCAAAAGGGCCTCTCCGTCGCCTTCGACCTCGCCACCCACCGGGGCTACGACAGCGACCACCCGCGCGTGTCGGGCGACGTGGGCAAGGCGGGCGTCGCCATCGACTCCGTCGAGGACATGAAGATCCTGTTCGACCAGATCCCGCTCGACAAGGTGAGCGTCAGCATGACGATGAACGGCGCCGTGCTGCCGGTGCTGGCCGGCTACGTGGTGGCGGCCGAAGAGCAGGGGGTGAAGCAGGAGCAACTCTCGGGGACGATCCAGAACGACATCCTCAAGGAGTTCATGGTTCGCAACACCTACATCTACCCGCCCGCCCCGTCGATGCGAATCGTGGGCGACGTCATCCGGTTTTGCTCCGAGAAAATGCCGCGCTTCAACCCGATCTCCATCAGCGGCTACCACATCCACGAGGCGGGCGCGCCCGCGCACATCGAATTGGCCTACACCCTCGCCGACGGACTGGAATACCTGCGAACCGGCCTTGCGGCGGGATTAAAAATCGACGAGTTTGCGCCGCGCCTCTCCTTCTTCTGGGGCATCGGGATGAATTTTTTCATGGAAATCGCCAAGATGCGGGCCGGGCGCGTCCTCTGGTCGGAAATCGTCGGCCGCTTTTCTCCACTAAACCCGAAGTCGCAGGCCCTGCGGACGCACTGCCAAACGAGCGGCTGGTCGCTCACGGAGCAGGACCCGTTCAACAACATCGCCCGCACGGCCATCGAGGCCGCCGCCGCCGTCTTCGGCGGAACTCAAAGTTTGCACACCAACTCGCTCGACGAGGCCATCGCGCTGCCGACCGACTTCTCGGCCAAGATCGCCCGCGACACGCAGCTTTTTTTGCAAAAGGAGACCGACATCTGCTCGGCCGTCGACCCGTGGGCGGGCAGCTTTTATGTCGAGTATTTGACCGGCCAGCTGATTGAAAAAGCCCGTGCCCTCATCGACGAGGTCGAAAAAATGGGCGGCATGGCGGCCGCCATCGAGCAGGGCCTGCCGAAGCTCCGGATCGAGGAGGCCGCCGCCCGAAAGCAGGCCCGAATCGACAGCGGGCAGGAGCAAATCGTCGGGGTCAACATTTTCCGGCAAGAGGAGGAAACCGCCATCGAGACCCTCGAGGTGGACAACACCGCCGTCCGCGAGGCGCAGGTTTCGAGGTTGAAAAAAATCCGCGCGGAGCGCGACGAGGCAGCAGTTCAAACAGCCCTCGAGGCCATTTTCCAAGCTGCCCAGAACGGCGAGGGGAACCTTTTGGAAAAGGCCGTCGAGGCCGCCCGCCTCCGCGCCACTTTGGGCGAAATCAGCGACGCAATGGAGCGAGCCTTCGGCCGCTATGTGGCCACAACGCGCTCTGTGTCAGGCGTTTACGCAAAGGAGATAAAGATGGATAGCGACTTCCAGCACGCCCGCCAACTGGCCGACCAATTTGCGCAAGCCGAGGGCCGCCGCCCCCGGATCCTCGTCGCCAAGCTCGGGCAGGACGGCCACGACCGGGGCGCGAAGGTGGTCGCCACGAGCTTCGCCGACCTCGGCTTCGACGTCGACATCGGCCCGCTTTTTTCCACCCCGGCCGAGGCGGCTCGGCAGGCCGTCGAGAACGACGTGCACATTTTGGGCATCTCGTCGCTGGCGGCGGGCCACAAGACGCTCGTGCCGGAGGCGATCTCGGAACTGGAAAAGCTCGGTCGCGGCGACATCCTCGTCGTTTGCGGCGGCGTCATCCCGGCGCGGGACTACCCTTTTTTAAAAGAAAAGGGCGTGGCGGCGGTCTTCGGCCCCGGCACCGTCGTGGCGCGGGCGGCGGCTGATTTGCTCCATATTTTGATGGGAAAAGACTGATTTCCGCCCAAAAACAGACGGGACATGAATCGCCTCGACCGCCTCGCCGCCATCCTCACGCAGTTGCAGACGAAGCGCACCGTCCGCGCGCAGGAGCTGGCCGACCGCTTCGGCATCAGCCTGCGGACGGTCTACCGCGACGTGCGCTCGCTGCAAGCGGGCGGCGTGCCCATCGTCGGCGAAGCGGGCATGGGCTACTCCGTCATGGAGGGCTGGCGGATGGCACCCGTGCACTTCACCCGCGACGAGGTGGCGGCCCTGCTCGCGGCGGGGCAGGTGATGGCCAAGCTCGGCGGCGCGGGCATCAGCGCCAACCTCGACAGCGCCCTCTCGAAGGTGCGCTCGGCCCTGCGCCTGGCCGACAAGGATTTCGCCGAGGGCCTCGACGGTGCTGTGGAAATCAGGCAATCGGGGTCTAAAACGGCTGGTTTTTCACAGAAAACCGTTTTGCCGACCATCCTGAAAGCCATCTCAGAGCGCGAGGCGCTGGCGATGAGCTACCTCGGGCAGCGCGACGAGCGGCCGCAGCAGCGCGTCGTCGAGCCGATCGGGGTCTATTTCCGCAACGATCTGTGGCACCTCGTCGCCCATTGCCGTCTGCGCGACGACGTGCGAAACTTCCGCCTTGACCGCATCGACCGACTGGCGCCCATCGGGCAGTTCTTCGAGCCGCACCGCTTCGACTTGCAGGAATACCTGTCGGAGGACGAGTTCGGCGGCCCGCTCATCGAGGCGGCCGTGACGGTCGACAGCGAGGTGGTGCGCTTCGTCGAGCATCAGCGGGGGCGGCAGGGTTTTGTCTCCGAGACCTCAGCCGGCGGCGTGACCGTGATGCGATTCCAGACGCCGAGGCTGGAGTACCTCGCCCGCTGGATGATGCAGTTTGCCGACATGGTCGCGGCCGTCGAGCCGCCAGAACTGGAGGCGGCATTCCGACGGCTGCTCGGCGCGGGCGGCGGGCGGCTCCCGAAAAAAAGTTGAAAAATAACCGACCCCTCGTGGAGGCTGCTGACACAGGGCTGTCACCGGGGCCTCGAAACCTTTGTGCCGTCAACGATTTTTTCACCAAAAACACAAAGGTCATGGACTTCAAGACGATCTCTTTTTGGGCGCTGCTCGTCCTTTTCACCCTCCCCGGTTTCATCTTCGGCTGGCTGAAGCTGGTCGCCGCGCCCAGCAAGATCGAGCACTTCGCGCGGCTCGGCATCGGCGTCGGAGCGATGCGGGCACTCGGGCTGGCCGAGATTTTGGCCAACGTCCTGCTCTTTTTCCCGCAGTCGCGGCCGCTCGGCATGGCCGCCTGGCTGGTCATCTTGCTCGGAGCCAACTATTTCAACATCGCCAAAAAGGAGCCGCGCGAGGAGCTGAACGCCTCGTTCGGGGTGCTCTGCGCACTCGGCGTGCTGTGGTGGCTCAATGGTTGAGCGGGGAAAAAAGCAGGGCCACCCATGCCGGGCGGCCCTGCTTTTTTTTGGAATAGAGGGGCGGTTCGGCTCAAAACCCTGTCTTCTGCCCCTTTCCGAACACATAGCTCAGGCTAGCGCCGAAAAAGGTGTACCAGTCGTTGGCATTCGCGTTGCCGTTCTTCGAGACGCCGTCGATGTCGTCGGAGAAGGTGGGGCGCCAGCCAAGTTCAACGCTAAACGAGAGCTGCTCGACGATGTCGGCCCGCAGGCCCACGCCGAGCGGGATGGACGGCCGGACGCGCTTCTGCCCCGGCTCCGGGAAGGTAGGGCAAGGCTCAAGGGAGCCGGTTCCTGTGCGGTCGCAGGTGACAGTCGGGTGAATGAAGGCCGCCGCACCGCCAGCGAACAAATAGGGTGTGATGGTGCGGCTGGCGAGGCCGGTGCCGCTCTCGCGGTCGCGGTCGAAGAGGTGGTACTCGACCACGCCGCCCAGTTCGGTGACAGGGGAGAAGAACTTGAAATTGCGCTCCTTGATGCCAGCGTCGGAGGAGTTCTTGTCGGCGCCCGAGATGTCGCCGCGCAGTACGTGCGCCCGCACCGCCCAGTGCCGCGCGAAGTGGCTGCGGACGATGAGGCCGTAGGCGGCCTTCGTCTCGCCGAGGACGATGCGGTTCTGTGCCACGTCGCCCGAGTAAAGGGCCAAGCCGATGAACGGCCCGACCTCGAACGATTTTTGGTAGGCCATCGGCGACTTGTTTTGAGCTTGGAAAACGGCGGGCACCGCCAAGAGGATTAGCAGGCTGATGGATTTGAATTGCATGGAAAACAGATTGTTCCGTGAAGAAATCGGCTGGGCTTTTCTAAAAAAAATTGACCCTCCGGCTGTCGGCCAAAAGGTCAATTGCTGTTTTAATGGGGCAAATATGGGGTTTTCGGGGGGATGTTTTCGGCGGCGGAAGGCCTGTCCGAATGCCGCCGCCCCAAACGGGAAGGCCCGGCGGATATTTCCCGACGGTCGGCCAGCCGTGCTACATTTGCCCTAAACCGACGCCGTTTTGGACAAATCAGCTTTTGCGCCCGACCGTTACTGCCTGCTCGCCGCCGCCATTTTCTGGTTCATAGGCTGCTCCCACAACCCGTCGAAGCCCTCCGCCGTCGAAAAGTCTTTGACAGACAGGACCGTCCCGCCCGAATCCTCGGCGATAAAATCGGACGAGCCGCACGTCCTCCAGGCCGAGGGAACCGGCGGGGCCAACCCTCTCATCGCCGACTACGACAACCCCAACCGTGCCATCTGGCAGAAGCCGGAACTGGTCATCAGCCAGCTCGGCGACCTGTCGAACAAAACGGTGGCCGACATCGGCGCGGGCACCGGCTATTTCGCCTTCCGCCTGGCCACTCGGGCAAAAAAGGTCATCGCCATAGAGATAGACCGGCAGCTCATCACCTTTATGGATTCCGTGAAAACGCGGCTGCCCGAAGCCCTGCGGCCGCGCTTCGAGACGCGCCTTTCGCGGCATGACGACCCGCTCCTCGCCCCCGCCGAGGCCGATGCGGTGACCATCGTCAACACCATCGGATACATCGAGCACCGGGTCGATTACCTGAAAAAGCTCCGCGACGGGATGGCCACCGGAGGCCTCCTGCTCATCATCGACTTCAAAAAGGACCTGCCGGTCGGCCCGGCCGAGCAGTTCAAGGTCGGGCTGCCCGCGCTCGAGGCCGAGCTTCGGCAGGCGGGCTTCGAGCCGGTGCGGGAGGACGTGAAAAGCCTTGACTATCAATACATTTTGCTGTCGAGAAAACTTTGAGAGACGGGCCTTGTTCTCCGCCCGGCCTCGGCGGCTTCCCGCAATTTTTTCTCAATTTGAAAAAAAAGGGACGGCCGGTTGGCAATCAGAAAGCTGCCATGAAATATTGCCGCATCTAATCCGCCGCACGTTCTGGTAAAGCCAATGGGAAAAGCCCGATTTTGAGGTCGGCCCGCGACACGGCCCTCGTGGCCAAGACGCCCGTCGCCTCACCCGCCAAAAACAAGTTTCGACATGGTTGCCCAGGATTTAATCTCCCGTGAAATAGTCCCGCTCCGCGCCGACCAGACCGGCAAGGACGCGCTGGCCCTTCTTTCCGAACACCACGTCCGCCACCTCCCGCTCGCCGAGGAGGGGCGCTTCAGCGGACTCGTCTCCGAGGAGGATGTTTTCAACCACAAACTTTCCGACCCGCTCGGCTCCTTCGCCCTCTCGCCCCGCCGCGTGACGGCACTGGCCACCGACCACGTCTTCGACGTGATGCGCACGATGGGCGAGAACCGGCTGACGGTCATCCCCGTCGTCGATGTGGCGGGTGCCTACCTCGGCCTGATTTCCCAGACAGATTTGATGCGCTTTTTTGCGGAAACGACAGCTTTCACCGAGCCGGGCAGCGTTCTCGTTTTGGAAATGCCAAAGCGCGACTACTCGCTGACGCAGATTGCGAGCATGGTCGAGGCGGAGGGCGCGGCCGTCTTGAGCAGCCTCATCACCTCCAGCCCGAGCGATGAACTCATCGAGCTGACGCTCAAAATCAACCAGCCCGAGACCGCCCGCATCGCCAGCGCCATCGAGCGGCACGGCATCGAGGTGCGCCACTCCTTCACCGAGGCCGAGCTGCAGGACAACCTCATGGACCGCTACGACTCGCTGATGAGCTGGATGAACGTCTGACGGCGACGGCCATCGACCTGCGTACGTCCTTTTTTCATGGACAAAAAACTCCCCATCCGGCTGCTGAAAATCGGCTTCGCCCTCGCCCTCGCCGCCGCGATTTGGTGGGACATTTCCCAGAAGCAGAACCTTTCGCAGATTTGGGCCGCCTTCCTCGCGGCCGTCTCGCGCGGCGACTCCCTCCTTTTGGCGACCGCCCTTTTGCTCGTCCCGCTCAACTGGGCCGCCGAGACCCTCAAATGGCACCAGTTCGTGGCGCGGCATGAGGCGCACTTCACTTTTTGGCGGGCCTATCGGGCGGTTTTGGCCGGCGTCGCTTTCTCGCTCTTCCTGCCGAACAGGGTGGGGGAGTACGGCGGCCGCATCCTCTTCGTCGGCCGCGAGAACCAGTGGAAGGCGGTCATCGCCAACCTCGTCGGCAACTTCAGCCAGATGATTTTCCTCGTTTTCACCGGGCTGCTCGGCGGCTCGTGGCTGGCGTGGCGGTTCCTCGGCGCGCCGCCGCTGGTGGTCTGGGCGGTGGCGGCAGGGGCGTTCGTGGCGGCGGGCGCGATGGCCTTCGCCTTTTTCAACATCGACGCGCTCATCCCGCTGGCCAAGCGGCTGCCGATGCCGGGTTTCCTCAAAAAATTCGGGAGAGAGGTCAAAGTCCTCCGCGAGTTCACCCGCCGAGAGCTGGCCGAGGTGCTCGGCTGGAGCACCGTGCGCGGGCTGGTCTACTCCGCCCAATACCTCTTGCTCCTCTATTTTTTTGGGATAAGACCGGGGCTGGTCGGCGGTTTCGCGGGGGTCTTCGCGCTCTTTTTCATCCAGATGAGCGTGCCGCTTCCGCCTGTCACGGGGCTGCTGGCAAGGGGCAACGTGGCCCTCGAAATCTGGGGCTTCTTCGGTGCCAACGAGGTGTCCATCCTCGCCTCGACCCTCTCCCTCTGGGCAATCAACCTCATCCTCCCGTCGTTGCTCGGCGCGTGGTTCCTGCTGCGCAGCAACGTCTCCAAATCGCTCGGCTATGACGCCTAAGTTGTTGATTTTCAGCTTGTTCGCTATGCTTTCCCTCGCGAGGGTCCCTGGCCCGCTGACTGGGCGAATCGGGTCGGAGACCCTCGCGAACCAAGCCGCTGTCGAGCCTTGCTCGCTGCAAAACACGGCCTTCCAAAAAGCCGAAAAGCTCACCTACAAAATCTACTACAACCTCAACTTCATGTGGGTCCCGGCGGGCGAGGCCGTCTTCACCGTCGATGAGGACGAGCATCAGTACCATTATGTCGCCCGGGGCCGCACCTACGCTAGCTATGAGTGGTTTTTCAAGGTGAGGGACGACTACGAGTCCTGGGCAGACAAAAACACCCTTTTCCCCACCTATTCGACGCGCAGCGTCCGCGAGGGCGGCTATTCGAAGTACGAAAAAGTCCTCTACAAACAGGCCGACAGGCAGACCACCGTCTGGGCCGCCCGCAAGAAGGACGACCCCGAGACCGAGTCGGCGCACACCGTCGCCGACTGCCTGCACGACATCGTCTCGCTGATGTACTACCTGCGGAACCTCGATTTTTCATCAAAGAAACCGGGCGACGTAGCCTCAATGAGGCTCTACATGGACGCGGAGGAGTTCCCGCTGCAACTGAAGTTCGAGGGGAAGCGGGACCGCAAGAAGGTCTACGGCATGGGCCACTACCGCTGCCTCGAGTTCGAGCCGCAGCTCATCGCGGGCAACGTCTTCAAGGAGGGCGACAAGATGCGCGTCTGGGTCGGCGACGACGCCAACCGGGTGCCGCTGCTCATCGAGTCGCCCGTCTCGGTCGGTTCGGTGAAGATGGTGCTGAAAGAATATTGGGGGCTGCGCCACCCGTTC
>JBGAWE010000401.1:0-2554 GCA_044227705.1 Saprospiraceae bacterium
AAAACGCCGACCCGTCGAAAACGGTCGTCGCACTCGGCCAGACCTATTTCGCCGTCCAGACCCGTTTGCAGGAACTGCGGCAGCGCGACGAGTACAACCGCCTCACCTCGGAGGAGGAGAAGCGGCTTTTCCTCCGCAACGAGCTGCGCCGCAACAACTCCCAACTGGCCGAGGCTGCCAAGAACGCGGGCGTCATCGACCCCATCGACTACGCCATCTTCCAGAACTTCGGCTACAAGGGCCTTTATGGCGGCCTCGAGGCCCGCGACATCCACGCCCGAAAACAGCTCGGAAAGAGCCAGCAAATCCTCGACCACATGGGCGCCACCGAGCTGGCCGCCAACCTCTTCCGCGCCACGCAGGCCGAGGAAAAGCTCCGCCGCGAACAGATTCAGGGAAAGCCCGAGGCCAACCAGACCCACCTCGAGGTCGGCCAGAAAGTCAGGCAGACCATTCAGGAGCTGGGCGGGACCATGCCCGAAGACCTGCCCACCGAGCCGAGCATCCGCCAGCTCGAAAAACGCGCGGCGCCCGCCTTGCCTAAACCCAAAAAGGACTTGCCATGAACACCGACGACTTTGTTTTGACCGAAATCGGGGCCGTGCCGAGGGGGTGGGAGGTGAAGACGCTGGGGGAGGTGGCGGAAGTCGATATGGACAATTTGAGAAGCAACACCGACCCGAATTTGGAAATCAGGTATATCTCCCTTGAAGATGTGGATGAGGGGGGACTTCTGTCTTATTCTGAAATGAGGTTTGGGGAAGCGCCAGTCAGGGCACGGCGAAAAGCTCAAAAAGGAGACTTGCTATTTTCGACTGTTAGACCTAACCTGAAATCTCACCTCTTTTTTGCTGAAAAAGCAGACAACTATATTTGCTCAACAGGCTTTGCTTTATTGCGGTGTAAAAAAGGAATTGACCCCAAATGGGTCTATCTGCATTTTTTCGGCTCGATTGTAAACAGGCAGGTCAACAACATGATAGCTGGTTCAAACTACCCAGCTATAAACAGTTCGGACGTAAAGTCCATCCTCATCCCCCTCCCGCCCCTCGCCGAGCAAACCGCCATCGCCGCCGCCCTGACCGCCGCCGACGAGCACCTGCGCAGCCTCGAGCGGCTCATCGAGAAGAAGAAACTGCTCAAGCTGGGGGCCCTGCAGGCACTTTTGAGGCCGGGGGTGGGGTGGGAGAGGAGGAGGTTGGGGGAATGCCTGAATCGAAAACCAGATTATGGGATAAACGCGGCGGCCACCAAGCTCAACGACGACCTGCCCACCTATTTACGGATAACAGACATTGGCGATGATGGCAGATTCATCGCAGAAAACAGGGCTTCGGTAGACCACCCTCTTTCTGACAACTACTTTTTGAACAAAGGAGACGTCGTGTTTGCGCGGACAGGTGCGAGCGTCGGAAAGTCATACTTTTTTGATGGGTCAGATGGGGAATTGGTTTTTGCCGGGTTCTTGATTCGAATCAGTGTCAACCCGGAAATTATTGACCCCGCCTTTTTCAGATTGTATGTCCAGACAAAGACCTTTTGGCGTTGGGTAAGTGCCAACTCGATGAGAAGCGGCCAACCGGGATTGAACAGCAGGCAGTTTCAGGATTTTGAAATTGGCCTCCCCCCAACCCTCGCCGTCCAAACCCGCATCGCCCAAACCCTGACCGACATGGACGCCGAAATCGCCGCGCTCGAGGCGCAGGCCGAGAAGTGCCGCCGGGTGAAGACGGGGATGATGCAGGCGCTTTTGACGGGGCGCGTGCGGCTGAAAGGATAGCGAATCAGCTTTTGTACCAGTCCTCGGGAACGGTCGCGGGCGCGTCGGCGGGCAGTTCGCGCAGCGCATTCTCCACCAAAAAAGCCCGGACGAGGCCGAGCAGGTTCTTGCGTTGCGACTTGGTCAGCGCGTCGGCCACGTCGGCCTGCCCGATTTTCCAGCGGACTGAAAAGTGCCAAAAGTTGGCGTTCGTCGGCGTGTGGCAGACGTAGCAATGCGCCAAATAGTCCAGCTGGTTGGCGATGGAAAAGGGTCGGGGGAAGCCCTGAACAGTCCCGATAGGATAGAAAAAGCACCCAAAATCAGTCAGAATCTGAAAATCTGCCGTGCTGGGCTGCTCTGTAGCCTGCTCGCCCCGCCAGTCGTTGCACCAAAAATCGAAATTGGGCGAAGCCTTGTCCAGCCGGACGGCTGCGTCGGATTCGGTGAAAATACCGAGGAGGTTGGTCGAGTAGTCCTTGAGTTGTTCACGGCTGTCGCTGTCGTCGAGGACGAATTTGGGGCGGACTTGGTCGGTCTCGTCGTCCCAAAAATCGGCGGTTGGCGCACTTCGACCCAAAAAGAAGGGGCGCAGACCGTCGCGCCAGCCGATGGTTTTGAACCCGATTTGGGGCAGCAGGTGCCGGGGGTAGGGCATGGCGGTGGCAGATGGTTATCGAGGAAGGGCGTGCTTGGCGAAAAGCGGCATGATGTCGAAAAACTTTTGGGCCACCTGCACGCCGTTGCCGCCGGAGGAATGGAGGAGGGTCTTGGCCTGAAAGATGTTGAGCGTCG
>JBGAWE010000057.1:0-23277 GCA_044227705.1 Saprospiraceae bacterium
CTGGTGGCCAAATTCCCGGCCCAGGCACAGACCCTTAAGACGCACAACGACTCGCTCAACTACGCCATCGGCCTCGTCACCGCCGACGACATGAAGAACCGTGTAAAGGACTGGGACGGCCTCAACCGCGACCTCCTCAAGGGTTCTTTCGACGCCGCGATCGACGGCAAGACCGCGCTCCTTCAGGTCGAGGACGCTCGGAAAATGGTCCGCGCCCTCTCTAAAGAACTGAACATCAAGGCTGCCGAGGCGCACAAGGCCGCCAACGTCGCCTTCCTCGCCGAGAACGGCAAACGGCCTGAGGTGAAGACCACGGCCAGCGGCCTTCAATATGAAATCCTGAAAAAAGGCAACGGCATGGTCTCGCCCGTCGACTCCGACTGGGTGCAGGTGAACTACCACGGCACCCTCATCGACGGGAAGGTTTTCGACAGCTCCGTCGACCGGGGAGTGCCCGCCGAGTTCGCCCTGAACAGGCTGACGGCCGGTTTCAAAGAGGCCCTCAAGATGATGCACCCGGGCGATCACTGGAAAATCACCGTTCCGCAGGAGCTGGCCTACGGCGAGCGCGGCACCCCGCCCGGGCAGGGCGCGGTTCAAATCAAGCCGTACTCGACGCTGATTTTCGACCTTGAGCTTTTGAAAATCCTCGCCCCGTCGGAGCGGCCCGCACAGCCAACGAAACCGCGCCAGTTCTCCCAGCCGGGCGGCGCGATGCCCTCGGAAATGCCGGGCAAGCCCGACATGAAGACGCCGCCGCCAGTGAGGAAGAAGGATTGAGAACCGACGTTCCGACAAAAGAAAAAGGCATGAGCAGGTCGCCCCGCTCATGCCTTTTTTCTTTTCCCGAAGGTTCAAACCATCAATGGACGACGGTGAACTGCTTGGTCATCGCGCCTTCCGGCGTGGCGATGCGGGCGATGTAGATGCCGGCCTCGAGGGTCGACACGTCGTAGCTGACCGTTTCGTTGGCGATCATCTTGTCCTCGATGGAGAGCACCTGGCCGTTCATCATGGCGAGGGTGATGGTCACGCTGGTCATCTTGTCGAACTTGATGCCGAGGTCGATGCGGTCTGTTGCCGGGACGGGCGAGAGCTGGAGCGCGTCGGCGGCAAGCGGCGTGTCCTCAAAGGTGCCGAGGGCAGAGCCGAGGAAGACATAAAGGCGCGTCCAGGCCGTGTACTCGCCGCCCGAGAAGCCGCCGAACCACGTCGGGCTGTTGTAGATGAAGGTGTTGATGTTGGTGTACGGCACGTTGGTGGCGAAGCCGTGGCTCACGTCGCTGCTGGCGCCCTCCCAGCTCACGGCGACGAGGTAGCGCTTGCCCTGCTTGATGTCGATGCCGGGCAGGTCCTCGGGCCAGCGGTTGATGGGGTAGCGGATGCGCGGTGTGTTGCCGGTCGTCGTGTCGAGGTACTCGTAGGTGAGGTTGCCGATCCAGGTGTAGGAGTTGTTGTCGTCGATGGGCAGGCCGACGGGGTCGAAGCCGTTCCACTGCGCGTCGACGACGTCGTCGTTCACCTCGAGGAAGTAGATGTTGGCCACCTGGTCGGTCATGCCGCCCGTCTTGCCGGCGCGCCACTCGACATCGCGGACGTGGTACTGGTCGTTGGTCCCGCCGAGGAAGTGGAAGAGGCTGACCGGTGCCCACCCGTCGGCCCCGACCGTCGCCGGGCGGGTGAAGGTCATGTTGGCCGTGCCGGTGTTCGGGCCGTACTCGCGCGCCCAGGAGCCGTCGGTCGACACCTCAAACGGGATGCTCACCGAGTTGTCGGCCGGGTTCGAGTCGACGGTGCCGGGGACATAGACGTTGTAGTTGATCTTGTACTTGCCGCCCGAGAGCTTCGGGGCGAACAGTTTCGACTGTGCGAACTGGCTGTCGACGCCCGCCGCGAGGCCGTTCGTGATGAGCGAGTCGGCGTAGATGACGGCACCGGTCGTGCTGTTAGTGACCGATGCCTTGACGATGAGCGCGGTCTGGTCGTCGGAGCCGGCGTTCGTCACGTTGCACGAGAATCCGAAGGAGTCCTTCTCGATGGCGAAAATCGGGGTCTTGTAGTGCGTGAGCGGGTAGAACGACGACGAGATTTTCATGTTAACCGCCGGCGTCGGGTCGATGGTCGTGAGTTTCACGTCGTCGAGGAACCACCAGAAGTCAAAGTTGCCGTCGAACTCCCATTGCAGCCAGACCTTCGGCTTGTTCGCCGCGACGGCCGAGAGGTTGAGCACCGGCTTGTAGGGGTTGTCGGTGACGTGGTCGGCGTTGCCTGCCACGTCGGTAAAATCGTTGAGCACGTACGGGATGGTCACGTCCGTCCAGTTCGTGCTGTCGTTGCTGACGCGGAACTTGGCCGTCGAGTTGGTGCTGTAGACCATGAAGAGCATGTCCATCAGCAAGAAGACCTTCGGCTTGCCCGAGCAGTTGATGGCGGCGGAGGTCAGCGTGCTCTTGTGGTTGGTCGTGAGCTGGCCCGGTTCGTCGGAATCGCTGATCATCACGCCGTTGGCGACGCTCGCCGTGAGCGGTGCGGGGTGGCCGTAGAGGTTCGTGCAAAGCGTGTCGACCACTGCGCAGTATTTCCACAGCACGTTGTTGCCCGACGGGTCGGTGGTCTTCCACCCTGCCGGCATCCCGCTGGCGAAGTCCTCCGTATAGAAGACCTGCGCCGACGCGCCGACCGACACGAGCAGCGCGGCGAGCAAGGAGAGATTGGTAAAGATTTTTTTCATGTTGAACTGAAAATGTTTGGTTGAAAATCAAGTGACTAATCGGCCCAAAAGTAGAACGGCCTCCGGTTTCTCAACCCCGTGACACCCGAATTGGCCGTTGCCCCCTACCTCGATTTGGGGTTTGGCCAAACCGAGACTTTTCGGCAAAACGGCCGGCAACGACAGTCAAGAAACCAGTTTGGACAGCAGCCATTTCCGCTCGACGACCGCTTCCGCGCCCTCGATTTCAGCCCGCAACTTGTCTCGGCCTTTTGTCGTCAAACCATTGACAATCAACAACTTGCGGGCAAACCGGATCAGGTTTTCATACCCTGCCGAGTGATAGCCGACCTCCTTTTTGTGCCTCCTCAAAAACAGCCCGAAGCTCTCCAGCAAAGCCCCGAGCGCGTCCGCCTCGCCCAGTTCGAAGTAGCTGACGAGCAGCATCTTCCTCGCGTTCAGGTTTTGCAGGACCTCCTGAAAATCGACCGACTGGAGCGTTTCGAGCACCCTGCCCCAGTCGCGCCGCCCGAAGTGGTGGTTGGCGAGGTTGTAGTTGTGGTAGTTCTCGCGGTCGCCAACCGGCAGGAACGGCGCGTATTTTTCGAGAAACTCCTTTGCCCAATCCCGCTCGCCGGTGAGCATGGCCAGCGAGTGGATATTGGTGTAGGTGAACAGCGAGAGCGTCCCGCTGTCGAGGAAAACGCCGTTTTTCAGCCCTTTTTTGTATAGATTTAGGGCTTCGAGGGTCTTGTCGGCCTCGCCGGCGTTGTGCTGGCGGATGCAAAAGTTGATGGCCGTCAACCACAGGTCGCGCGCCTCCGACGGCGGGAAGGCTTGCCACGAAGTCTCCAAGATCTCTTTCAATTTCAAAAAATGTCCCGCGTCTCCCCCCATCGCGTGCCAGCCGTGAAACTGCGCCGCCACGACCGGCTCCTCCGGAAGCCCGTTCTTCTCGATAAATAAGAGGACTTCCTCCAAAAGCTCCACCCTCGGAACCTCGCCCGCCATCCGCCCTGCCGACCGCGCCGCGCTGCCCATCCGAAGAACCTCGGCGACGGCCAGCGTCGAAAAGGTGCGACTTTGCTCGGTCAGCCTGAAATCGCCCGTCCGCCGCTGCGCGACCTTCGCCTCGAACTCCAGTTTTTCAAGGAGGAATTGCTGTTCGAAATGGAAAAAAGTCCGTTCGGCAGACCCGTCGAGATTGCTTTTCACCTCCTCGCGGACGCGAGCAGCGTACCTTTCCAACCCGCGCCTGGCGAGCGAGCGGGCGAGCAAAAGGCCCGACCTTTCTCCATCAATCCGGAGCTCCTCGGCGGTGAGGAACTGCCGGACCGCCTCCGTTAGCCAGCTCATGACGTGCCGCAGCCGCGCCTCGTCGAATGCCTCTCCGGGCCTGACGGCCCGCCAAGCGCGCGCCCGGTCGTAAGGCTGCCGAGGGTCGTAGAGAAAATCGAAGAGCCGCACGACCTCCCCGTGCTGCACGAAATAGGGCGAGCGGACGAACTTCTTCAATCGCCGCCGCTCCTCGGGCGAAAGCGATTCGAGCATTTTTACGAGCTGGGCTGATTCCATTTTTTGCAGATAATTTCTGACAAAACTACTCCCGCGGGAGCACGGAAATTTATCTCCGCATTGAATGATTGTTTGAGGCTGAAATAAATTTCGGTGCTGTGGGCCGCGCCAACTGCTGCATTTTTTTCCTGACAAAATCTCAAAACTGAACCCGCCCCGGAAAAACCTTCGCCCCAATTTTGACCAGCAAACAAACCGCCTATGAATCTTCGGACGACCGCCTTCCGATTCCTCCCCCTCTTTTTTTGCTCGACCGTCACCGCCCAGATAGGCGTGAAATGGCAGGCCGGTTTCGGCCCCGCCAGCCACGTCAATGCCGCGCAGGAACTGCCGGGCGGCGGCTTCGCGGTCGCGGGCGATTCCATTTTTGACGCCTTTCTGGCAAGGACAGACCCGAACGGGCAGCTTTTGTGGAAGAAGACGCTCGGCTCGCCGAACCCTTTTGCCGAGACTTTCCGCTCCGTACAGCAGCTTGCCGACGGCGGCTTATTCGCGGTCGGCGAGCGGCTGCAGACCCTTTCAGGCGACTACGATTTCTATGCCGCCCGCACCGACGCATCGGGCGACACACTCTGGACAAAAACCTTCGGTGGCACCGGCTCCGACTTCGCGGCAAAAGGCCAGCCGACGGCCGACGGCGGTTTCATCCTCTGCGGCCGCACCAACTCGACCGACGGCGACATCCCGCTCAGCCACGGCGGCTACGACATTTTCGTGATGAAACTGGACGAAAACGGCTCGGTTTCATGGACGAAAACCTTCGGCGGGACAGCCAACGACTTCGCGACCGGCATCCGGCAGACAGCCGACGGCGGCTTCCTCATCTTCGGGACGACCTTCTCGAACGACGGCGACGTGACCGGCAGCCACGGGCAGAGCGACGCTTGGCTGCTGAAAATCGACGCGGCGGGCGCCCTTGTTTTTCAAAAAACCTTTGGCGGCACGGGCATAGACGCTGGCTATGACTTGACAGGGACGGCCGACGAAAACCTCGCCCTCGTCGGTCAAGCCTACTCGCTAGACGGCGACCTTGTGGGCGTTCATTCCCCGGCCAGCGCCTCGGACGGCTGGCTGCTGAAAACAACGCCCGACGGTTCCATCCTCTGGCAAAAATGCTTGCGCGAGAACGCGGGCTTCTCGGTTTTGGAAGCGGTCGTTCAGCTCGCGAGCGGCGGATTTGCGGTGACAGGAAACTTCGTGCAGAGCCTCTCGGCCATCCTCGACGGGGCCGGGAACCTTCTTTGGCAGCCGGATTTTGGCGGCGTGGGCCACTCGCAGGCCCTTTGCCCGACGGCCGACGGCGGCTTTGCCATCGACTTTCAGAGCAACACGCTCGTCCGGTTCGTTGCGCCGCACCTGCTTTCGGGCCATGTTTTTCGGGATGAAAACTCGGATTGCGCCTTCCAGAACGCGACCGAAATCCCGCTTTTCAAAAGGTTGCTGCGAGCGGAGAAGGCGGGCAGCCCACCGGTTTTTTTCCAGTCAAAATTCGATGGCAGCTACTCGGTTATCCTCGACACGGGCGCCTGGACGGTTCGGGTTTTCGGCCCGTCGGAGATTTGGGGGGAATGCCCGCCCGTCGTCAAAAACTTCGATTTGACGACCGTCGCCGCCGTCGCCGACTTCGGCCTCCAGCCCCTCGGCGACTGCCCGCTGATGGCCGTCGATTTGGCAACAGACGTGATAAGGCCCTGTTTTTCAAGCCATTACACAGCCCAATACTGCAACATCGGAACGGCGAAGGCCGACTCCGCTCGCCTGGAAATTCTCCTCGACGACTGGCTCGCCTTCCAAAACCCGAGCCAGCCGCCGTCGAATGTTTCGGGCCAAAAAATCACTTTCTCGCTCGGCGATGTCGGCGCGGGCGATTGCGGGACGGTTCAGTTTGACGTGGCGGCTGATTGCGACTCGGTGCTAGTCGGGCAGTACAAATGCGTCGAGGCGCGGGTCTTTCCAGACAGTTTTTGCGTCGCGCCGGTCGGCTGGTCGGGCGGCGCGCTGCGGCTCGACGGGTTTTGCAACCCCGACTCCGTCCGGTTTCAGGCGACGAACATCGGCTTCGGGCCGACCGTCTCGCTCGAGTACGTCATCATAGAGGATGAGGTTTTGACCCGGCAGGGCATCGTGCCGCCGCTCAATCCGGGCGGGGTTTTCACCCCCCCGGCTGTGCCGCGCAACGGCTCGACGTGGCGGATGCTCGCCGGACAGGAGCCGAACACCCCCTCGAACTCGCAGCCTACAGCGGTCGTCGAAGGCTGCGGGACGAACGGCGGCGGCACCTTCAGCGTCGGCCTGGCGAACAACTTCCCGGAGGATGACGGCCTGCCCTCGATCGATGTCGACTGCCGCCAAACCGTCGCCGCTTTCGACCCGAACACGAAGGCGAACAGCCCACAAGGTGTTGACTTTCAGCACTTTACGCAGCATGGGACGGACTTGGAGTACACCATCCAGTTTCAAAACACCGGCTCATTTTTCGCTACCGACATCACCCTGCTCGACACGCTCGATGTCTGGCTCGACCCCTCGACGCTCCGTTTCGGCACCGCCAGCCACTACCCGCTCGATTGGGGAATCGCCGGGCCAGGCATCCTGAAAATCTCGTTCGACAACATCCAACTGCCCTATGCCGCGCTCGATGAGGCCGCCTCGCACGGCTGGGCGCACTTCCGGGTATCTCATAAAAAAGACATCCCGCTCGGCACCGTCATCCCGAACAGGGCGGGGATTTATTTCGATTTCAATCCCGTCGTACTTACACCTCCGGTTTACAACACCATCGACACGGGCTTTTTGGAAATCACCATCTCGACGGGCGAGGTCGGACGGCAGATGCCGCTGCGGTTTTTCCCCAACCCGGTCGGGGCGGCGGGGGAGTTGTTTTTTATCGAAGAAGAAGGGCTGGACGGGGCGACTTTTCGGTTGTTCGATGTCGCCGGGCGGCCTGTGTTTTCTCAAAAGCTGGAAGGGGATGGGCGCGTGGTGCTGCCCGTCTCGTGGCTGGCGATCGGGCTTTATTCCATAGAAATATTGGACAGGAAAGGGCGGCGGGTAGGGGCCGGGAAGCTGGTCCGGTAGCGCGGAAATTTTTTTCCGCGCTACCGGGCGCGGCTACATATGCTTCACCGTCTCCGGCACCTCGTAAAAAGTCGGGTGACGATATGCCTTGTCGTCCGCCGGTTCAAAAAAGGCGGCGGCATCCTCCGTCGAGGCATGGATGTTCGTCGACTCGACGACCCAGATGGAGATGCCCTCCGAGCGGCGGCAGTAGACGTCGCGGGCGTTCTCGACGGCCATGCGCGCGTCGACGGCGTGCAGCGAGCCCACGTGCTTGTGGGCGAGGCCCTGCTTCGAGCGGAGGAAGACCTCCCAGAGCGGCCAGTTTTTCATTGCAGAATTAGCGATTTCGGATTTACAGATTAGGCCCTCGGCGGCGACGGCTTCTTTTTGCCCTTCGTCTTCATGGCCAGCGCGACGGCCTTCTCGGCATTGACCACGCCGCCGGTTACGCAAAGCTCTTTCCATTGACCACGCCGCCGGTGACGCAAAGGTCTTTGAGCTCGACGAGTTCGTCGCTGCCGGGCTTTTTCACCTTTCCGGTGACGGGGGCGGTGCTTTCCATCAAGATTTTTTTCACCTGAACGGCGGTCAGGGTTGGGAAGTAGCTGCGCAGCATAGCCGCCACGCCGGCCGCCGCTGGGCTGGCCATCGAGGTGCCCTGCTCGTCCTTGTACTTGTTGTCGGGGATGGTCGAGTGGATGGCCACGCCGGGGCTGAACAGGTCGACGTTTTTCTTCCCATAATTGGAGAAGTCGGCCACGCGGTCCTCGCCTTTTTTCCATGAAAGAGCGCCGATTTCGAGCCAGTTTTCAGCTTTTTTGGGCTTGAACAGGCCGCCGCGCTTTTCGTAGGTGTCGCTCGGGAAGTTGTTGCCGTGGTCGTTGTCGCTCGCGTCGTTGCCCGCCGCGTGGACGAGGAGGACGTCGTGCTTCGCCGCATAGCGCACGGCATCGTCGACCCACTGCTTGTGGGGCGAGAAGCTCTTCCCAAAGCTCATGTTGATGACCTGCGCCCCGTTGTCGACGGCGTAGCGGATGGCGAGGGCCACGTCCTTGTCGTTTTCGTCGCCGTCGGGCACGGTGCGGACGGACATGATGCGGACGTGGTCGGCCACGCCGTTGATGCCCTTGCCGTTGTTGCGCTCGGCGGCGATGATGCCCGCGACGTGGGTGCCGTGCAGCGCGTCAGGGCCGCGCACGTCGGAGTTGCCGTAGTGGCTGTCGTTGATGTCCTCGGGGTTGTCCTTGATGATGTCGGAGCGGGGGTCGAAGTCGAGGTTGTAGCTGAAGTTGACGAGGTTCGAAAGGCTTTTTTTCGCGTCCACGAGGTCGTCCATCGAGTAGCCGTTGTCGAGCATCGACTGGGCGATGAACACGGCCTTCGCCAGTTTCTTATCCTTCGTCTTCGAGAGTTTGGCGAGGTCGGCCGCGTCGTAGCCGTCTTTTCCAAGCTCTTTTTTGATCAAGCCCTGCGCATCGGCCAGGTCGTCGACGAGCTTGGTGACGATTTTCAGCTGGCTCTCGTCCTCGGCCTTCTTCTCCGTGTAGCGGTCGAGCACCTTTATATAATAGGCGTACTCCTTCTTCTGGTCGCCGGGGATTTCGGAGGGCTTCTTCCCCTCGAACTTCTTGTTGAGGCGGGCCAGCTCGCGGGTCATCTCGACGGTCTGCTGGTTGACGCTGCGGCCGTCCTTCCCGCCGAGGAAGTTCCAGCCGTGCAGATCGTCGACGTATCCGTTGTTGTCGTCGTCGACGCCGGGCTTGCCCTTCGCCTCTTTTTCGTTGACCCACATGACGTCTTTCAAATCCTCGTGCATAGGGTCCACGCCGCTGTCGATGACGGCAACGATGACGGTCTGGGCCGGGCGGTTTTTCAAAGCGGTCGAATAGGCTTTTTCGACGCTCATCCCCTGCACGCCGTCGGTCATGGCGTCGAGGTTGAACCAGTTGGCGGGGGGGGCATCTTGGGCAAAGGCCGCCGTCGAGGCGATGAGCGCGGCGGCCGTGAACAGTTTTTTCAACATAAAGGGAGACAAGTTTTTGGCGAAAACGGTGAAACGGAGGCGAAGGTATCCACGTGTCCCGCGCTCGTCGCCGGTGTTCGACAGGTTTCTGCGGCGGCCGGGCGTTCGTCGCGGATGCCCGGCCGGCCTCGTCGCCAGCCTTTTCTCAATTTCAGAAAAAATTGGAATTGAATTTGCGCTCCATGTTTCAGGTCACAACAGAGACCTGTTTCAAAAACATTCTTTCACAGTAATCCAAAACCTGATTGCAACATGGTACGAGCAGAATTTGCACGAAAACTGTCGCTCGCCGCTTTTTTCGCCCTCTTTTTGGGCAAATCGGAGGGGCAGTACATGGAGGCCGGCCTCTTCGTCGGCGCCGCCAACTACAAGGGCGACCTCGCCAGCGGCTACCGCCCCAACGAGTGGAACAAGTCCTATGGGCTTTCGCTCCGCTATTTTTTCACCCCGAAAGTCGTCTGGAAGACGGGCTTCGTCAACGGCCAAATAACGGGAAGCGACCAGAACTACCGCTCTTCCGACCCGCGCCACGACCGCAACTTGAGCTTCCGCACCCAGTTCGTCGAGCTGACGAGCTGCTTCGAGTACAGCCTCCTCAAGTACGACATCCTCGACGGTGGCGTGTCGTCGCCCTACGTCTTCGCGGGCCTCGGCGCGACCTACTTCAACCCGCAGGGCGACTTCCGGGGCGAGTGGTACGACCTGCGCCCGCTCGGCACCGAGGGGCAGGGCTGGATGCCTGGGAAGAAAAAGTACAGCTCCGTCGCGGCGGTCATCCCGTTCGGGTTCGGCTTCCGCTTCGCGCTCGGGCGTCGCGTCAACCTCGGCTTCGAGGCGGGTTTCAGGCACACCTTCACCGACTACCTCGATGACGTTTCGGGCAACTACCCCGACGTGCTGGCCCGCGCCGAGCAGGACTACACAGCCGCCCGCCTCATCTACCGGACGCCCGAGCTGTACGGCGCGCCCCTCTCGCAGCCGACCTCGACGAAGCGCGGCGACCCCTCGAAAAAGGACAACTACATGACCTTCGGCGTTTGCGTCAACTTCAACCTGACCGACCAGTACGGCCTCGAGTGGAACAAGAAATACCGAATCCACGACGCCGACATCGCTGAGCACAAGGCGAAAAAGGCTCGAAAATGGTGGCAACCAAAAAAGAAAAACTACCTCACCCAACCCGTTAAACCTGCCGCTGCCCCCGCCGAGCGGAAAAAATAATCTTCCATTTAATCGACTCCGCAACGGCCCCCGCACTGCGGAACACTGGCAGCCGAAGCCGGCCCGATGTGGGTTGGCTTCGGTTTTTTTGTGGCCGGAACGGCGCATCAGGCATCATCCAATCCCTCCGCGTCCAGCTCAAAGAACGAGGCCCCAACCCGGTTGTCGAGGTGCATCTGGCACCACGCGCAATCCGGTTTCCCGCAGCCCTCCTCGAACTTGTGCCGCTGGATTTTCTCCCAAACCTCCCTGATCTGGTTTTTGACGAACGCCACGCCGTCGGCCGAAAACTCGACGGTTTTGATGGGAAACCCACCCTTTTGCCCCGTTTCGAGCCAGACGATGGAGCCGCTGGCGATCGCCGCGTCCGAGAAGTTGGGGGGCAGCGAGGCCGCCGGGCCGGAGCTTTCAATCAATATTTTATAGAAAAAAAGCTGCCGCCAATAGTCGCCGCCGATGGGGTTTTCATCGCCGGGCGGGGCGAGGCGGCGCAGGTTCTCCGTCGATGGCCGGGCCACTTTGTAATCGGCGATGTGCAGCCGCGAACCTGTCAAATCCAGCCGGTCGACTACGCCGGTTAGCGGGATTCCGTCCAGTTCAGCACGGTCGAAACGGCGCTCGACCAGGCTGTTTTTCGGGAAGTCCTTGATTTCGGAATGATGGAAGTCGGACAAAACCGCCCTCCCGTGCGCCACCTTTTGGTCGAAGCCGCTGGGCGAGAAACGGCCGCGCCGATGCTCCATGAAGGTTTCAAAAAAACCGGCCAGTTCCTCTGCCGGGCCGAACTCCTGCTTTTTCGAGTGCCGCATCTTCTCGAAAAAACGGGCCAGCGCGTGGTGGACGGCCTCGCCGAACAGGCTCGACTCCGTCGCCGCCCGAGGAACCCCAACGACCTGCTCGTAATAAAAGGCCAGCGGGCAGCGCAAAAACTGGTTCAAAGACGAGATGCTCAACGCGAACCCGGCGAGCTGCTGCGCGATGGTCTCCGGCGGAAGGAGGTCGGTTGACGAGAGGCGCGGCCGGTTGTCGGTCAGCAGCAACGAGACCTCCGCGTCGAGCAGAACCGATTGGTTAACAGGCGTTTGCGCCTGCGCCAGCCCGGTTTCCTCGACGAACATGGCCGGTTCGAGCGGCTTCCCGGCGAGGTCTTTTTTTGAAAAACTGATGCACAGCTGCCGCTTCGCCCGCGTCATGGCGACGTAGAAAAGCCGCCGCCGCGCCTCCGTCAAGTCCTCTTCGCCGCTCAAGGTGAGGGTGTCGGGCAGGGCAAACCGCTGCTGGCCGCCGCGGGGGTTCTCCCAAAAATCGCGCGTCGCGTCGAGGATGAAGACGTGGTCGAACTCCAGCCCCTTCGCCCCGTGCGCCGTCAAAAAATTCACGCCGCCGCCCGAGCCGAGCGTCTGTTGCAGCGCGAGTGGCAGCCGGTTGGCCTCCATCTGGTCGAGCATTTCGACGAACCGGGCGAGCGAGAGAGTGGGGTGGCGCAGAGTTTCCGTCGCCGCGAACTCGAGCACAGTCTTCAGGCATTCGAGCAGCCAGACCTTTTCAGGCTGCCCGAGAAGGTGGGAAAGCAGCCCGCTTTCCGCCGCTAACTCTTCCAAAAAAGAGGGGAGCGGCAGCTCATAAATGGCGGCTTGCCAGTCGTCCAGTTTTTTTGAAAAACTTGTAAATCGCTCGTTTTCAACGAGTTGGAGCCGGAACCTGCCCGATTCTGTTTTTTCAGAAAACAGCCTCGCCACCTCAACCGCCGGAAACCCGAGAAACCGGAAGTGCAGGATTTTGAACAACTCCTCGTCGCCCCCGACCGGCTGGCGCGAAGCCCGGTCGAGCCAGCGAACGAGCGCGAGGAACTGCCGGACGAGCGGCTGACCGAGCACGTCTGCCGGCCGGCGCGTCTGCGAGGCGATGCCTTTCTTTTCCAAAAGGGCCATCAGCCGCTCGCCCTGCCGATGCTGAGCGGTGATGACGGCGATGTTTTCGAGCGGCGTTCCATCGGCTGCGAGCGTCGCGATTTGCTGGGCGATGTCGGCGATTTCAGCCAGCCGGTTTTCAAAAACGAGGATTTGCGGCTCGTCTGGCAAGTCGGCGACGGTCGGGTTTCGAGCGGCGAGGCCTTTCTTAAATGGTTGGTTCAGGGTGAGTTGCGCTGCGCGGATTTCGTTCCGCTCGATGAGCCGCCGCGCCGCGTCGAGGATTTTTTGAGACGACCGATAGTTTTCAGAAAGCACAACCAGCTCGACGCGCCCCTCGTGTCGCGCCAAAAACTCGAGCAGGTTGCGCAGCCTCGCGCCCTGAAACTCGAAGATCGACTGGTCGTCGTCGCCGACGATGAAGACGTTCGGCGCGTCCCAGTACTCGGCCAAAAGATTGAGCAGCGCGACCTGTGCGCCGTTCGTGTCCTGAAACTCATCGACCAAAAAGTAGAGGTATCGCTCTTGGTACAGGCGGAGGAGCGTCCGGTCGTCGCCGAATTTTTTGAGCACCCAGCCAATCATGTCGTCGTAATCGTACCGCCGGGACTGCTCCATTGCCCAATTGTATTTCGGGAAGAGGTCGGCGGCGGCCGTCACGCGCTGCATTCGCGCTCGCGCGTCGACGAGCTTGTCGGATTTCAGGCCGCCCTTCTCGTTCTCCTTCGTTTTCCGCTGATAGATGAAATCTTGCCGGTTCGGGATTTGCGCGAGATACTCGCCGACCGAGTGCTGGACGTGGCGCGGCGACCAGTTCTCGCGTTTCATCAGGCTGAAAAAATCGGCGAGGTACTGCTCGAAAAAGTACGGGTCGCGCCGCCCGCGCCGCAGCGGGTGGTCGGGCGGCGCGCTGTCGAGGAGTCGGCGGATGATCTCTACCCTTTCCAATTCCGAAACCGGCTCGAGGTCGTGCCGGTCAAAAGCGTCCGGGTTTTCCTGAATCACCCGATTGCAAAAACTGTGGAAAGTCGTGATTGGCACCCGCATCGCATCGGGGCCGATTAAGTTTGTGAGCCGCTCGCGCATCGCCCGCGCCGCCGCGTCTGTATAAGTCAAACAAAGAATTGCTTGCGGCAGCGTATCAGTCTTTTTGAGGATTTGCCCTATTCGGGCGGCGAGCAGTTGCGTCTTTCCTGTTCCTGGCCCGGCGACAACGGCAACCGGCCCGTCGATTTGCTCAACGGCACGTCGTTGGTCGGCGTTCAGGGCGGCCATTGCTTTCTCAAAATCGGGCATGAGGCAAATGTAGTACAGGATTTTGTCCCGTGAATCCTATCTGTTTTCTGTGATTCGCTCAATTGACCGCAATCTTTTTTCAGTAAATTTTTCGGTCGGCTAATCGCCCTTATTGAAAGGGCTGGATAGAATTATTGGCCAGGATTTTTCGGCCAATTGATTTAAGGTGATTGGAAGCAGAGCCTTAAGTCGTTGGTTATCAACGAGTTGCGTTCGGCTCTAATGCTTGTTCAATGCCCAAATAAAAGACTGAAAAGCGAGGAGCCACAATTTTGATCCCAATAGCCGGAGAGAAATAACCTGTCCCAATCTCGGTCAATTAATCAGCAAGCTTTAATCGGATTTGTTTGTGTTGTTGCTGAATATATTTTGTGGCAGCAAGAACCCCGGAGCCAATCCGTTTAGTTTCTTTTTCACAACAGACAGGCTATCTCTACTGACAGAGCCTGTAAAAATCAATCACACTATCATGGTTTCAATTGAGCAGAAGAAATACCCCATCGGCAATTTCGGCTATGGAAAAACCTATTCGGCGAAAGAGGTTAAAGCACTTATCGACGACATCGACAAACTGCCGAAGCAACTCAAAAAAGCGCTCAAAAAACTGAAGGGCGACCAACTCGACACGCCTTATCGCCCCGGCGGATGGACTGCTCGCCAAGTCGTCCACCACATCGCGGACAGCCATGTGAACGCCTATATCCGCATGAAGCTGGCCGCGACAGAGAACACGCCCTCCGCAAAAACCTATGCCGAGGGCCTTTGGGCCGAACTGCCCGACGGCAAGACCGGATCCGTGAAACTATCCGTGAAACTGCTCACCGCGCTGCACAACAGGTGGGTCTCCTTTCTGAAAAACCTGTCGGCGGCGGATATGTCGCGCGGCTATTTCAGCCCCGGCGCGGGCCGCGTCATAAACATCGATGAGGCCATCGCGCTCTATTCGTGGCACGGCAGGCACCACGTTGGCCACATCCGGCTGCTTTCGGGCTGGGAGCCTTCGGTCGTTGTGAGCGAGCCGGATGATACGCCCGCACCCGAGCTGGCCACGTTGAAAACGCCTGCCAAGCGCGGACGGAAGCCGAAGGCCGCTGTTGTTGCGCCCACCGCCGCTGAAACGCAGCCCGCTCGTCGCGGGCGCAAGCCGAAGCAGCAGGCCGAGGCCGCGCCGCAAGCCGAACCCGTCGCCGAGGCCAAACCGAAGCGCGTCCGGCGGACGAAGGAGCAAATCGCCGCCGACAACGCCGCGAAGGCCGCGATGCCCAAACTTTCTCAAAACGAAATCCTCGCAAAAGCCCGCGCCGCCGCCGCTGCCAACCGCCTCGCCGCTGGGAAGTCGTCGCCAGAGGCCAAGCCCAAGCGCGGCCCGAAGCCGAAGGCCGCCTCTTCCGCGCCGAAAATGTCGCGCCATGAGGTAATGGCGAAAGCCCGCGCCGCCGCTGCCGCCAATCGTGCCGCAAGGAAGGCCGAGATGGAAAACGAGGCCTCGGCCCAAAAGTCGATTCGCAGGCCGAAAGCCGCTGCCGCACCCGCCGCCGCCCCGAAGCGCGTCCGCCGAACAAAGGAGCAAATTGCCGCCGACCTCGCCGCGAAGACCGCCGCCAAAGCCGCCGCGAAAGAGTCAAAAGCCGCCGCAAAGGCCGCCGCAAAAGCCGCGAAGCCCCCCGTCGACCGAAAGGAGCAGATGGCGAAGGCCCGCGCCGCCGCCGCCAACCGCGCCGCGCGGGGCATCGTGCCGAAAGAGAAGAAGCCGGTTTCCGACGGCCCGAAGATGTCGACTGCCGACGCGCTGGCGAAGGGCCGTGCCACCCTCGCCGCCAAACGCGCAGCCGAGCGCGAGGCAAAGGGGCTTCCCCCCGTTGCGCCGAAAGCCGGTTTCCGACGGGCCGAAAATGTCGCGCGAGGAGGTGCTGGCCAAAATGCACGCGGCTCGCGCGGCCAAAATTGCCGAGCGGAAAGCGGCCGCAAAACAGACATTGGCCCCACCCGTCGAGGGCGCCAAAAAGCGTGGCATGTCGGCCGAGCACATGGCCAAAATCCGCGCGATGCGCACAAAGAAAAACTGACCGCCGGGCAGCCGCGCCGGGCTTTTCGGCACCTTTGCCGCCATGAAGTCCAACCGCGAGGCGCATCCCGACCGCATCATCGGAACGCATCGAGGAGTGGCCCCTGGGCCGCTCCTCGTTGTTTTTGGTGCCATCCACGGCAACGAGCCGGCCGGGCCGGAGGCCATCGAACCGTTTTTCGGCTTTTGGAAAAAGAGGAAAAGAGAGGCGAGCTTCCGTTTTTCAGGCCGGATGACCGGCCTTGTCGGCAACCTGCAGGCCTTTTCGGGCGAGGTTCATCCAAAAGACCTGAACCGGGCTTGGACGGAGTCGAAGGTCGAGGAAATTCTCGCCTCCGATGAAAAGGAACTGACCGGCGAGCGCCTCGAAATGCGCCAGATCCTTGCCGCTATCCGCTCGGAAATCGAGGCGGAACAGCCGTTTGAGGTCGCCCTCCTCGACCTCCACACGACGAGCGCGGGCGGCGGCATATTCATCATCCCCGGCGACGACGATGACAGCCTCCAACTGGCCGCCTCGCTCGACGCGCCCGTCGTTCGGGGCTTGCTCGATGGGGTGAGCGGGACCATCCTCCAGTTTTTTTCGATTGAAAACCTCATCCGCTTCGGCGGCTGGCGACCTGTGGGCGAGCATCCAATCGCGCCGCACGTCGAGCTGAAGAGCTGCGCCTTCGAGGCGGGGCAGCACGACGACGAGGACTCGGTCAGCCGCTCCGTCGCGGCCATCGTGCACTGTCTTCGGGCCATCGGCTGCATCGAAAAAGGAGCGCTGGCCAGCCCGCACGAGGCGGTCTTGCGCGGGTTTTCAGAAGGCTTGCCGCCAGTCAGCGAGCTGCTCTATGTCCACAAAATCGAGCCAGGCGACGGGTTCGAGATGCGGCCGGGTTTTCAGAACTTCCAAAAAATAGGGAAAGGCGAGTGGCTCGCCACCGACCGCAACGGCCGAATCCTCTCAAAGGAAGACGGGCGAATCCTTATGCCGCTCTATCAAAAACAAGGGACGGACGGGTTCTTCGTCGTCAGGAGTTGACGAGCGAGAAGTTGTTCATCCCCGGCTCTTTGGCGAAGACCCGGAAGCCGATGGATTCGAGCGCGTTCAATGCCGCCTCAATCCGCGAGACATAATTCCGGTCGATGTGGTGCCGGTGGTTCTCGTCGAACTCGACGCAAATCGCGCCGATGTCGAGCCTGTCTTCCACGATGGTTTTGATGACCTCCAGTTCGGCACCCTCGATGTCTATTTTCAATAAGTCCAGTCGCGTGTGCCCGTTCTGCCTCATCAACTCGGAAAGGCGGACGACGGGCGCGTCGAAAAAGGACTCCGTCCGGTGCAGGTTGACAATGCTGTGCGAGACGTGCGACGGGTCGGGCGGTGAATAGAATCGGACGGTCTTGCTCTCCGACCAAAGGCCGACTTTTTGAAACTGCATCTTCTCGAAATCCCCTTTTTCGGCATCGTAGAAGCCGGTGGGCGAGGCGGCGAGCGGCATTTTCTCGCCCGAAAGGGTTCTGCTTTTCAATTCCTCGAAATGCGCAGCCGCCCGGGGCGTGGGGTCGATGACGCGGATTTCGCAGCCATATTTGCGCGACAGGGCGACGTCGAAGCTGACGTCCGTCCCCGCGCCGACGAGGTAGCAGACGGACTTTTCGGTCAAAAAACCGGCGGGTATTATCCAGCCGCCATAGCCAGTGCCGAGTCGCTCGGTCGGGATTTTTGCCCACGGTTTTGAGAGGCGGATGGGCGGCTCGGTCAGTTTAAGCCAGCGGGCTTTTGCTTCTTTCAACAGGTTCATCGCTCGAAAATTCGGGCGAAGATGTGCCCCGAAGCTATAGCTTCGGGAGTTTTTCAACTTCAAACACGCCAATCACAGAGCTTCGGGACACAGATGCGGTACAAACTTTTGATTGAATACGACGGCACCCGGTATGCGGGCTGGCAACTGCAAAAGCACGAGAAGACCGTGCAGGGCGAGTTGATTCGAGTGTCGATTCAAGTTTTCAACGACGAGAACATAGAGGTCTACGGCGCGGGCCGGACGGATGCGGGCGTCCATGCTCGCGGTCAGGTTGCGCACCTTGAGGCACCCGGCCGCGTCCCGCCCGACATCCTTCGGCAAAAGCTCAACGACCTGCTGCCGATGGACATAAACATCCTCGCCATCGAGCCGGCGGACGCGCGTTTTCACGCCCGGCACCACGCGAAGCAGCGGCACTACGTCTATCAAATCTCAAAAAGGAGGGACGCTTTCGAGAAGAAGCACATCTGGTGGATAAAGGACCGCCTCGACGTCGAGCGGATGCGGGCGGCGGCGCGGCTGTTCGTCGGTTTTCACGACTTCGCCTCTTTTGGCGATGAAAAGCCGGGCGAGAAATCGACCCAGGTCGAGCTGACGCGATGCGCGATCCGCGAGACGGACGACCGGATTTTCATCGAAATCTCCGGCTCCCATTTTTTGTGGAAAATGGTCCGGCGAATGGTCGGCCTGCTCGTCGAGGTCGGGCGCGGGGCGATGAAACCAGATGTGGTTGGGTTCTTTTTGGAGAACTACAGCCGCGAGCCAGCCAAGCTGACCGCGCCGCCGTCGGGGCTGTTTTTGGAGCGAATCGACTATTGATTTCACCAAACATCCGGCTCGTCGAACGCCTCGATTCGCAGGTCGCGCAGCCAGATGGGCTTCGAGTTTTTGGTCGGCTGCCAGAAGTAGATTTCGACGCGTTCGATGCGCGGGTCGTCGAGCCGGAGGTCGAAATAGAGCGGCGTCCATTGGCCCTCGTCGAGCAGCCGGACGGGTTTGTGATAGGCCGCGTCGAGCACTTTGCCGCCCGCGTCCCGTGTCTCGATGACGAATTGGGGGCCGAGCCAGATGTTCCACTCCTTTCTTTCCATGTAAAAACTGCCCGAGGCGCGCAGCCACCGCCGGTTCGGCCGGGCAATGGACGCGACGGGGGTGAACTCGCGGACGCCGTCGCAGCGGATGGCGGGGAGGCTGTCTTTTTCAAAAAGAGAAAGGCTGGAAGTGTCGGGTTTCGGCGAGGGCATTCGCCAGAGGTTTTCGCGGGTCAGGTCGCCGTAGTCGTGGCGGCCGTCGAGTAGCTTGAGGTCGGCGCGGCGCGGGTGGAAGTTGAGGAACATCCTTTTATAGAACGCCTCGGTCGTGTCCTCCGCGTCGAGGCCGATGCCGCACAGCTCGCCCTGCCAGCTTTGGAAGAGGTTCAAGAAAATCAGGAAGGCGGCGACGAGCGAGAAGCCCGTCCGCCGGCCCTCGCTTTTCAACGCAAACTGGAGGAAGGCGGCGAGCGGGAAGACCAGCAGCGCGTAGCTCTGCACCATCGCCCGCTGGCCGAAGGAGCCGCCGTACCACCAGATGTCCCATGAAAAAACCAGCCAGATAGTCAGCCCGGCGAACAGGGCGATGGCCGAGAAAAGCTCGCGGCGGTTCTTCCA
This sequence comes from Saprospiraceae bacterium, assembly GCA_044227705.1. Lineage (GTDB taxonomy): Bacteria > Bacteroidota > Bacteroidia > Chitinophagales > Saprospiraceae > JANOQP01. The sequence goes on from JBGAWE010000057.1 coordinate 19,306, forward strand.
CAGAAACCAGAAGCCCCACAGGGCGAAGGCCATGACGGGCGTGTAGACCAGCCAGCCTTTGCGGAAGCTGAAGATGCCCTGCCGCAGGTGCGGGTGCAGGAAGCTGAACGTCTGGCCGGGATAGCTGTAAAAGAGGAACTGGCCGGAGGCGATTTTCCAGTAAATCAATTGGGGAAGGCAGACGGCGACCGCCGATGCGACGGCGGCGAAAAGGAGCTGCCAGTTTTTTTGAAAAAAGGAAAGGCGTTCGGTGAGGCCTTTTGGAGATAATTCCATCCCCCAGAAAAGCGGAATCACGATGGCGGCAAGCTCGGTCGGGCGCGTCACCGTCGCCAGTCCGAGAAGCGCGCCAATCCAGACGGCCGGGCCGAGGGCAGGTTTTTCATAGAAACGGATGGTCTTCCAGACGAGCGCGGCGAGGACGGCGAACAACCACAGGTGCGTGTGGGCGAAATCCCAGCGGGCGTAGTGGTACCAATTCGTGCCGAGGGCTAGGAGGAGCAGGGCCGCGGCCGTCGCGCCTTCTGAAAAATATCGGCGCAGCGATTTTCGAGTGAAAAACAGGCCGATGAAAGCCGCGCAAAGCCCGCCCATAGAGACGGCGAACTGATAGGGTTTTGAAAAACCGTCGGCCTCGCCGCCCGTCGCTTTTACAAAAAAATGGGCGGCGAGAAAGAAGGGGGCCTCCATCATCGCCAGCCCGCAGGGGTATTTCATCACCGGCCCGGCGGGGGAGGGGACGTAGTTGTTGGCGGCGATGTCGAGGCCGTATTTTTTGTGGATTTCCTCCGCCCACGCGCCGGGACGGATGTCGTGGTGGATGAAAACGGCGGGCAGATAAGAGTAGTAGCCGAGCGGGTCGTAGGTAAGGACACTGTTCCAGTGCGGCTGCTCCCATTTCGGGCGAATAAAAGCCGAAAGTGCGATGAGCAGCCAGAGGAAAAAATGGGCTTTGCTTTTCAGAAAATTGGCCATGCAAGGCGGGTTTTAGACCATAGCCAGCACGGCGCCGGGGGCAAGGCAGATGAGCGCGATGATGGCCAGTCCGGCCACCACGACCCAGCCGAAGCCTCGCGGGACGGCCACCGCCTCGCGGCTCGGCTCCTCGAAGTACATGGCGATGATGACGCGGAAATAGTAGTAGATGGACACCGCCGAATTGAGCACAGCGACGACGACGAGCCACGGCCATTTTTCAAAAGCCTGCACGAAAAGGAAGTATTTCCCAAAGAAACCGGCCAGCGGCGGGATGCCCGCCAGCGAGAGAACCGACAAGGCCATCACGGCGGCGAGCATCGGGCTGCGCTTCGAGAGGCCCTCGAACGCGCCGAAGTTCTCCGAACCCGACTGTTCGCTGACGGCGATGAAAACCGCAAAGGCACAAATCGTGGCGACGGAATAAGTCAGCAAATAGAGCAAAACCGCTCCGCTCGACGCCGCGCCCGCTGTTCCGAGCAGGCCGAGCAGCAGGTAGCCGGTGTGCGATACGCTCGAATAGGCCATCATCCTTTTGAAGTTGTTCTGGAAGATGGCGGTCGTGTTCGCAAGAATCATCGTGATGCCGGCAATCGCGGCGAGGCCGGGTTCCCAAAAGTTGGCTGCGCCGTCGAAGGCTTTTCTGAAAAGGAGGAAGAAGGCGGCGAAACCGGCCGTCTTCACCACAGTCGCCATGAAAGCGGTGACGAGCGAGGGCGAGCCCTCGTAGACGTCGGGCGACCAGAAATGGAAGGGGACGGCGCCGACCTTGAAGCACATCCCGACCGTCATCAAGAGGATTCCGACGTGGAGGTAGGTCGTGTTCGCACGGCCGTCGGCGATGGAAGCGGCGATTTTTTGGAGATCAAAACTGCCGGTCGCGCCGAAGACGAGGGCCACGCCGAACAGCAGGATGCCGGTGGCGAAGCAGCCCATGAGGAAGTATTTGAGCGCGGCCTCGTTCGAGCCGAGCGAGTCGCGGCGGCTACCGGCGAGGACGTAGAGCGGGATGCTCAAAATCTCGACGCCGAGGAAGAGCATCGTCAGGTTGGTGAAGCTGAACAGGCAGAGCGCGCCGCAGAGGCTGAACAGCATCAGGCCGAGGTGGTCGCCGAGCGTCTTTTCGAGGTCGCGAAAGGAGAAGCGCACCAGCCCGAGCAGTAGCAGCATCGACAGCAGCGCGACTATGCTGAAAGCGGTGGCCAGCGGGCCGAAGCTCATCATCGGCACGTGGTTCCAAAAAGGGTCTTTCATGTTGACCTCCGTGCAGACGGCGCAGCCGAGCGCGAAGGCCGTGCCGAGGAAGGCGACGGGCTGGACGAGGCTTTTCTTTCCGAAAAGACCGGCCATCAAGGTGGCGAGGGCGGTGAGGAAAAGGGAGAGTAGAGCGGACATTTTTTATCTCAAATGACTGGAAACCAGTCGGTTACGTCTTGTTTTTCAAAAATCACCAAGCCAGCCCGAGCAGCTTCGAGGCAGCATCGGCCGTCAAGTCCAGCACCGGCTGTGGGTAGAAACCGAGCGCGACGACGAGCAAGGCAATCGCCCCCAGGACGAGGGTTTCCCTCAAATCGAGGTCGGCGAAGCCGTTGGTCTCCTCGTTGCGTTCGCCGAACATCGGCAGGCCGAACGCGCGGAGCATGTAGACCGCGCCAAATATGATGGTCAGTCCGGCGACGGCACCAAGCCAGTTGTTGTACTGCCAGACGGCTTTCAAAAGGAGGAACTCGCCCACGAAACCGTTGGTCAGCGGCACGGCCGTCGCGCCGAGGACGACGATGAAAAAGAGCGTGGCGAACCTCGGCGCGACCTTCGCCACGCCCGAAATCGAGCCGAGCGAGTGGGTGCCGAGCCTTCTTTCAATCAAGTCGCAGGCGAAGAAGAGGCCGACGACATTGATGCCGTGGTTGAGCATCTGGACGAGGGAGCCTTGCAGCCCGTCGAGGTTCCATGCGAAAACGCCCGCCGCGATGAGGCCGACGTGGCTGATGGACGAGTATGCGATGAGCCGTTTAAGGTCGGTTTGTTTGACGGCGATGAGCGCCGCATAGACCACGCCGATGACGGCCAGCGTGATGAAAATCGGGACCAGTTCGCGCATCGCCTCGGGGGCGAGGGGGAGCATCCAGCGCATCACGCCGTAAATCCCCATTTTGAGCATGATGCCGGAAAGGAGCATCGTGCCGCCCGTCGGCGAGGTGGTGTAGGTGTCCGGCTGCCAGGTGTGGAGGGGGAAGACGGGCATTTTTATCCCGAAAGCGATGAAGAACGCCAGCAAAACCCACCATGCCTGCTGCGCCGTCAGTTGCACGGCGGTCAGGCTTTCAATCGAAAAGCTGTGCGAGCCGGGCGTTTTCAGGTAGAGGAAAATCAGCGCGACAAGCATCAGCAGCGAGCCGAGGAAGGTGTAGATGAAGAACTTCAGTGTGACGCGGATGCGGTTGTCGCCGCCCCAGATGGCGCAGATGAAGTAGATCGGGATGAGGGCAAGCTCCCAAAAGATGTAGAAAACCAGCCCGTCGAGCGCGGTGAACACGCCGACGAGCGCGGCTTGCATCAAAAGAACGAGGCCGTAATAGCGGCTCTCGTTGCCAAAATCTTTCGGAAAACTGGACAGAATAATGAGCGGCGCGAGCAGGTTGGTGAGCAGCACGAGGAGCGTCGAGATGCCGTCCATGCCGAGCCGGAAGTGGATGCCCGCCGAGCCAATCCACGGCGCGTCGAACACACAGGTCGTGGCCGAGTGGTCGCAGCTCGTCAGGCAGAAAAGGGTGAGCAGGAGGTTGGCGAGGGCCGCGCCGAGGGCGACGTTCTTGGCCATGCTCCCCCTGAAAAGGAACATCGACAGGGCGGCGGCCAGCGGGATGAGCAAGAAGTAGATGGTCATTTTGTCTTTCTAAAAAGTCGGTTGGTCAGTGGGTTGTTTCTTTTTTGGGTTTGCAGGGCTATGTATCTCTTTTCATCTTCAATTTGTGATAACGAATGAAATCAGGATTC